>CATWID010000001.1 GCA_958350755.1 uncultured Collinsella sp.
AAAAACGGTCCCCTTGCGAGGACCGTTTCCAATTCAATGGTGGGCGATGAGGGATGTCGCGTGCGGCTGGCGCCGCCCGCTCTCGCTTCGGGCCTGCGGCCCTCGCGTGCTGCGCTGGAAAACGCTTCGCGTTTCCTCAGCTCCGCACCCTGTCGGGTTCGAATCCCATGCGCTGGGCCCAAACAAAAACGGTCCCCTTGCGAGGACCGTTTCCAATTCAATGGTGGGCGATGAGGGATTCGAACCCCCAGCCTTGTGCGTGTAAAGCACCTGCGCTAACCGTTGCGCCAATCGCCCGTGCGGAGAGAGTATAGCAAAACAATCGCCCCATTCACCTCATATCCATTAAAGGTAACCGGCGCGTGTCGGCGCGGAGCTGATTCAGTTGAGATTGCCTGAACATTCCGTCCCTCTTTACACCCTCGGGTATACTCAAAAGCTACTGATTCGATTTGATGCCCAGCAACAGCAGAGGGGATAGTATATGTGCGGTTTTGTCGGTTTTGTCGGTGGGACGGATAACCAATCCGAGGTGCTCACCAAGATGATGGACCGCATCGTCCATCGTGGTCCCGACATGGGCGGCCAGTTTATCGACGGCCGCGTTGCCCTCGGCTTCCGCCGCCTGTCGATCCTCGACCTGACCGAGGCTGGCGCCCAACCTATGGCCAACGAGGACGGTAGCGTCGTCATTGTCTTCAACGGCGAGATCTACAACTTCCAAGAACTCCGTTCCGAGCTCGAGGCCAAGGGCTACAAGTTCCACTGCGGCGCCGACACCGAGAGCCTTCTGCACGGCTACGAGGAGTGGGGCGAGGCAGTACTCGATCGCTTGCGCGGTATGTACGCCTTCGTCATCTGGGACAAGAAGAAGAACAAGCTTTTTGGCGCCCGTGATATCTTTGGCATCAAGCCGCTCTACTACTATCCCATGGCCGATGCGGGTGACGGCGCTCCGGGCGTGCTCTTTGGTTCCGAGATCAAGAGCTTCCTGGACTACCCGCACTTCCACAAGGCGGTCAACAAAAAGGCCCTGCGTCCGTACATGACGCTGCAGTATTCGGCAACCGAGGAGACCTTCTTCGAGGGTGTCTACAAGCTGCCGCCGGCGCATTACTTTACCGTAGACATCCCGACCGGCAAGATGAACATCGAGCGCTACTGGGATTGCGATTACTCTGCCGTCGAGAAGCCGTTCGAGGAGTACGTCGACGAGCTGGATGAGGTCGTGCACGAGAGCGTCGAGGCCCATCGCATCGCCGACGTCAAGGTCGCGTCGTTCCTCTCCGGTGGCGTCGACTCCAGCTACATCGCCGCTTGCCTCATGCCCGACAAGACCTTCTCGGTGGGCTTCGATTACAAGAATTTCAACGAGACTAACTACGCCAAGGAACTTTCTGACAAGCTCGGCGTCGAGAATGTCCGCAAGATGATTACCGCCGACGAGTTCTTCGGTGCGCTTGAGGACATCCAGTATCACATGGACGAGCCGCAGTCCAACCTGTCTTCCGTGCCGCTGTGGTTCTTGGCCGAGATGGCCCGCAAGGACGTCACCGTCGTGCTTTCGGGCGAAGGCGCCGACGAGCTCTTTGGCGGCTACGCCTACTACGAGGACACGGTCCCAGTCCGCAAGTACAAAAAGATGGTGCCGCTGCCCATCCGTCGCGCGCTCGGTAACCTGGCGTTGCATATGCCGTACTTCAAGGGACATAACTTCCTGGTCAAGGGTGCCGAGATCCCCGAGAAGTCGTTCCTGGGACAGGCTCTGGTATGGCCGGAGCGCGAGGTCGACGGCGTGCTCAAGCCCGAGTACAACACCGGCGATGGCGCCTTCGAGCTTGCCGCTCCCATCTATGCGCGCGTGAAGGGTCAGCCCGAGCTAGTCAAGAAGCAGTACCTGGACATGAACATGTGGCTCCCGGGCGACATTCTGCTCAAGGCCGACAAGATGTGCATGGCACATTCGCTGGAGCTGCGCGTGCCCTTCCTGGACCGCAAAGTCATGGAGTTCGCCGAGCACATTCCCGACCGCTACCGCATCAACGAGAACGGCAACAAACAGGTACTCCGCCACGCTGCCAACAAGTCGCTGCCCGATGAGTGGGCCACCCGTCCCAAGGTGGGCTTCCCGGTGCCGATTGTCTACTGGCTGCGCGAGCAAAAGTGGTACGACTATGTCAAGGAGTACTTCACCGCGCCGTGGGCAAGCGAGTTCTTCGATACCGACGAGCTCATGCACCTGCTCGATTTGCACTTTGCGGGCAAGGGCGATTTCCAGCGCAAGATCTATACGCCGCTCGTGTTCCTGGTGTGGTACAAGCGCTTCTTTATCGACGAGGACCAGCCCGCTGTTCAGGCTGCCTAGCCTCGGCTTACGAACGCCTGCGCGTAACGGCTCCTCCGGGAGCCGTTTTTGCGTGGGTGCGTTTCAGTTACTATAAAAACCGTCCCTGCCAAATGGCTGAGAAAGGTGAAAGATGCACCATTCGGATTCCGCGACCGTGACCACGGTCGATACGCTTGCCAAGCTTCTCGATGTGTTCGGCGAGCTGCGCGCATCAGAGCAGGTTGACGAGCGTGCCGTGACCGGCTGCTCGTTTGATTCGCGCGCGGTCTCGGCAGGTGACGTGTTCTTTTGCAAAGGCGCTGCCTTTAAGCCCGCGTTTTTGAGCATGGCGCTCGATGCGGGCGCCGTCGCATTTGTGTGCGAAGAGTCGCTGGTCGAGTCTCTGGAACCGCTGGCGCAGGAGAGCGGTGCTGCGATGCTGGTTGTTGATAGCGTTCGCACGGCCATGGCCCTGTTGCCGCCGGAGGTCTACGACCGTCCCGACCACGACGTCAAGATCGTGGGCATCACCGGTACCAAGGGAAAGACCACTGCCGCTTTTATGCTCCAGTCGATTATCAAGGCGGCGGGCGAGTCCTGCGGCATCATCGGCTCGGTGAGTACCGACGATGGTATCGAGTGCTACGAGAGCACCAACACCACGCCCGAGGCCCCCGAGGTCTGGCGCCATATCGCCAACTGCCGCACGTCCGGTCGCCAGTCCATGGTCATGGAGGTCTCGAGCCAGGCGCTCAAGTACCAACGCGTCGAGAATCTGCCGTTTGACGTGGCGTGCTTCCTCAACATCGGCCGCGACCACATCTCGCCGATCGAACACCCCACGTTTGAGGATTATTTTGAGAGCAAACTCAGGATCTTTGACCAGGCAAAGACCGCCGTGGTGAATCTGGGCACCGAAGAGGTTGACCGTGTGCTGGAGGCAGCGTCGACGGCCGAGCGCTTGGTGACCGTTGGCGTCGAGCATCCCGAGGCAAGCCTGTGGGCAAGCGATGTCCGCGTGCTCGGCTTTAGCATCGAGTTTAACCTGCATGGCCTGTGTGCTGACGAGTCCGAGGCGGGGGAGAAGGTCCTGCTGGGCATCGCGGGCGACTTTAACGTGGAAAACGCGTTGGTCGCTATCGCCGCTGCGCACGAGATCGGCATCGGTATCGAGGCTATCAAGAAGGGCCTCTCCAAACTGCGTGTGCCGGGCCGTATGGAGGTCGTGGAGTCGAAGGACGGCCGCGTGATCTGCGTCGTTGACTATGCGCACAACCAGCTTTCGTTCCGATCGCTTTTCTCGTCGGTTAAGCGCGCGTTTCCCACTAGTCCAGTCATTGCAGTGTTTGGCGCTGCCGGCGGCAAGGCGCAGGAGCGCCGCGAGCAGCTTCCGCGCGAGGCCGCACCATATTCCGACCTGATGATCTTTACCAACGAGGATCCGGCTCACGAGGACCCGATGAAGGTCTGCCGCGAGCTTGCCGAACATGTTCCCGACGATACGCCGAACAAGATCATTCTCGATCGCGAGGCTGCTGTGCACGCGGCATTCAAGGCGGCGCGCGAGGAGTACGTCAACGCCGATGCTCCCACCATTGTCTTGCTGCTGGCAAAGGGTGACGAGGAGCTCATGCACGTGGGCGACAAGTTCGTGCCCATCGAGAGCGACCTTTCGCTGGCCAATCGCCTAATCGATGTTACCCAGTTTGACTAATGAACTGCGATGAGGGCGGCGTCCTGAGCGCGCTGCCGTTGCAAGCGCGTTTTTCCTCGAGTGAGGCGCGCCGCCTAAGACCAGAAGCCCCTTCTACGTAATGGAGTGACCATGTCCCACAATACCCTGCCGACCGTCACTGAGCTTTCGGGCGAGATGCGCGAGCGTCTTGCCAAGGTTAAGTACGTCTTTACCGACCTGGACGCCACCATGCTCGCGCCCGGCTCGTGCGTGCTGCGCGACAACGACGGCAACCCCTCGACCAAGCTCGTCGAGGCTGTCGTGGCACTTGCCCGCGCCGGCATCCAGGTGGTTCCCACCTCGGGCCGCAACCGCACCATGATCCACGAGGATGCGCGCGTGCTTGGCCTCAACTCCTACATCGGCGAGATGGGTGGCCTGGTCATGTACGATCTCAAGGCCAACGATTGGGAGTATCTGACCGGCGATATGCCCTACGACCCCGCCTGCGGCCTCACGCCGCATCAGGTGATCGAGCAGACTGGCGTATGCGAGAAGATTCTCGCCCGCTGGCCGCATAAGATCGAATACCACAACGACATGTCGACTGGCTACAAGTACCGCGAGGTCACCGTCGGCATGCGCGGCGATGTGCCCGACGACGAGGTCCAGGCCATTCTCGACGAGGCCGGCTGCGGCCTGGTGTGGGCTTGCAACGGCCATTTGACTCACCTGTCCAAGCCGACGACGCTCGAGCTCGATCGCGTCGAGGACGGTCGCGCATTCAACATCAACCCCGCGGGTCTCAACAAGGGCGTTGCCATTGCGCGCTTCTGCGAGCACCTGGGGATCGAGCGCGAGGAGACGCTCGCGCTCGGCGACTCCGAGTCCGACTTCTACATGGCCGATTACGTGGGCACGTTTTGCCTGGTCGAGAATGGCCTGACGAGCGCCGGCGCGCCCGAGTTCTTGGCTGCTTGCGAGAACGCTTTCGTTACGCGCGGCAAAATTGTCGACGGTTGGGCGGCGACGGCAGAGCTGCTGGTCGCGGCGCGTTCGTAGCGCGGCGTCGCTGCACTTGGACATGTCTTTTCGAGAGAGACTGGTGAGGTAATGTCCGATATCGAGAATCCGGCAGGCGACACGCGCCCGATTGGCGTGTTCGATTCTGGTTTGGGCGGTCTGACGGTTGCACGCGCGATTGCGACGGCGCTGCCGCACGAGTCCGTCTACTACTTTGGCGACACCAAGCGCTGCCCCTACGGCACCCGCACCGAGGATGAAGTGCGCTCGTTTGCGTTGCAGGCGGGTCGTTGGCTTTCGAAGCACGACGTCAAGATTATGGTCATCGCCTGCAATACGGCGACTGCTGCGGCCTTGCGTCTGGCCCAGCAGGTGCTCGACGTTCCTGTGGTCGGCGTGATCGCGCCGGGTGCCCGTGCGGCAATCAACAGCACCCGCACGCGCCGGGTGGGCGTGCTCGCCACCAACCTCACTATTCGCTCGGGCGCCTACACGCGCGCCATTCAGGATCTGGATGCCGGCGTCGATGTGTACGGCTGTCCTGCCTCGAGCTTTGTCGAGGTTGTCGAACACGAACTCGCCTCGGGTGCACATCTGCAGGAACAGTGGCTTGAGAACGAGGACATCTTCGATACGCCTGCCGTGCGTGCGCTGGTGGGTGCCACGGTTGAGCCGCTGCGCGACCACGGTATCGATACCGTGGTACTCGGCTGTACGCATTTTCCGCTGTTGGTGGGACCTATCCGGCATGCGCTGGGGCCTGGGGTGCGCGTCGTGAGTTCCGCCGAGGAGACCACGCGCGAGCTGACCGATATCCTCACGCGCCGCGAGCAGCTGGCGGGCGACGCCGCCGAGCCGCAGCATCGTTTTGCCACGACGGCCGATAACATTGCCGAGTTTGCGGTGGCGGGCAGCTTTATCTTTGGTCAGCCGCTCAAGAGCATCGAACATATCGATATCGATGAGCTGAAATAGATGTAAGGCAGCCGCCAAAGCCTTCGCCACATCTTTTGCCGAAAGGATATTTCTATGGAGTACATGCAGGTCAACCGCGCCAACGGTCGCGCTGCCAACGAGTTGCGCCCCGTTAAGCTCACCCGTGGCGTCATGAAACATGCCCACGGCTCGTGCCTGGCTGAGTTCGGCGACACGCGCGTGCTTTGTGCCGCCACCATCGAGGAGGGCGTGCCGGGCTGGCGCAAGGGTGCAAAGGCCGGTTGGGTAACCGCAGAGTATGCCATGCTGCCGGCATCGACCGGTAAGCGTTGCAAGCGCGAGTACGCCAAGCGTAAGGGCCGCTCCATGGAGATCGAGCGCCTCATCGGCCGCAGCCTGCGTACCGTCGTCAACATGAAGGCGCTCGGCGAGTACACCGTTACCGTCGACTGCGATGTGATCCAGGCGGATGGCGGCACGCGTACGGCGAGCATTACCGGTGCCTGGGTGGCGCTGCACGACGCCCTTGCTATGTGGGTCGAGGCCGGCAAGATCGAGCGCATCCCGCTCACGGGCCAGGTTGCTGCCATCTCTATGGGCGTTGTCGACGGCAACACCCTGCTCGACTTGGATTATTCCGAGGACAGCCACGCCGAGGTCGACATGAACCTTGTCGCCACCGATACCGGTGAGATGATCGAGCTTCAGGGCACGGGCGAGCAGGCGCCCTTCGACCGCAAGCGCCTCAATTCCCTGCTCGATTTGGGCGACAAGGGCATTGCCGAGCTCATCGAGCTCCAGCGCCAAGTCCTCGCCTAACCTGCCAAAAAGGGACAGGTTTATTTTGGCAGGTTTTATCTGGGAAAACGTCGAAGTATAAGACTGCCGTTGATTGAGAGGGGAGAGGCGGAGGCCCTCGTCGCCCTCGGCGCGGCATTGCTATAGAGACAAGGAGACCACTCATGGCACTTGAGAAGATCGACATCGACACCCTCGACCCGGCGGCGACCATTGTCGTGGCAACGGGCAACGCCCATAAGCTCACCGAGATCGAGGCCATTTTAGGCAAGGTCATGCCCGAGGTTCGCTTTGTGGCGCTCGGCCAGCTGGGCGATTTTGAGGACCCCGAGGAAAACGGCACGACGTTTTTGGAGAACGCCATCATCAAGGCGCAGGCTGCCGTCGAGGAGACGGGCCTTATGGCCATTGCCGACGATTCTGGCCTGGTCGTTGATGCCCTGGACGGCGAGCCTGGCGTGTATAGCGCGCGCTATGCGGGCGTGCACGGAGACGATGCCGCCAACAACGCCAAGCTTCTCGTGAATCTGGAGGGCGTGGCCGACGAGGACCGCACTGCGCGCTTTATGAGCGTCGTCGCGCTCATCGACACGGACGGTTTGGTCACTTATGGCGAGGGCGCCTGTGAGGGCGTCATTGCGCACGAGGGCCGCGGCGATTACGGCTTTGGCTATGATCCACTGTTCCTGCCGGTCGACACGCCGGGCAAGACTATGGCCGAGCTTACGGCGGACGAGAAGAACGCCATTAGTCATCGCTTCCATGCGCTCGAGCACTTGTCTTCCAAGCTGACGGGCGAGGAGTAGGCCGTGCGTGCGGTGGTGCAGCGCGTGCTCAATGCCGGTGTGACGGTCGACGGCGAGTGCGTGGGAAAGATTGGCCGCGGTTACCTGGTACTGCTGGGCGTGGGCCATGGCGATACGCGCGCCGAGGCCGATAAGCTGTGGGGCAAGCTCCGGGGCTTGCGCATTAACGAGGACGAGAACGGCAAGACGAATCTGGCGCTTGCCGATGTCGACGGTGAGGTGCTCGTGGTGTCGCAGTTCACGCTGTTTGCCGATTGCCGTCATGGTCGCCGTCCGTCCTTTACGGATGCCGGCGCGCCCGATGTGGCCAACGAGCTCTATGAGTACTTCCTGACGCTGGTGCGCGAGGACGTCGAGCATGTGGCGCATGGCATCTTTGGCGCCGATATGAAAGTCGACCTCGTCAACGACGGCCCATTCACCATCGTCCTCGATACCGACAATCTGTAAGTAGCCAAATTAGCTACTTGCGCGTGGTCGCAACAGGGTGCTATAGTATTAGAGTTTTGTCTATCTTAGGGGTATTATCCCCTTTTTGAATTGCACCTTCTGGAGGCCCTGTTCATGGAAGAGATGGAAGTCAATCACGTCGACGACATCCACGAGAAGCTGACCGATATGGTGGGCGATCGCGTCAAGGTGAAGGCCAACATGGGCCGCACCCGCGTCGTCGAGCGCATGGGCACCATCAAGAGCGTCCACCCCGCCGTCTTTATCGTCGAGGTTGACGAACGTCGCGGCCGCAAGTCGCGTCAGTCCTACCAGTATATCGATGTCCTCACCGGGCAGGTCGAGCTGTTCGACCCCGAGAGCGGTGAGCACATTTTTACCCCGCTCGGCAATCAGCTCGAGGAGCACTAACGGTGACCGATCGGTCCCTGACTCTTTCCGCGCCGGCAAAGATTAACCTCTACCTGGGGGTTCATACCGAGCGCGATGACCGTGGCTACCACAGGGTCGATTCCCTGATGGCAGCCGTCGGTCTTTCCGATTCCGTGACGGTCGCGCCGGCGCAGGCGCTGACCGTCCAGACGGTTCCGGCATCAGATTTTCCCATGCAAAAGAATACGGCGTATCGGGCTGCGGTTGCTATGGCCGAGCATTATGGTCGCGAGGCAAACATCTGCGTGACGATTGAGAAGCGCATTCCATTGTGCGCCGGCTTGGGCGGCCCCTCGACGGATGCGGCCGCGGTCATTGTCGCCTTGGCGGAGCTCTGGGGAATTGATCGCACCGACCCCGCGCTCGACGACATTGCGCGGGGTATTGGTGCTGACGTCCCGTTCTTTTTGCACGCGAGCCTTGCGTTCTACGTAGGTGGGGGAGACGTGCTGGCAACTGAGTATCCCGCGCTGCCCGCAACGCCCGTCGTGTTGGTCAAGCCGCGCGAGGCAAGCGTTTCAACAATTGAAGCCTATCGACGTTTTGACGAGGCTCCGGTGCCTGCGGACAAGCCCGGCGCGATAGCTTCTGCCTTGCGTGCCGGTGATGCCGAGACGGCATATGCACTCATCCATAACAACCTGGGCGTCATTTCCGCACAGATGGAGCCGCAGATTCAAACGGTTCTCGATTGGCTGCGTAAACAGGACGGCACGGTTGCTGTAGATGTGTGTGGATCGGGCGCCTGCTCGTTTGCCATTTGCGACACCGCCGCCACGGTCGAAAGGCTTGCCGACGCTGCCCTGCAAAACGGCTGGTGGTCCTGCGCGACGGAGCTCATTCCCAACACGGTTCGCATCGAAGTGCCAAAGAAGTAAAAATTTCTCTAGCACGCGACGGAAATCTTTGTTACTATAGTCGAGCTAACGGGTTGTGGCTCAGTTTGGTAGAGCACTGCGTTCGGGACGCAGGGGTCGCTGGTTCAAATCCAGTCAACCCGACCAGAGCATGAGGAGGGACCGCTTCTTGCGGTCCCTTTTTTTAGCTATTGTTGTGATACCGCGATACCCGCGGTATACTCATTCGAGCTTGTCTCGCTGTATTGTGGAGGTCTACATGTTTGGACTGAGGGCTCCTGAGCTCATCATTATTCTCGTCGTTGTCCTGATTATCTTCGGGCCCAAGAACCTGCCGAAGCTCGGCAAGTCCCTCGGCTCTACCGTCAAGAATATCCGCGAGGGTATGGAGGGCGACGATAAGGCCGAGACCAAGCAGGCCGAGGAGGTCGTGGTCGAGCAGTCCGAGGAGGACAAGGAGATCGCTGAGCTCGAGGCCAAGCTCGCTGCTGCCAAGAAGAAGCAGGCAGAGGACAGCGACGCGGACGCAGAGTAGTCCCATCCCTTTGGGGTGAGCACCTGACCGGCTTGCCCGCAGGCTAGCCGGTCTTTTTCGTTTTGTTGACAGTTGATTGTTTGATCAGAGTTGGGGAGATATCCGTATGGACGCAAGCCAGATCGTACTGACCGCTGAGGGCCGCCAGAAGCTCGTCGAGGAGCTCGCTTGGCGTGAGGGCGATTACGCCAAGGAGATCGTCGAGGACATCAAGGAAGCCCGCGCGTTCGGCGACCTTTCGGAGAACTCCGAGTACGACGCCGCTAAGGACAAGCAGGCCCAGAACGCCGCTCGTATTGCCGAGATCCAGGCCATCCTTGCCAACGCTCAGGTTGCTGCCACCACAGGTGATCTGACCGTCTCCATCGGTTCCACCGTTTCTCTGATTGATCCCAACGGTGAGGTCATGGAAGTCACGCTCGTCGGTACCACCGAGACCAACTCGCTCGAGCACAAGATTTCCAACGAGTCTCCGGTCGGCCACGCCATCATCGGTCACGGCGAGGGCGACTCCGTCGAGGTCGTTACGCCTTCCGGCAAGACCCGCGTCTACACCATCGCCAAGATTGCACGCTAGACCACGGTCCCGCGTAAAGGTATGTTTTCGCTCCCTGGGACCGAATCCTGGGGAGCGTTTTAGTTTGAGGAGTTAACTTATGGCAGAGAACCAGAACGCCGCAGATCAGGCATCGACGCTCAACGACGAGCGCGCCACCCGCCTGGCCAAGCGCGCCGCCCTGTTCGAGGCGGGCCAGAACCCCTATCCCGAGCACTCTGAGCTTGAGGACTACGTTGCCGATATCGAGGCTAAGTATGCCGAGCTTGCCGATGGCGAGGACACCGAGGACGTCGTGAAGATCGCCGGCCGTGTGGTCGCCAAGCGCGGTCAGGGCAAGATTATGTTCATCGTCGTGCGCGATGCGACTGCCGAGATTCAGCTGTTCTGCCGCATCAATGACATGGACGAGACCGCTTGGAACACGCTCAAGGCCCTCGACCTTGGCGATATCCTGGGCGTGACCGGCGTGGTCGTGCGCACCCAGCGCGGCCAGCTTTCCGTTGCCCCTAAGAGTGCGACCCTGCTTGCCAAGGCCGTTCGTCCGCTGCCCGAGAAGTTCCACGGCCTCTCCGACAAGGAGACCCGCTATCGCCAGCGCTATGTCGACCTGATCGCCAACGACGACGTTCGCGAGACCTTCCGTAAACGTTCGCAGATTCTCTCCACCTTCCGTCGTTTTATGGAGTCCGACGGCTACATGGAGGTCGAGACCCCCATCTTGCAGACCATCCAGGGCGGCGCTACGGCTAAGCCGTTCATCACGCACTTCAACGCGCTCGATCAGGAGTGCTACCTGCGTATTGCCACCGAGCTGCACCTCAAGCGCTGCATCGTCGGCGGTTTTGAGCGCGTGTTCGAGATCGGCCGTATCTTCCGTAACGAGGGCATGGACCTTACCCACAACCCCGAGTTCACCACGATGGAGGCCTACCGTGCCTTCTCCGACCTCGAGGGCATGAAGGCGCTCGCCCAGGGTGTCATCAAGGCGGCTAACAAGGCCATCGGCAACCCCGAGGTTATCGAGTACCAGGGCCAGACCATCGACCTTTCTGGTGAGTGGGCCAGCCGTCCCATGACCGACATCGTCTCCGACGTGCTCGGCAAGCAGGTCACCATCGACACGCCGGTCGAGGAGCTTGCTGCCGCCGCGCGCGAGAAGGGCCTGGAGATTAAGCCCGAGTGGACTGCTGGCAAGATCATCGCCGAGATTTACGATGAGCTGGGCGAGGACACCATCGTCAACCCCACGTTCGTGTGCGATTACCCCATCGAGGTCAGCCCGCTTGCCAAGCGCTTTGAGGACGATCCGCGCCTGACGCATCGCTTTGAGCTGGTTATCGCCGGTCACGAGTACGCCAACGCGTTCTCCGAGCTCAACGACCCGGTCGACCAGGCCGAGCGCTTTGCCGCCCAGATGGCCGAGAAGGCTGGCGGCGACGACGAGGCCATGGAGTACGACGAGGACTACGTGCGCGCCCTCGAGTACGGTATGCCTCCTGCGGGCGGCATCGGCATCGGTATCGACCGCGTGGTCATGCTGCTCACCAACCAGGCTTCCATCCGCGACGTGCTACTGTTCCCGCACATGAAGCCCGAGAAGGGTTTCCAGTCCGGTGCCGCTGCCGCCAAGGCTGCCGAGGCCGGCAACGCCGCGAGCCCCTTCGTCAAGCCGCTCAAGCCCACGGTTGATTATTCCAAGATTGCCGTCGAGCCGCTGTTTGAGGAGTTCGTCGACTTTGATACCTTCTCCAAGAGCGACTTCCGCGCCGTGAAGGTCAAGGCATGCGAGGCCGTCAAGAAGTCCAAGAAGCTGCTGAACTTTACGCTCGACGACGGCACCGGCACCGACCGTACCATCCTCTCCGGCATCCATGAATACTATGAGCCCGAGGACCTGGTCGGCAAGACCCTGCTTGCCATTACCAACCTGCCTCCGCGCAAGATGATGGGCATCCCCAGCTGCGGCATGCTCATCAGTGCCATCCACGAGGAGGAGGGCGAGGAGCGCCTCAACCTGATCCAGCTCGACGCTTCCATCCCCGCCGGCGCAAAGATGTACTAACTAGTTACGCGGTTCGTAGAACCGCGTAACGGCTCGACGCTGCGCGGGCCGCATTTGGACAATCTGACGTTCAACTTCAAGGGCGCGACCAGAAGGTCAGCGCCCTTTCGTTTCACGTCACCTTGTCTCAAATGCGGCCCGCTCGCTGACTTATGCTCAACCTATGGTGTCATCTCGCCCCAAAAGGACCTTGCTCGCTCTGGCGGGCTTTCGCTGTCGTTGCCAAAACATCGGCGTTGCCTTGGCCGTCAATAGTCATTGGGGACGTTCTTAAACGACTACCCAACGGCTATTGAGCACATGGCTCGCATGGCAGCCGTCTCTTTTATGTTTCCTTTAGCCGTTGCTGCCTAGGATGGGGGTTAGTCGGTAGGAAGGGAGCGTCTATATGGACGACGCGAGCGAGCGTGCAATCGAAGAGGACATGCTCGATCAGTTCAATTACTTTGACGATGAGGATGAGGAGCTAATCGATCGTCGCGAGCCGGCATCGCTTGACTCATTTGATCTGGTCGATGAAGAGACTGATGAGGTTGAGGACGAATCAACGGAGCCCCCACAGTCTTCGCGCCTTGACTCGCTGCTTTCGAGAGCCCCCATGCACCACGGTGTTCGTGCCGGCGCACTCCATATGAAAACAGACTGGCACCAGATCGTGACGGCAGGCGATGAGCTTGCCGTCGATGCGCCGCTCACCGATAAGTCATCCATCATCTGCCGCACCGGTATGCTTATGCTCGCGAGCGGAACGGGTGCCTGGCGTGTACGCGATACCATGAATCGCGTTGCCGCCGTACTCGGTGTCACCGTCCACGTTGACTTAAGTCTTCTGTCGTTTGAGTGCACCTGCATCGAAGATGGCCACTGCTTTAACGAGGTTGTCAGCCTGCCCACAACGGGAGTCAATACCCATCGCATTTGGATGATGGAGAGCTTCCTAAAGGAAATCGAGACGTATGGGCGCCGGTTTACCGTGCACGAATACCACGAGATGCTCAAGACCGTTGAGAGTTCAAAACCCGATTACTCTCCCTGGCAACAGGGCCTTGCGGCAGCTTGTGCTTGCGGCGCCTTCGTCTTTTTGCTCGGCGGCGGCCCTATCGAGATGGCCTGCGCATTCGTAGGCGCTGGTGTTGGCAACTTTGCTCGCTCTCATATTCTCAAGCAGGGTCTTGGCCAGTTTAGCGCGCTGACGATTGGCGTTGCGCTCGCTTGCGTTTCGTATCTGCTGGCATTGCTCGGCCTTGGCCAGGTCGTACCGGGGGCAATGTCGCACCAAGAAGGCTATATCGGCGCCATGCTTTTTGTGATTCCCGGCTTTCCCCTCATTACGGCAGGCCTCGACATCGCTAAGCTCGATATGCGAAGCGGCATTGAGCGTCTTTCGTATGCCGTGTCGATTATTGTGATGGCGACCCTTGTGGGCTGGATGGTTGCCGAGTGTGTGGGGCTGGCGCCGGATGATTTTGCCCCGCTCGGCCTTTCGCCGCTTGCCCTTACGCTCTTGCGCATGCTGATGAGCTTCGTTGGCGTATTCGGCTTCTCGGTGATGTTCAACAGCCCGGTAAAGATGGCCGCGGCAGCTGGGCTGATCGGCGCCGTGTCCAATACCTTGCGTCTGACCCTTGTCGATGCGCCGGCGCTGTTTCCCTTCCTGGGCCTGAGCTTAGGTATGCCTCCCGAGGCAGCAGCGTTTATCGGTGCGCTGGTATCGGGCCTGCTCGCGAGCTTAGCCGAAATCAAGCTCACCTACCCACGTATCGCCCTCACGGTGCCATCGATTGTCATTATGGTGCCGGGCTTGTATCTCTATCGCTCGATGTATTACATGTGCACCTTCGACACGGTCAATATGCTCGGCTGGTTTGTGCGCGCGGTGCTCATCGTGGCGTTTCTGCCCGTTGGCTTGGGCGTGGCGAGAACCCTCACCGACCCTCGCTGGCGCCACACCAGTTAATTGGTGCAAGTGAAACTGATCCGCAAAACATGAACGTGGATAATCTCCCGTTTTTGGCCTATTTAGGGGCTCAAAACGGGAGATTATCCACGCTCGTTGGGCCGATGCAGACGCACCTGGCAATTCCTTTTTTGTAGACGTTGTCGCGCGGCCCCATGCGGAAAAGGTCCCAACGGTTAGCATATACTCCATATGGGTAAAGAGACCAAAGCGCTGCCGCGGGGCGGCGCTTTGCGTTTGAAAAACTAGCTCGTCTAAGAGGAACTAGCATGTTAGACCGTTTTACCGATCGCGCGCGCAAGGTCATGTCCATGGCCAAGCAAGAGGCGCTCGATCTTCACTCAAATAAGGTGGGCACCGAGCACCTGCTGCTCGCGCTCGCCAAGGAGGACGAGGGCATTGCCGCCGAGGCGCTGCGCTCGCTCGATATCTCCTACGACGACATCATGGACACACTCAAAGAGGTCCAGACTACCGTTCCCGAGCCCAGCGAGGAGACCGAGGCCGCAAAGCTCGCCTTTACACCGCTCGTCATAAGCGTGATGGAGCGCTCCTTCCGCGTGGCGCGCGAGAACAACCAGACCTATGTGTCGACCGAGCACCTGCTCATCGGTATCGTCGAAGAGGGCAACGGCATGGCCATGGACATCCTCATGCGCCTAGGTGTGTCGTCCGCTTCCATTAAAAAAGCCATCGAGAAGCTTACCGCCAAGGATCAGGACAAGAAGCGTCCGCTCGCCGGCGCCGGTGCCGGGCGTCCCGGTGCGGGCCTGCCGTTCTTTAGCGGTTCGGACGCCTCGCAGCAAAAGGGGAGCGGTGCCGATACGCTCAAGCAGTTCGCCACCAACCTCACGCAAAAGGCGCGCGACGGCGAGCTCGACCCCGTGATCGGTCGCGAAAGGGAAGTCCAGCGCATGATGGAGATCCTTTCGCGCCGCACCAAGAACAACCCGCTTATCTTGGGTGACCCCGGTGTGGGCAAGACGGCCATCGTCGAGGGCCTGGCGCAGCAGATCGCTGCCGGCAACGTGCCCGAGAATCTTATGAACCAGAACATCTGGACGCTCGATCTGCCGGGTCTTGTCGCGGGCGCCAAGTATCGCGGTGAGTTTGAGGAGCGCCTTAAGAACGTGATCCAGGAGGCGACCGAAGCCGACGACGTCATCCTGTTTATCGACGAGATGCACACCATCATCGGTGCCGGTTCTGCCGAGGGCTCCATCGACGCGAGCTCCATGCTCAAGCCGGTGCTCGCGCGCGGTGCCTTCCAGATTATCGGCGCCACCACGGCCGAGGAATTCCGCAAGTACCTCACCAAGGACCCGGCCTTTGAGCGTCGCTTCCAGACCATCGATGTCGAGGAGCCGAGTGTCGAGGACACGGTCAAGATCCTGACCGCGCTCAAGCCGCGCTACGAGGAGCACCACCATGTGCGCTATACGCAGGGTGCTATCGAGGCCGCCGCGAACCTTTCCAACCGCTACATCCAGGATCGCTTCCTGCCCGATAAGGCCATCGACCTCATTGACGAGGCCGGTGCCCGCGCCCGCATCGCCGCCAACCGCGCGCCCGAGCCGGTGCGCGAGGCCGAGCATCGCATCGAGGAGCTCAAGGCCGCCGCGCAGGAGGCCACCGAGAGCGACGACATGAACAAGGCTGCCGAGATTACCGAGCAGCAGAAGGCTGCCGAGATTGAGCTCGCCGAGGCCAAGGCTGCCTGGACGGCCGAGCTCGACGCCAGCCCGCTCACCATCGATGTCTCCCAGATCGCCGATATCGTGTCCGTGACCTCGGGCGTGCCGGTGTCCTCGCTTACCGAGAGCGAGAGCCGTCGCCTGCTGCAGGCCGAAAGCGTGCTCAAGACGCGCATCATCGGTCAGGATGAGGCTGTCGAGGCAGTTGCCAAGGCCGTGCGCCGCAGCCGCTCGCCGCTCAAGGATCCGCGTCGCCCCGGCGGCAGCTTTATCTTCCTGGGTCCCACCGGCACGGGCAAGACCGAGCTCGCCAAGACGCTTGCCGAGTACCTCTTTGGCAGCAAGGACGCGCTCATCAGCTTCGACATGTCCGAGTTCGGTAGCGAGTTCGAGGTCTCCAAGCTCATCGGTAGCCCTCCGGGTTACGTTGGTCACGACGAGGGCGGCCAGCTCACCAAGGCCGTTCGTCGCCACCCGTACTCGGTCGTGCTGTTCGACGAGATTGAGAAGGCGCACCCCGATATCTTCAACATCTTGTTGCAGGTGCTGGAGGAGGGCCGCCTGACCGATAGCCAGGGCAAGACGGTCGACTTCCGCAATACGGTGATCATCATGACGTCCAACGTGGGCGCCCGCGAGATCGCGCAGGATGCGAGCGTGGGCTTTGGTACAACGGGCGAGCAGGGTCTTACCTCGAGCGAGATTCGTGGCCGCGCGATGGGCGAGCTCAAGCGCCTGTTCCGCCCCGAGCTGCTCAACCGTATCGATGACATCGTGGTGTTCCAGAAACTTTCGGGCGAGAACCTGACCAAGATCGCGCACCTGCTGGTGGACGACCTGCGTCAACGCCTGATTGCCAACGGTATGAACATCAAGCTCACCGATGCGGCCTACGACAAGATCGTGGCCGAGGGCACTGACCTCACCAACGGCGCACGTCCGCTGCGCCGCGCCATCCAAAAGCTTATCGAGGATCCGCTGTCCGAGGAGCTGCTGGCCGGCGAGTGGGGCAGTGGCGATACCGTCCTGTGCGATGTGGCCGACGGCAAGTTTGTCTTTAGCCATGGCACGGGTGAGATTCCAGCACCGCGTCCGGCGGGCACGCTCGGTGGCGATACCGCCCCGGCGGCACCGCACACTGGCAGCGCCGCGCCCGTAAGCGGCGGCGTGACCTCGGGCCCCGGCGGCATGATGCAAGCCGGTTCCGGCGCGCTGTAGGGCGTGGCGACAATTTGATACGCGCAATCGAGGCGCTCTGGCAGGGGCGCCTCGATTTGTAGAGCTGTGAAGTTGCGACCGTTACACTATGCGGTCCGCCGTTAGCCGATGATGCAAGGGCGCTCGGCGTTTTCGACTGGTTTATGCACGCAAAGTCTGGGAATATACAAGTCGCATGTCTTACTGTCTAACCAGTTGCGCCAAGGAGGCACCATGGACTACAAGATTACTGGCTACGAGCCCGCCCAGCTGTTCCATTTCTTTGAGGAGGTCAGCGCGATCCCCCGTGGGTCTGGCAACGAGAAGGGCATCAGCGATTTCCTGGTTGCGTTTGCCAAGGAGCGCGGTCTTGATGTGTACCAGGACGAGGTCTACAACGTCATCATTCGCAAGCCCGCATCTGCTGGTGCCGAGAATGCCCCGACCGTGATGCTGCAGGGCCACATCGATATGGTGTGCGACAAGTTGGGCTCCGTTGAGCATGACTTTACGACCGACGGTATCGACCTGGTCGTTAAGGACGGCGTCCTCACCGCTAACGGCACCACCCTGGGCGCCGACAACGGTATCGCCGTCGCTCTGATGCTCACTGTTCTCGATGACGATTCGATCGTTCACCCCGCCCTCGAGTGCGTATTCACCACCGACGAGGAGACTGGCCTGGTCGGCGCCGAGACGCTCGACAAGTCCCAGATTAGCGCCCGCACCATGATTAACCTTGACTCCGAGGAAGAGGGCGTTGCCACCGTCAGCTGCGCCGGCGGCGTCGTCGTTACCTACACTTGCCCGATCGCGCGCGAGCACAAGATCGGTAGCACCCTCACGCTCGATATCTCCGGCCTACTGGGTGGTCATTCCGGCAACGATATCAACCTGGAGCGCGGCAACGGCAACCTCATCATGGCCCGCATCATCGACCGCCTGATGGTTGCCGGCGAGCCCGCCATCGTCAGCTTTAACGGCGGCACTAAGGACAACGCCATCAACCGTGAGTGCAAGGCCGAGCTGGTTTACGCCGACCACGCTGCCGCCGAGGCCGCGGCCCAGATCGCAAAGGGCATCATCGCCGACGTCACTGCCGAGCTCGAGGTCTTCGACCCCGGCTTTACCTGCACCGTCGAGATTGCCGACGACGCCGAGGTCGAGGCCATGGATCAGAAGTCCGCGCTTGCCCTCATCCGCGCCCTGCGTCTTGCCCCTAACGGCGTGATTCGCCGCAACGTCGCCACCGACGGCTCCGTCGAGGTTTCCTCCAACATCGGCGTGGTCGCCACTTCTGACGACGAGGTCAAGATCATGCTGTCCCCGCGCTCCTCGATCACCTCGCTGCAGAACGAGTTCAAGGACCGTCTGCAGACGCTGGCCGATGTCTTGGGCTTCGACGCCAAGTTTGAGTTCGAGTATCCCGGCTGGAGCTATGCCGAGCATTCGCCGGTCCGCGACGTCTTTGTCGAGAGCTATCGCGAGCTCTTTGGCTCCGAGCTGCGCATCGAGTCCATTCACGCCGGCCTTGAGTGCGGCCTGTTTGCCGAGGCCCTGCACGGCCTGGACGCCATCGCCGTGGGCCCGACGCTCTCCGATGTCCACACCCCGGACGAGAGCATGGAGCTCGCTTCTGCCGAGCGCTTCTACGAGCTGCTCATCGACGTCCTCAAGCGCCTTGCCGCGTAAGGGTCGCCTTGACTAAGCCGCTCTAAAACGGCTGGCTATGAAAACGGCCGCCTGGCGTAATGCCGGGCGGCCGTTATTCGTTACAGCGCCAAAATCCCCAGATGCTCAAGCAAGATCTTAAGCCCGATGAGGATGAGCACGACGCCACCCACGATGGTGGCAGGCTTTTCGTAGCGCGCGCCAAAGGTGTGGCCGATCGCTACGCCGGCGACGGAGAAGATAAACGTCGTGATTCCGATAAGCGATACGGCGGGAACGATGTCGACCGAGAGCGCGGCAAATGAGATGCCCACGGCTAGGGCGTCGATTGAGGTGGCGATGGCGAGAATCAGGTATTCTGCCAGGTCAATCTTCTCGGCATTCTTGTTGTCGCTCTCATCCTCGTCTTCGGTAAAGGCTTCCCACAGCATTTTGCCGCCGATAAAGGCGAGCAGGATAAAGGCGACCCAGTGGTCGATGGGGCCGATGATGCCCATAAACTGGCTGCCGAGCGCCCATCCGATCACGGGCATGCCGGCCTGGAAGCCGCCAAAGAACAGGCCGAGTACCACGGTGACTTTAAGGTCGATCTTCTTCATGCCAAGGCCCTTACAGATGGAAACGGCAAAGGCGTCCATCGAAAGGCCAACGGCGAGCAGCACGAGCTCTGCGAGTCCCATAGTCTGGCTCCCTCTCTGCGGGCGGGCCCGCGTGTACCTCTTGGGGGAGCAACAAAAAAGACCCGTGGCGTACGCGTTGCGCGCGCAGCCACGAGTCTCGTTCATTAAGGCAAGCCAGGCCGCATCGGCCAGTGTGTTGACTTACCGCGCCACCGGAGGCGAACCCGGCTACGCGACTACTCCCTCATATATGCGAATCCCGATGCTAGCACATAAACAGCTCATTTTGGTTGGGGCCCTCAGTTGTGTTCGCTCATTCTGTAAGCATCGGATTTCGCGAGCGCCGCGGGGACAAACCGTGAGAAACTATTTAGCGTTTATGGAGCGTATACGATGGGAGCGATGCCTTGGATAAGAACGAGCTGCAAAAGCGTATGGAACAGGCCATCCGCCTGACGGCACCTGGTCAGCCGATCCGCACTGCCCTCGACATGATCATCGCCGGTCACCTGGGCGCTCTTATCTGCGTCGGCGACACCGAAAACGTGCTTGCTGCCGGTAACGACGGCTTCCCGCTCAACATTTCGTTCACCTCGAACCGTCTGTTCGAGCTCTCCAAGATGGACGGCGCCATTGTCATCGACGGCGACCTCACCCAGATCCTGCGCGCCAACTTCCACCTCAATCCCGATCCCTCGCTTGCCACGAGCGAGACAGGTATGCGTCACCGCACCGCCGCTCGCATGTCGGTGCTCACCGATGCCATCGTGATCTCGGTCTCGGCCCGTCGTGCCGTCGTCAACGTGTACGTTCACGGCAAGAGCTACGAGATCCAGCCCGTCACCACCATCATGAGCTCGGTCAACCAGCTCGTCGCCACGCTCCAGACTACCCGTCAGTCGCTCGATCGCTCCCTGCTGCGCCTGACGGCCCTCGAGCTCGACGACTACGTTACGCTCGCCGACATTACCGGTATTTTCTCGAGTTTCGAGATCATGCAGCAGGCAAAGACTGAGCTTAAGGATTGCATTGTCAAGCTGGGTAACCAGGGCAAGCTCGTGCAGATGCAGCTCGAGCAGCTCGCCGGCTCCAGCATGGATACCGAGTACGACCTGATGATTCGCGACTATGCGAGCGATTCCTCCGAGGCCAATGCCGAAAAGATCCGCGCCAACCTGAGCCGTATGACGCCCAAGGACTTGTCCGACCCGCAGCATGTGGCGGCGGTTCTGGGTTACGACGACCTGGACGAGGACTCCGTCATGACACCGCTGGGCCTGCGCACGCTTTCGCGCGTGTCCGTCGTGCGCGACGGCGTGGCCGAGAAGATCGTCGACGAGTATGGATCGCTGCAGGAGCTCATGGACGACATCAGCGAAGATCCGGAGCGCCTGGGCGACTTTGGCGTCAACAACCCTGCCATTCTTGCGGACTCCCTGTACCGCATGAAGGGCACCAAACAGGGGAACGCATAATGGCGCCCGTATGCGCCGTGGTCGTTGCCGGTGGCAGCGGCCAGCGCTTTGGTAACCCCGGTGGTAAGCAGCTCGTCAATGTAGCGGGCCGTCCGCTTATGAGCTGGTCCATCCGCGCGTTCGATCGTAGCGACAAGGTCGGCCACATCGTGGTGGTGTGCCCTGCCGAGCGTCGTGCCGAGATGCGCCGCCTGGCCATCGACCCGTTTGACTATGACACGCCCATCAGTTTTGCCGATGCCGGCGATACCCGCCAGGATTCCACCCGCGCCGGCGTGCACGCGGTGCCGGCGGGTTTCGAATATGTCGCCATCCACGACGGCGCCCGTCCACTCATTACGACCGAGGCTATCGACCACGCTATCGACGTGCTCGTGAGCGACCGTGCCCTCGATGGTGTCGTGTGCGGCCAGCCTGCCATCGACACGCTCAAGATTGTCGACGGCGACAACATCGTCGAGACGCCGCCGCGCGAGCTGTACTGGGCCGCGCAGACGCCGCAGATCTTTAGCGTCGACGCCATGAAGCGCGCCCACACCGCAGCCATCGCCGAGGGGTTTATCGGGACCGACGATTCTTCGCTGGTCGAGCGCATGGGTGGGCGCGTCCGCTGCGTTCAGAGCCCGCGCGATAACCTTAAGGTGACGGTGCCCGAGGACCTGCGTCCCGTAACCGCGATTCTGCTCGGCCGTATGGCCGAGGGAGAGGACCTTCCCCATGTTCAGTAACCTGCGCATTGGACACGGCTACGACGTTCACCGTCTGGTGGAGGGGCGTCGATGTATCATCGGCGGGGTTGACATTCCCTACGAGCGCGGTCTGCTGGGCCACTCGGATGCCGATGTGCTCGCGCACGCGCTGGCCGACGCCATTTTGGGCGCCTGCCGCGGGGGAGACATTGGCAAGCTATTCCCCGATACCGACCCCGCCTATGAGGGTGCCGATTCGATGGTGCTGCTCGCTCGCGTGATGGACTATGCGCGCGAGCTTGGCTTTGAGTTTGTCGATGCCGACTGCACCATTGCCTGCCAGCAGCCCAAGATCACCCCGCACCGCGATGCCATGCGCGCCAACCTGGCCCATGCCCTGGGCGTTGACGTCGAAAACGTGGGCGTCGCCGCCACTACGACCGAAAAACTCGGCTGGGAAGGCCAAGGCGAGGGAATTGGCGCTTGGGCCGTCTGCCTGCTACAGAAAACCGTTAAGGAGTAACGAATGCGTATCTACAACAGCGCTACCCATAAAAAGGAAGAGTTCCAGCCCATCGAGTCCGGCAAGGTTCGCATGTACGTGTGCGGCCCCACGGTCTACGACAACATCCACATCGGCAATGCCCGCACGTTCATCAGCTTTGACGTGATTCGTCGCTGGCTCATCGCGAGCGGTTATGAGGTCACGTTCGCCCAGAACCTCACCGATGTCGATGACAAGATCATCAAGCGCGCCAACGAGCAGGGCCGCACGGCCGCCGAGGTCGCGACGGAGTTCTCCGACAAGTTCATCGGCGTCATGCGCGCTGCCAACGTGCTCGACCCCGATGTGCGTCCCCGCGCCACCAAGGAGATCGGCCCCATGATCGCCATGATCAAGACGCTTATCGAGCAGGGCCACGCTTACGCAGCCGATAACGGCGATGTGTACTTTGCCGTGCGCAGCGATCACAACTACGGTCAGGTCTCGGGCCGCAACATCGACGACCTTATGGTTGGCGCGCGCATCGAGGAGAACGAGGACAAGAACGACCCGCTCGACTTTGCCCTGTGGAAGGCCGCCAAGCCCGGCGAGCCCAGCTGGCCGAGCCCCTGGGGCGAGGGCCGTCCCGGTTGGCACACCGAGTGCGCCGCCATGGTGCACCGCTACCTGGGCACCCCGATCGACATCCACGGCGGTGGCTCCGACCTTGCCTTCCCGCATCACGAGAACGAGTGCGCCCAGGCTACCTGCGCCTGGCACCAGGGCTTCTCCAACACCTGGATGCACACGGGCATGCTGCTGGTCGACGGCGAGAAGATGTCCAAGTCGCTCGGCAACTTCTTTACGCTGGCCGAGGTCCTCGAGCAGCACTCCGCTGCCGCCCTGCGCCTGCTGATGCTGCAGACGAGCTATCGCTCGCCGCTCGACTTTTCGTGGGAGCGCCTGGAGGGTGCCGAGAACTCGCTCGCGCGTATCGCCGGTACGGTCGAGAACCTGCGTTGGGCTGCGAACCATGCGACGGCCGATGCCGATGAGGCAGCATCCGAGGCGTTTGCCGCCAAGGCCGCCGAGACCCGTGCCGCTTTTAAGGAGTGCATGGACGACGACTTTAACACCGCCGGTGCCATGGGCGCCGTCTTTGGCTTTGTCACCGAGTGCAACCAGTATCTGGAGCAGGCGGGCGACGCTGCCGACAAGGCCGCAGCCTTGGCTGCCGCCGATACGCTGGTCGAGCTGCTCGATACGTTTGGTGTTGAGCTTCCTGAGCCCAAGGTCGAGCTGCCGCTGGGCCTGCTGGGCGTTGCCGCCGGTCTGGTTGCCTATACGGGCGACGACGTGGACGAGGCTGCTGCCAAGATTCTCGAGGCCCGCGCCGAGGCCCGTGCCGCCAAGAACTGGGATCTGGCAGATGCCATCCGCGATCAGCTCAAGGACCTGGGCCTCACCATTGAGGATACTGCCGCGGGCACTCGTATTAAGAGTCTCTAGTATTTGTCGACCGTTCGAGGTGCGGCAGATTGCCTTGAAAGAGGAGGGCATAGACCTGGTGGTCATGCCCGACGATTGAAAGGCAAGGTGCCATGGCTCGGACGGTCGATTCTTGTTCGTTATCTATTTAAGGAGGCCGTTTTATGGCCGACAATCGCAAGCGTGCGCCTCGTGGCGGCAAGCAGACTGCTTCTGGCTCGCGTCCGATTCGCCGCAACGACCGCGCTGCCGCTCCCAAGGGCCAGCGCGATCGCGCCCAGGCCGCACGTCCGCAACGCGATCGTAACCGCGACGCTATCCAGGTTCCCAAGGGCGAGTTTATCGAAGGTCGTCGTGCTGCCGCCGAGGCGCTGCGCACCGGTTTTCCCATCAAGTGCGCGCTCATCGCCGAGGGCGGGGAGCGCGATGCCGCTCTGTCGCGCCTGGTCGATGACCTCAACGCCACGGGTGTCCGCATTAAGTATGTGCCGCGCGCGCAGCTCGATGCGCTGTCGAGCCATGGCGCTCACCAGGGCATTGCGCTCGAGGTGGGCAACTTCCCTTACGCCGATGTCGCCGACATCCTCGACCGCGCAGGCGAGGGCCCGGCGCTTGTCGTGGTGCTCGACCATGTGACCGACGACGGTAACTTTGGCGCCATCGTGCGCTCTGCCGAGGTTGTGGGCGCAGCGGGCGTCATCATCGCCAACAAGCGTGCCGCCGGCGTG
Organism: uncultured Collinsella sp.; assembly: GCA_958350755.1. Classification (GTDB taxonomy): domain Bacteria; phylum Actinomycetota; class Coriobacteriia; order Coriobacteriales; family Coriobacteriaceae; genus Collinsella. The sequence goes on from CATWID010000001.1 coordinate 24,463, forward strand.
TCCGTGGGCAGCTACAAGACCTCCGCCGGCGCCGTCATGCATCTGCCTATCGCGCAGGTGCCCAATATCGCTCGTGCGCTCGATGACCTCAAGGCCGCCGGCTTTTGGGTGGGTGGCGCTTCCGAGCATGCCGAGGGCAGCTGCTGGGATGCTCCCTTCGAGGGCCGCGTGGCGCTCGTCATGGGCTCCGAGGGCGACGGCATCTCGCGTCTGGTGCTCGAGAAATGTGACTTTTTGACCAAGCTTCCCCAGCGCGGCATGACCGAGAGTCTCAACGTGGCCCAGGCGACCACCGCGCTGTGCTTTGAGTGGCTGCGCCACAATGCCGGCGAGCTCATGGGGGAGGAGTAGCGCATGTCCAAGAAGAACCGCGCCAAGTCCAAGGCCAAGCGCTTTGGCGAAGGCTCGGCCAAGCCGATTGTTTCGGCCGCGACCTATGGCGTGGGCGGCAATGCGTTTGCGCAGGCCATCGCCGACCCGGTCTCGACGGTGCACTCCAATAAGCCCGAGCTGCTGGTGGTCGACGGCTACAACGTGATCCACTGCACGCCGCGCTACGAAAAGCTCGTCTACGACCATTCCGATGATCCGTATTCCAGCGACGTTCACGATATGGCGCGCACGGCACTCATCAACGATGTTGCCGCGTTTGCCCAGGGCCGCTACGAGGCCGTGATCGTGTTCGACGGCGCGGGCAACATCTCCAACGAGCGCCCCAACCTACCGGCCCGCGGCGTGCGCATCGAGTTCTCGCCGACGGGCGTCTCTGCCGATACCGTGGTGCAGAAGCTCTGCATCGAGGCACGCGAGGAAGGCCGCGCGTGCTCCGTGGTATCGAGTGACGGCACGATCCAGGCTGTCGTCATGGGGAAGGGCGTCACGCGCATCTCGAGCCGTATGCTGGTGGACGAGATCAAACAGATCGATAACGACGTTCACGAGGCCGAGGAGGCCCCGCAGATCAAGATGACCCTGGGCAGCCGCTTGAGCCCCGAGGCGCTGGCCAAGCTCAAGGCCCTGCGCGGGAGGTAGGGGAGCTGACGGCGCGACGCTGTCTCGCTAACTCCATTCAGCGATGTCGATCATTCTACGGAGGCGCCATGTAAGCGCCTCTTTTAGATATGGCAGCCTTGCCGTGAGCGCGTTGTTTCTGGACAGAATCTCGATTGCCTCGTCAACGAAGCCTTCGAGTTTGTCGCCGTCAAACCAGCCCATGTCCTCGACGAGCAACATTTGTTTGGCGGGGCTTGAATGAAATTGTGCGCTGGTAAAACTGTGCTCTCCCGCCCTAAGCTCCTCTAGTGATATGTTGCACCAGAGTGATGAGCCCGAATCGAAGATGGGGGCTGGTCTGCAGACCAGTGAGTTGACGTTTCGCACGAGGCCGAAGTTGCGCCAATGACGATCGTAGTTGGCAATGATGTCGTCACATACGATCATGCGGTCAAGGGCGTCTTTTATATCTGTCGCTCCAAGCTCCTCACAGTTTGCTACATACCGTTCGTAATCGGTTAGTCGCTCGTCTGCATTTGCATGCTGGTTTACATAGAACGCAGGGACATATTCTTCTTCGTCAGTTAAGAAGACATTGCATGTGCTCAAGGCAGAAGTACCTGTGCCTTCGAGCGAATAGGGTACATAATCGCAAGCGTTTAGGATGCGACGGTGAAGTGCGGTCGCCACCATCTCGTTATAGGGTTCCTGGTTCAGGTGCGCACCTGCCTTGTGGAGTATTCGACGGTCATCCTCGCATGTCCAGTACTTTTGAAGATTGCCGTCCGAGGTGTTGTCGGGCTTTGCGGCAGCTGCCTTGCCCTCTGGGGCGAAGGGCGCGATGCTGAGAGAGACGTCGTCAAAAGCATTATTGAAGAAATTGATATCTTCCCACGCGAGACCGGAGCCTTGGGGTCTAATCCAATACTGGTCGGATAAGGAGAGGCCAAGATTTCGCTGTACGAGTTCATCGGGAACATCGACTGCGGCTTCTGCAAGCAGGGAGGCTAGCCCAATGCGTGCGAGCGGGATACCGCGGCCGCGCCACCAGATGCGGAAGGAGTCGAGCGATACAGGTTTGCTGGGAGCAAAAACTCCAATAGGGGCGTGGGCACGATCGACGTCGGCGCCGATGTGGGTGAAGTCTTTCCGTGATCTGCTGTAGACCAGCTGGGCCACTTCGTGCGTGCGGTTCATGAGGGTAAATGCGATTTCGCTTTTCCCATGCCCGCGACGAGGCCGTCCCCCTCTTTTGGTTGCGGAGCGGAGTCGCGTGTCTACGCTGTCTTTGTCGATAAGCCACACGCCAGAAGCCTTGCGGGCGGTCAGCGCGCCGTTCTTAATGAGCTCCTGCACCCTGCGCGGGGTGATGCCGAGCAGTTCGGCGGCTTCCTTTGTAGTCAACATCGCGAAACCCTTCGCCAGAACGAATAGTTTTATATAGCCAATTGTAATTAAAACTATTCGTTCTGGCGAAGAGTTTTAAGATTGAGGGCGAACTGACAGAAATGAACGGGCTTGGTACGTGTTGTTGCTGGATTTTGCATATTTATATAACGCCGCGCGGCCTGTTGCGCCTCGTCCGCAATTCCTTTATTCTTAATTGGCTTCGCGCGAAAGCGCCAAGTGTGCCAGTGTGGCGCAACGGTAGCGCAACTGATTTGTAATCAGTGGGTTGCAGGTTCGATTCCTGTCACTGGCTCCATGAGAGTTTCGGGCTCTGTTCCTTGTGGGACAGGGCCCGTTTCTATTTAGGTGGTGCGCCATTGGGTCAGCGCCCATCCCGTTTTTGGTTTGTCTCGTCCTCCAGTTTGTCTAAATCTGTAACACCAAGACCGATATTTGGCATCTAACTGTTACAGATTGAGATGAAACTTAGGGTGTTTTAGGAATATCTTGATCTGTAACATGTAGAAGCGGAATAGGTCTCCTGCTGTTACAGATCGAGACAAGGGCAGGTACGGTCCTGGATGTCCTGCTCGAGCGTGGATTTCTGGACACGAGAGAGAAGAAAATCTCCCGACCGGAGAACGAGCGTGGATAATTAACTTGGATAGGGAGCTAAGGTAAACACCGATTGTCTATCGACGGCTTTAGAAACAACGACCCCGATTTCATTGTGGAATCGGGGTCGTTTGTGCCTCAGGAATCCGAATGGATTAATCGAGCTCCTAAGGGACTTCTTGGGTTCTTGCTAATGGTCTGCCGAGGATGTCCCCAATGCAAACAGCGGGCATTTACTCAATATAGTTGGGGTTCTTCTTGATGATCACGCGTGCAGCGATGAACGAGACGACGATGGCGATGACGGCGACAACGCACGCCAGTACGAAGTTGCCCATGGATCCATCGGGAGCGATAAAAATCAGCGCCGAAAGAAGGCCGGGGCATGCTCCCGCAACATACTCCTTCAGGACGAAGATACCTGCGGGGAGTCCCGCGCAGAGGGCGCCGATTGCCGTGCCGACAAGCAGGCGGGGACGCTCGATGAGACAGCCGTAGAACGCGGGCTCAGTTACGCCGCAGAGTGCGGTGACGGCAACCGTGGTGACCATACCCCTCTTCTCCTTGTTGCCTTTCATTGCAGTTGCCAAGGCGAGACTCGTGCCGCCAATGCAGAGGTTTGAGATGAAGCCAAAGATGATGGGCGCCCAGCCGAGCTGCGCCAAGCTCGTAACTTCGATTGCGATGTAGGCCTTATCAAGACCGAGCATGACAAAATAGGGGTTAAGGGCTGCAAGGATTGGAGTAGCGATAAATGCCACGTTATCCATGAGCCACGTGACGGCATCACTCAGCGCGTAGCCCATCATGCTGCCGGCGGGGCCGAGGATAATCAGCTCAACAGGCACGACGATAAACATGGTGAGTAGCGGCTTCAAGAACAGTTTGGTAACGTCCGGGATGATTTTCTGAAGACCGCGATCAACAAAGTACATGAACACAACGCCCAGTACGATTGGCACCACCGTGCTCGAGTAGTCATTCGTCGGGATGGGGATGCCAAGAAAGTCGAGACCCTCAGCACCGCTAATAGACGAGCTAATCATGATTGCGCCCAGCAGCGCGCCCATGATAGGCTGCATCTTCATGACAGCGGCGAGCTGGTAGCCTAGGTAAACGGGCAGGAAGCTAAATGAGGCGCTGAAGATCGCCAGCAGAACCTGAGCAGTTCCGCTATCGGTGCTCAATCCACAATAATTGACCAGGAGATTCTTAATCGAAAGAATGAGTCCGCCTACGATGAGCGCCGGGACGATGGGCATGAATACCTGTGCGGAGACATTTCCGAATTTCTCAACCAGGCTCATGGCAGTGTTGCCGCTTTTGATACCCTCTGCAAGATCCTTGGCGGTTTGGGCATCGTCGGCAACCGCGCCGCCGCCGACTTCGATTCCCGCGAAGTCGAGGAAGTCGTTGTAAGCCTCGGTGACGTTGGGGCCGATGATCACCTGAAGCTGGCCACCGCTGACTACTGCCCCGAGCGCCTGATCGGCCGATTTGGCGAGCTGGAGATCGATGATCGAGGTGTCTCGTGCGTCGATGCGAAGGCGCGTCGCACAATGAGTTACCGATGTAATGTTCTCTTTGCCGCCAACAGCCTTTAGGACTGTTTCGGACATTGCCTGATATTTCATCTCTTTCTCCTAGCCTTCCTGCTCCTGATATTTCGAGATAAGGTCTCGGTACCAATACCAGCTCTTTTTGGGGGTGCGCTCTAAATTGTTCTCGAAGTCGATATGGACAAGTCCGTATCGTTTTTCGTAGCCGTTGATCCAGCTATACAGATCCATCGTCGACCAGAGGTAGTAGCCCTCAACGCGCGCGCCGTCGCGCTTAGCCCTCATCATGTGCTCGATGAACTGGCCCAGAAGCTCGATGCGGTCATCATCGTGGATCATTCCGTCTGCGTCTGGTTGCTCATAGGCGCCATGTCCGTTTTCCGTAATAAAGATGCGGGGCGCGTCATAGCGCTCGTGGACATCCATGATGGTTGAATACATGCAACTTGGGAGTATTTCGCGGCCCCATTTATTGCGGGGAACATTGCTGTCGCGGGCGCTTTCAAACAAGGGCGCAATGCATTTTCCTTCGACTTTTTTGCTCGAACCGCCCTTATTGTTCGCCGAAACGGCAAGCTCTCCACCGTGCCAGTCGGTTACATACTCTCGGCAATACACGTTGAGTCCAATAAAATCGACTTTACCGTCTCTGAATTCTTCTACGTCATTTGGGGATCGATAGAGCGAGACGCCAAGTTTTTCAAGGATTTCGTCCATTTCTGGCGGCAGTTGACCCTGAAGCGCTGGTGCCAGAATCATGCGATTGGCGAAAAAGTCTGCGTATCGAAATACGTCATCAGGGTGCTCGGTTGCCGGGTCGAGTTCGACAACGCCGCCATCGTGGACGGCGCCGATGATGCCGTCGTAGCCCATTTGACGATATGCTCGGACTGCGAGTGCGCTTGCGCGCATCAGGTTGTATTGAAACTGCATGTACGACTGAACGTCGAGCGATCGATTGGGGGGATAGTTGCCCAACATGTTTACGCAGTAGCTGTAGAAATGCGGCTCGTTAACGGTAGCCCAGATTTTGACGCGGTCTCCAAAGCGCTCAAAGCAAATCTTGGCGTATTTGCAGAACCACTCTGCCATGTCGTTGTTCAGCCATCCGCCTTTGCAAGCAAGCGTGAATGGCAGATCGTAATGGAACAGCGTAACGTTGGGCTCTATGCCATTTTCGAGGCAGCAATCAATGACTCGATTATAAAAATCGATACCCTCTTCATTCACTTCGCCGATACCCGTGGGGATGATTCGACTCCATGAAAGAGAGAAGCGATAGGTGTTTTGTCCGCCTTCTTTCATCATGCGGATATCTTCTTCATAGCGATGGTAGAAGTCGCAAGATACATCACCGTCAACATGGTTGATGTTCTTATTGCTTGTGTGGTTAAAGAAATCCCACTCGCCGAGGCCTTTGCCGTCTTCGTTCCAGGCACCCTCGCACTGATAAGACGCCGTGGCGGAACCCCAGAGAAACGGCATGTTGTTCACGTTGCCCATGAATCCCCTTTCCATCATTCAACACGGTGGATACGTGTGACGGAATTACGATTAAGATGACGTCAACTGATTTGAATCATAGGAGAACGACCAAAGCTGTTTGATTCAATAAATGAACCATAATATCGAGGAGAGCGGAAAGAGGGATCACGTGAATATCAATGACTTCGATGTGCTCAATCGCATTAGCTCCATCATCAACAGCGAGTTTGGGTCAAACGATGCCGCCATCGCTCGATATCTCATCGCTCACATTAGGCGTTCGAGCGAAATCAATGTTGCCGCAATAACCCGCGATGCATTCGTGACCCGTTCCGCTGTTCGTCGTTTCTGCAATCGATTGGGCTACCAGTCTCTTAGCGATTTGAAAGAATCATTTACTCAATCAGTCTTTCCAAGCGACTTAAGCCATCGAGAGGAGGAATTTGGCTACGAGGAGTACAGGGCAGAGCTCGACGTTCGCATGATCGAGATGTTCGCTGAGGTTGAAAGCGGCGTGTCCGATATCGCTATTAAGCACCTTGCCGACGAAATTGATGGCCATAAAAACGTTGAAATCTGGTGCACCAATAATGTGAGCGCCAATCTCGTACGATTTCAGCAGGAAATGTTTTATGCGGGCAAGATAGTTCGCATAGTTGCTGGGGCTAACGTCGCGGAATTGAAAAACATGGGAGACGCTTCGCAGTCATTGATAATTCTCGTATCGGTCTCCGGGCTATTTGCGTCACAGGCGCGTGAGTATCTTGATTGCCGTTCGGGCAGGAAGATTCTAATTACTGCGTTTAGCAACGATGACAAATCGAGGTCTTTTGACCGTGTATATCGTCTTGGTAATGCGGGAAACGGAATTGACCGACTCGGCGTTTATTCGAAATATGCCATGACTTATTTCTTCGACTTGCTATCGTCGTGTTACTTGAGTCGCTACCCCTGCACCAAGGGGGAGCCGCTCTATGGGTCTACTTTGGCCTGGCCCGAGTAGTTCGGCTCTATAGTTCTCCCGCCTAGAGAATGAGCGTGGATAATCTGCCACTTTGGCCTCAGAAACACGCCAAAAGTGGGAGATTATCCACGCTCGATGTCAAACGGGAGAAAATCCACGCTCGATTGTGCCGGGGAAGCCCGATCGCGACCTATGTAATAGTGCAAGAAGGACGTTATCGAAGGTCGATATTGCAGGCGTACTCCACCGTGCAAAAGTGTTCCCTTGGGAAATGTCACCAACGTAGCGAAATCCACCGTCCTTCATATCTAAACTCAACAAAATCGCAGGTAAAAGGTACATAGATACGCCCGGCACCGTGTATTTAGAGGTTTTCGTTGACAGCCCCCAAGGTTGCATCGTATTATCTTTTTCGTTCGCGGGGGCGGCGGTCCAAAAGACCAAAGAACCAGCGGATACTTGAACGATTGGGAGTTTGCCCGAGTGGTTAATGGGGACGGGCTGTAAACCCGTTGGCTCTGCCTACATAGGTTCGAATCCTATAGCTCCCACCCGTCAAGTGCCTGTATAGCTCAGTCGGTAGAGCACTTCGTTGGTAACGAAGAGGTCACCAGTTCAAGTCTGGTTGCAGGCTCCATCCGGCGGTGTAGCTCAGTTGGTTAGAGCACACGGTTCATACCCGTGGCGTCACTGGTTCGAATCCAGTCACCGCTACCATAGGTAACACGGTGGCTTCTCAATAGTATGTTGAGAGGCCACTATGGTATAAAGGCAAAGTCCCGTCCGGGGACGACCTGTTAAGAGGAGGGCTTTATGGCCAAAGAGAAGTTTGAGCGCACTAAGCCGCATGTTAACATCGGCACCATTGGTCACGTCGACCACGGCAAGACCACGCTGACCGCCGCCATCACCAAGGTTCTCTCTGAGACCGAGGGCTGCAAGGCTGACTTCACTGCGTTCGAGAACATCGACAAGGCTCCCGAGGAGCGCGAGCGCGGCATCACGATCTCCGTCTCCCACGTTGAGTACGAGACTGCTGCCCGTCACTACGCTCACGTTGACTGCCCGGGCCACGCTGACTACGTCAAGAACATGATTTCCGGTGCTGCTCAGATGGACGGCGCTATCCTGGTCATCGCCGCTACCGACGGCCCCATGGCTCAGACCCGCGAGCACATCCTGCTCGCCCGTCAGGTCGGCGTTCCCTACATCGTCGTCTTCCTGAACAAGTGCGACATGGTCGACGATGACGAGCTCATCGACCTCGTCGAGATGGAGACCCGTGAGCTCCTCTCCGAGTACGATTTCCCCGGCGACGACATCCCCGTCATCCGTGGTTCCGCTCTGGGCGCTCTCGAGGGCGACGCCAAGTGGATGGACGCTATCCGCGAGCTCATGAAGGCTGTCGACGAGTACATCCCGACGCCTGCTCGTAACAACGACCTCCCGTTCCTGATGGCTGTTGAGGACGTTATGACCATCTCCGGCCGTGGTACCGTTGCTACCGGCCGTGTCGAGCGCGGTGAGCTCAAGCTCAACGAGCCCGTCGAGATCGTCGGCATCAAGGATACCCAGAACACCGTCGTTACCGGTATCGAGATGTTCCGTAAGTCCATGGACTTCTGCGAGGCTGGCGACAACGTCGGTCTGCTGCTCCGCGGCATCAAGCGCGAGGACATCGAGCGCGGCCAGGTTCTCTGCAAGCCCGGTTCGGTTACCCCGCACACCAAGTTCACCGGCGAGATCTACGTTCTGACCAAGGAGGAGGGCGGCCGTCACACCCCGTTCTTCGATGGTTATCGTCCTCAGTTCTACTTCCGTACCACCGACGTTACCGGTACGGTCAAGCTCCCCGAGGGCACCGAGATGGCTATGCCTGGTGACCACATCACCATCGAGGGCGACCTCATTCACCCGATCGCCATGGAGGAGGGCCTGCGCTTCGCTATCCGCGAGGGTGGCCACACCGTCGGTTCGGGCATCGTCTCCACGATCATTGAGTAAATTAGCTCTTTGATATAGCTGACTTAGAGAGAACCCGGCACTTATAGGGTGCCGGGTTCTTTTCTGCGCGAGGCTTTTTTGCCCGCCAATTACGTCCAGCTCGCCCTTAAGCGAGCGTGAGGGATCGATTAGATCTCGCTGGCTTCATTGATGTGTTCCAAATATGAATGGATCCAGCGAGAACCAATTGATTCGAGGTTTTCATTGACAGCACTTACATAGAGCTGATAAAGTAACAACTCGTGCCCGTACGGGGCGGATATGAAAGGTTCAGGATACATGCGTACTCTAGTTACTCTTGCGTGCACTGAGTGCAAGCGCCGCAACTATACGACCACCAAGAACAAGTCGACCATGCCTGATCGTATGGAGATTAAGAAGTATTGCCCCTGGTGCCGTCACCACACGCTGCACAAAGAGACTCGCTAGTCTCTAGTTACATACGCCAGTAGTTCAATTGGTAGAGCATCGGTCTCCAAAACCGAGTGTTGAGGGTTCGAGTCCTTCCTGGCGTGCCAGTCATTATTCCGTAAGCTCCCATTTAGGGGGCTTACGGTTTACTCATGTATAAGCGCATTGCGCGGAGGTAACCCAAATGGCCAACAAGAAGAACAAGAAGAAGGCACAGCAGCAGGCGCCTGCCAACAACGCTGACGCCAACTCCAAGGTTGAGGCCAAGAAGGCCGTTGCCAAGAAGAGCGAGAAGGCTGCGAAGTCCAAGAAGAACGAGAAACCCGGCTTCTTCGCCCGCACCAAGAAGTATTTTGCTTCGGTGAAGTCCGAGATGAAGCGTGTCACGTGGCCCGATAAGAAGGAGCTCGTGAACTACTCGGTCGTCGTTTGCGCTTCTCTGATCGTCGTCGGCGTCGTCATCGCTCTGCTCGATGCTGGCTTTGGCGAGGCTCTTGCTCTGTTCTCTGGATTGAGGGGCTAAACCATGTCTAAGCGTTGGTACGTCGTACACACTTACTCTGGATACGAGAACCGCGTAAAGTCCGATCTCGAGCATCGTATCGAGACCATGGGCATGCAGGACCGTATCTTTGATATCGAGATTCCTATGGAGCGCGTCACCGAGATCAAAGAGGGTGGCAAGCGCGAGACCAAGGATTCCAAGATCTTCCCGGGTTATGTCCTGGTTCGCATGGAGATGGATGACGATGCTTGGACGTGTGTTCGCAACACGCCCGGTGTCACCGGTTTCCTGGGCGGCAATGGCAAGCCCGCTCCGCTTTCCCGCGACGAGTACAATAAGATGACTCGTCGTCCCGGTAAGGGCGATTCGCCCAAGCGTACGTCGGTTGATATTGAGGTCGGTACGTCCGTCCGCGTCACCGATGGCCCGCTTACCGACTTTGATGGCAAGGTCTCCGAGGTTAACACCGAGGCAGGCAAGCTCAAGGTCACGCTGATGATCTTTGGCCGCGAGACGCCGGTCGAGCTCGACTTTAACCAGGTCGCTGTCATCGCTTAAGTTTTCGTCCGTTCGCGCGAGCGTGCTTCTTCTGTGACTGCTCATCTCAGGAGTGCTTCTAACACGTGCGTGCTTACGATATAGCAAGTACTTCACACTCGTGATTCGAAAGGAATGACCATGGCTGAGAAGAAGGTTGCCAACGTCATTAAGCTCCAGATTCCTGCTGGTGCAGCTAATCCCGCTCCTCCCGTCGGCCCCGCCCTGGGCGCTGCTGGCGTGAACATCATGCAGTTCTGCCAGGCCTTTAACGCCGAGACGCAGGACAAGAAGGGCGACATCATCCCCGTTGAGATTTCTGTCTACGAGGATAAGTCTTTCTCCTTCATCACCAAGACCCCGCCGGCGGCTCACCTCATCAAGAAGGAGCTGAACCTCAAGTCTGGTTCCGCTAAGCCCCAGGCCGACAAGGTTGGTCAGCTCTCCCAGGAGCAGCTCACCAAGATCGCCGAGATCAAGATGCCGGACCTCAATGCCAACGACATTGACGCCGCCAAGAAGATCATCGCCGGTACCGCCCGTTCCATGGGCGTCACCATCGCTGAGTAGCGATTTCTTACGGTAATGACGGGCGCTCCGACCGGGGCGCCCGTTAAATGTGTGCAATAGGGCACACGATACGATGTGGGAGGGCTCACGCCCGTTTAACCACAGGAGGTAATGCACATGGCTAAGCATGGTAAGAGCTATAACGCCGCTGCCGAGAAGATCGACCGCGCCACGCTCTACACCCCCCTTCAGGCTGCCAAGCTCCTCAAGGAGCTCGACACCGCCAAGTTCGACGAGACCGTCGAGGCCCACTTCCGTCTGGGCATCGATACTCGTAAGGCTGACCAGAACATCCGTGGTTCCATCTCCCTGCCCCACGGCACCGGCAAGACCGTTCGTGTTGCCGTCTTCGCCGAGGGCGAGAAGGCCCGCGAGGCTGAGGCTGCCGGCGCCGACATCATCGGTTCCGACGAGCTCGTCGCCCAGATCCAGAAGGGCGAGATCAACTTCGACGCCGCTATCGCTACGCCGAACATGATGGCCAAGGTTGGCCGCATCGGTAAGATCCTTGGTCCCCGTGGCCTCATGCCGAACCCCAAGCTCGGCACCGTGACCATGGACGTCGCCAAGATGGTCTCCGAGCTCAAGGCCGGCCGCGTTGAGTACCGCGCCGACCGCTACGGCATCTGCCACGTGCCCCTGGGCAAGAAGTCCTTCTCTGAGCAGCAGCTCGTCGAGAACTACGCCGCCCTGTACACCGAGATCCTGCGCGTCAAGCCCTCTTCTGCTAAGGGCAAGTACGTCAAGTCCATCTCCGTGTCTTCCACCATGGGCCCTGGCGTCAAGGTCGATCCCGCTATCCAGCGTGACTTCCTGGCTGAGTAACTTTTAGTTACTGCCTGAGCAAAGCAAGCATTGCTAAAGAAATCCGGTTCTGTCTCGTGCAGGACCGGGTTTCTTGCTATCGCGTCAAAACTACCTCAAAGGGGCTAGTGTCCCCTTTGAGGTAGTTACCAAGGTGTTCTGGCGGTTGAGGACTCGATGGCCTCGTGGCGTTTGAGCTCGCGGCGCATGGTTTGCGAGTTGAGCCAAGCTGCTTGCCAGCCACGGATGGGGTAGTGCGCTTCGTCCAGCTCAAACTGCGTATAGCCGCAGGCATTGATGATCGTTGCCCCGCATGCATGCTGACGCTCACGTTGAAAGTCGCGATCATAGCATTGATGCACATGTCCGTGGACCATGTAGTCGGGATTCCAGGACTCGAGCGCTGTGTTAAAGCATTCGAATCCTCGATGCGGCAGATCGTCTAGATCGCCCACGCCGGCGGCGGGCGCATGGGTGAGCAAGATGTCGCAGCCGCCGACCATCCTCACTTTGCGGGACAGCTTGCGCACGCGCTTGGCCATCTCGCGCTCGGTGTACATGTTAGCGCCATCTCGATAGCGCATGGAGCCGCCAAGCCCCGCAATGCGGACGCCACGATACACGTACACGGTGTCCTCGACACAGATACAGCCACCCGGTGCATGACGTGCGTAGCGGTCATCGTGATTGCCGCGCACGTAGATGAGCGGTTTGTTGATGACCGTGACCAAAAACTCAAGATAGTCCGGGTCCAGATCGCCAGCGGACAAAATCAGGTCGACATCCTCAAAGCGTTCCTTGCGAAAGCACTCCCATAGGCATCGTTCTTCGGTATCGGCTATGGCAAGGATTTTCATAGGGCGCGGACCTTCGGCTCATCGTCGAGTTGCGGAATGGTGCCCACCACGTTGTCGGCCAGCCAGTCCATCTCGACAATTTGCGTGCTCGGCAGTGGGGGAAAGCCCTCGATCTGCACCACGCCGTCTTGGCTATGGAGCTCGCCGCCAAATGGATTGATGGAACCCTCGACGATGCCATTGCGGAGCAGCTGAACAAGCTTGCGCGTCTGATAGGGCAGGCCCGGAGCGTAGCGAATGTCGATGACGCCCGAGCTCATGCCATACCAGTAGTTGACGGCGCGAACCTGGCTGTTGTCACTGGTCTCATCCCAGGTGCCATGCAGCAGGCTTCGCACGATAAGCTCGTAGTAACGGCCCCAGTTCCATACCGGCATGGCGATGCCGACGACCTTGCCATCGACCAAGCGTTGGAGTCCGTAGGCCGTGGGGTCCTCCAGCGACTTGGACATGTCGACGCCGGTCATAACACTCACGCCTTCGCGGCACATGGCCTCGGCAAGACCGCCGGCGGGTACATCGCCCCAGGTGAGGATTACCTGCGCGCGAGGGTCGAGCAGCGAGGCGCCGATGGCAAAGGCATTGATCTCGCTAAGCGCGCCCGACGCAAAGACCGACGCGTGGTAGCCAATGCGATGGTTGTCCGCCATGCTGGCCGCAAGGGCGCCCAGGAGGAACTTGGCCTCGTACATCTTGCCAAAGTACGAACGGACGCTTTGGTGGGGAAGGCCGATAGAACAGTTAAGGAACCGAATCTGGGGATACTCAACGGCTGCCCTGAGCGTGTATTCCATCAGGCGGTGCGAGGTCGAGAAGATGACGTTTGCTCCATGTTTGACAGCCGTTTCCACGGCGGCGTAGAACACGTCCGGATCGTGGCAGTCCTCAAACGCCTCGGTGCGCACGATACCGCCGAAGTGCTCATCGAGATACTGACGCCCTTGGTCGTGCAGGCTGTCCCAGCTCGACGTCGCACAGGGGAACTCATGGATAAAGGCGATGCGCAGGGGGTTGGCCGCCGAATAGACGGTCTTGCCCATAAAGAAGTTGAGCACGCCGGAGGTGGACTTGGCGGGCGTCTCCTCCTCGTCGACGCTCGGCGCTTCGACAAGATCGACCTTGTCCTCGTCATTTTTGCCAGCAATGACCAGCTCGCGCCAAATTTTGCACAGGCGGTTTACGACGATATCTGTCGGCGTATCCAGCAGGCGGTCCTGGTTGTACACATTGAGGTAGACGAGCATGGCGTCGGCGGGCGTAATGTCCAGGTGGTCGCCGCCCGCGCGCAGGTAGGCGCGCTTAAAGAGCAAGAAGGTGTGGCGCAGGTAGTCGACCTTTTTCTGCGGCCATTTTTCGATAAGGTTTTGACCGAGCATTTTGGCGAGCGTCTCGTAGCTTCCCTCGCGCGAGAACTCGATCTCGTATAGGGGGCAGACGCGCCAAAACGCGCAGAACTCGCCGTACAGGCGGCTTTCGACGGAATCCCATGTGCCGGGGTAGAGACGGGTGACCTTGGCCGAAACCGTCGGGGCGTCTAGGAATTTGAGGACGCTGACGCGTTTGTTGCCCTCTTGGACGTAAAACCGATGCATGAACTCGGTGACGATGATGGGGTCGCGATAGCCCTCGGTCACCTGGATGTCGTAGAGGTTGGACCACTTGCGGGCGAACTCGGTGCTAAATGGCAACAGGGGCATATAATTGCACGAAAAGGCAGACTGACGACCCTTGGTAACCGTGCCGACGACCATTTCGAGCGGAATATCCCTTAGGCCGACATTCTCTCGCTGACCTAAGGGGAGCTGGGCAACCAAACTATCGAGGTCCGTAAGGTATGGATGCTCACTTTGGCTAATGGCGCGTCGACGTCCTTGCTCGCCGCGCTTGCGTGCTTGACGATAGGCCTCTTCCATAGTTTTGCTCCCTTAGTCGTTTAAACAACTATATAAACCATGGTACCACGAATGAAAACCACCACAAAGGTGCCTGTCCCCTTTGTGGTGGTTTAGGCAATGATGGGGGCGATGGCACGGATGCAGGCGTCGGCCGCCGTAAAGGTAGTGCCGTCGTCGCTGACGATAAAGATGATCTTGCCCTTAATGCCAAAGTCGCCGATCTCGCTAAAGAGCACGTAGGGCTCCTTGTCAAAGCCCGAGATGGGCGAGACGGCCGTTTTGGTGGCGCTGGCGAGCTCGTCTGCTAGCACATCGAGCGATGCCCATTTGGAGGGGTCTTTGACCGCGACGGGGACGGCCACGCGCCCAAAGGGCATCAAATGCACGAGTGTGTTCTTGGAAATGTTGGAGTTGGGGACAATGATGGTCTGCCCGCAGGCGTCCACGATGGTCGTGTGGCGCCAGGTGATGTCCTGGACCACGCCCGACACGCCGCCGACCTCGATATTGTCGCCGGGCTTGATGATGCCCATAAAGGTCACCTGCATGCCGCCGATAAGGTTTGACAGCGTGTCCTGAAAGCCCAGCGAGATGGCGATGCCGCCGACGCCAAGAGCGGCGACGAGCGCGTTTGCGTTAATGCCAAAGCAGTTGTCGAGGATAAAGCTGCCACCGATCATCCAGATGACGGCGCGCGCGATGTTGATGAAGATACTCGATGCCGGAAGTGGGTTGTCGTCGCGGTTGAGCAGGTGCCGCAGGGTCTTGGAAACGACTTTGGTGACGATTGCCGTGCCTATCGCCAAGATGCCGGCCCAGATGATGTTGTGGACCCATCGCTGTTCAAAGAAATGAAGAATCGGCTCAAACAATTCCATGTAGGGAAAACCTCCTAATGATCGTTCAATCATGATACCCACCAAAAAGCCCGTCCGATCACATCGGACGGGCTTCTGTGCTCGATATGGGGGTTAGCGAAAACCGCCGCAAAGGCGTCTGCCCCTTTGCGGCGGTTTTGGCGTTTGCGCAGATAAAACCTGCCAAAATAAACCTGTCCCTTATTGGCAGGTTTTAGCTCAGCAGCATGCGGTCATTGGCGAGCTCGCCGCCCGAGACCTCCTCGAACTTCTGCAGCAAGTCGGCCACGGTGAGCGACTTCTTCTCATCGCCCGCCACGTCGTAGATTACGTGGCCCTCGTGCATCATGATCAGGCGATTGCCCAGACGGATGGCGTCGTTCATGTTGTGCGTGACCATGAGCGTGGTCAGGTGGTTCTCGTCGACAATCTCCTCGGTCAGGTTGAGCACCTTAGAGGCCGTCTTGGGGTCGAGCGCCGCGGTGTGCTCGTCGAGCAGTAGCAGGCGTGGCTTGGTGAGCGTGGCCATGAGCAGGGTGAGTGCCTGGCGCTGTCCACCCGAAAGCAGGCCGACCTTGGCGTTGAGGCGCGTGTCCAGACCGAGGTCTAGGCGCCTGAGCAGCTCAACATACTCGTCCTTCTCGGCCTTGGTGACGCCCCACGAAAGACCGCGACGCTGGCCGCGGCGCTTGGCGAGGGCCAGGTTCTCAGCGATCTGCATGTCGGCTGCGGTGCCGCGCATGGGGTCCTGGAACACGCGGCCCAGGTACTTGGCGCGCTGCGACTCGCTCAGACGCGAGATGTCGGTGCCGTCGAGCTCGATAACGCCCGAATCGAGCGGATACACGCCGGCGATCATGTTGAGCAGCGTGGACTTGCCGGCGCCGTTGCCGCCAATCACGGTTACAAAGTCGCCGTCGTTAAGGGTGAGGTCGACGCCGGTGAGCGCGCGCTTCTCGGTGACGGTGCCCTTGTTAAAGGTCTTTTTGACGTGCGAGAGCTTAAGCATCTGCCTCATCTCCCCTCGTGTAGGAGCTGCGGAGCTTGTAACGCTCCCAAACCACGGGCACGCACAGGGCCACGGCGACAATCACAGCGGAGAGCAGCTTCATGTCGTTGGCGTCCATGCCCAGCTGCAGCACGATGGCGCGGATGAGGAAGTAGACCACGGAGCCAAAGACGGCGGAGGCCAGGCGGACGCTAAACTGCGTGAGACCGCCGGGCAGCAGGCGACCGAGCACCTCGCCGATAACAATGGCGGCAAGACCGATAACGATGGCGCCGGTGCCCATGCCAATGTCGGCGTACTTCTGGCTCTGGCAGATGAGAGCGCCCGAAAGGCCGATGAGGGCGTTGGAGAGCACCAGCGCGATCATCTTGGTGGAGTTGGTGTTGACGCCCAGGGCGCGGATCATGTACTCGTTGTTGCCGGTGGCGCGCAGTGCCGAGCCGATCTCGGTGCCAAAGAACCAATACAGGATGGCGACGATAGCCACAGCGAGCAAGATGCCCAGGATGATGGCGACGGTGGACTGCGGCAGGCCCGTCATGTTGCTAACAGACGAGAAGATGGTGCCCTTGGCGAGGATGGGCGTGTTGGACTTGCCCATGATGCGCAGGTTGACGGACCACAGACTGATCTGGGTGAGGATTCCGGCGAGGATCGCGGGAATCTCGAAGACGGTGGTCAGAATGCCCGTGACAGCACCGGCGATGGCGCCGGCGCACATGCCGGCCAGCACGGCGAGCAGCGGGTCGACGTTGTTATTGACGATGAGCACGGCGCAGATGCAGCCGCCGAGGGCAAAGCTGCCGTCGCAGGTCATATCGGGGATGTCGAGCAGGCGGAACGTGATAAACACGCCGAGCACCATAATGCCCCAGAGGACGCCCTGCGAAACGGCGCCCTGCAATGCAATGAGCATGCTTCATACCTCCTAGGATAGGGTGGACACGTGAATAACCATGATAGCGGTAGCAATGCATAAAAGAGCTGCGGACGGATGTTTTGTCTCATCCGAAACAAGCAGGGCGAACGCCGGTCTTTAGCGTTCGCCCCAATGGCTCAAATATTGAATAACGCAGCTATGGCGCGAGAACGAACCCAAGATGCGTTACGGCGCATGGTGCTACTCGTCCAGGGCGGAAAGGTCGATGCCCAGCGCCTCGGCCATCTCGTCGTTCTTGACGACGACCAAGTCCTTGCTTGAGAGGTGCTCGATAGCCATATCCTCGGGCTTAGCCTCGCCCTTCAGAATCTTGACGGCCATCTCGCCTGCGGCATAGCCCAGGTCCTCATAGTTGATGGAGAGGGTGAACAGGCCGCCGGCCATGCACATGCCCTCCTCGCCGGTCACGAAGGGGAGCTTATTCTCCTTGCAGATCTGGCCGACCTGCGAAGCGCCCGCGGCGATGGTGTTGTCAGTGGGGGAGTACAGCGCGTCGACCTTGCCCACGGCGGATTCGACGACGGACTGGATCTCGTTGGAGCTCGAGACGGTGAAGTCAGTGTACTCCAGGCCCAGCTTGTCGAGCTCCTTCTTGGCGGCCTTGATCTGGACGTCGGAGTTGGACTCGGCGGTGCAGTAGAGCAGGCCGACTTTCTTTACTTCGGGCAAGACCTTCTGCATCATCTCGAGCTGCTCGGCGACCGGGGTGAGGTCGGAGGCGCCGGTGACGTTGGTGCCGGGCTTGTCGTTGTCCTGGACTAGGCCCGAGGCGGCGTAGTCGGTGATGGCGCAGCCCACGATGGGGATGTCGGCCGTGGCGCCGGCGGCGGCCTGCGCGGCAGGCGTGGCGATGGCGTAGATCAGGTCGACGTTGTCGCCCACGAACTTGTCGGCGATGGACTTACACGTGGACTGGTCGTTCTGGGCGTTCTTCTGGTCGATCTTGACCTTAAGGCCGCTCTTCTTGATGGCCTTGACAAAGCCGTCGTTGGCGGCGTCGAGTGCGGAGTGCTCGGTGAGCTGCAGAACGCCGATGGTGTAGTCGGAACCGGCGGCTGCAGAGCCGGAACCAGAGTTGCCGCCGCATCCGGCAAGCGGGGCCAGTGCGAGCAGACCGGCGGAGACCAGAAGGCTCCTGCGGCTGATGGTGATATCGTTCATGTCTTTACCCCCAGTAAAAATGGCTGGAAACACTGCACTTGGACAAAGTGCAAGTGGAACTATAGTAGCGCGGATGTCCATTTTTACAATAATCTGGCGGGTTTTTTAATACAGAATCGGATGGGCGGTACGGGTAGTCGAATGGACGGCGGAGGATCTTATGCGGCGGAGGCGGCGTCGTCCTCGTCGAGGGCGGCGAAGAGCTTCTTGCCGTCAAGGAGACGCGTGGTGACGTTTCTCATGCGGCCGATCTCTACGGTACGCAGCGTGTCATCGGCGCCTCGGGCGTCATAGACCGTTCCCAGCAAATACGAGATGCCGTCTCGTTGCTTGATGGCAAAGGGGCGGAGCGTCATCCGTGCTACTTCGGTTTCGCCACGTGTCGTGACGCTCGAAATATCAAAGCCCACCGTGGTTCCGTGGTCGATGGCTTGCTCGATGAGCTCGCAGGTGTCGATGCGCTTGACGGGCGTGCGCGTGGCCTTGGCGGATTTGCTGCCGGCACTTGGAGCAGGCTCGGGTGCATCGAGGTAGCCGCGAACGTCGGCGCTCGCCATGGCGACCAAGTGCTGCGCCATGCTTTTTCGAATGGCGATGGGCGTAGAGCGGTTGCGCATGACCATGCCGTGGAGCCGGATGATCTCTTCGTCGGTGAGCGGGCGGGTCAAGAGCCGATACCCCACACCGCGTTTGTACTCAATTTCGTATCCGGCATGGCGAAGTGCGGAGATGGCAGTGTAGATGCTGCGCCGCGCCGCCGAGATGGGCATGCGGGCGGGGTCGTCGGGATGGGCGAGGCGCCGGACCAACTCATCGGAAAGCATGGCCTTGTCCTCGCCGGTGTTCTCGCTTAATAGTTGCAGGATGCGAACGGCGCGATAGGCTGCCATTGAGGCGGCGCCTCTAGTTGTGGTGTCGTAGGTTTCAACAGCGGCTTCGGTCATGGTGCCCACGTCCTTTCCGTTTTGGGTGGCAACGGTATGGAGCCTAGGACGCTGGGTTTTCCCAGGGGCGCAGAGCGCTCTGGGCGGTCGGTAGTCGTCGGCAAACGGCGGTTCGAGTTTTCAACAGCCCTGCTCAACTGACCAAAAACTTGCCAAAAGCTTGACGGATGCTGTTGAAAAAAGCGCCCCTCGGCTTGCCGAGAGGCGATGACGCGATGTGCTGTAACGCGCTGGGAGGTGCTGTGGCGATTAGAAGTCGGCGTTGCCCACGGTGCGCGGGTGCGGCAGGACGTCGCGGATGTTGCCCACGCCGGTCAGATACATAACCAGGCGCTCGAAGCCCAAGCCATAGCCGGCGTGCTTGCAGGAACCGTAGCGGCGCAGGTCCAGATAGTACTTGTACTGCTCGGGATTCATACCCAGGTCCTTGATGCGGGCCTCGAGCAGATCCAGGCGCTCCTCGCGCTGGGAGCCGCCGATTATCTCGCCGATGCCCGGCACCAAGCAGTCGGCGGCGGCGACGGTCTTGCCGTCCTCGTTCATGCGCATGTAGAACGCCTTGATCTCGGCCGGGTAGTCGGTCACAAAAGTCGGTCGCTTAAAGTGCTCCTCGGTCAGGAAGCGCTCGTGCTCGGTCTGCAGGTCGATGCCCCAGCTCACGGGATAGTCAAACTTGTGACCGGCGGCGACGGCCTGCTCCAGGATCTCGACGGCCTCGGTGTAGGTAACGCGGGCAAAGTCGGAGTTTGCCACGTGGTCCAGGCGCTCGATCAGACCCTTGTCCACAAACTTGTTGAGCATGTTGAGCTCGTCGGGGCAGGTGGCCATAACGTCCTTAAGGACGTACTTGAGCATGGCCTCGGCGTTATCCATGTAATCGTTCAGATCGGCAAAGGCCATCTCGGGCTCGATCATCCAAAACTCGGCGGCGTGGCGCGTGGTGTTGGAGTTTTCGGCGCGGAAGGTGGGGCCAAAGGTATACACGTCGCCAAAGGCCATGGCAAAGTTCTCGGCATTGAGCTGGCCGGACACGGTGAGGCTCGCATGCTTGCCAAAGAAGTCCTGGCTCCAGTCGACCTCGCCGGACTCGGTGAGGGGCGGATTTTTGGGGTCGAGCGTGGTCACGCGGAACATCTCGCCGGCGCCCTCGCAGTCACTCGTGGTGATGATGGGGGTGTTGACGTAGACAAAGCCCTGCTCCTGGAAGAAGCGGTGGATGGCGGCAGCCGCGACAGAGCGGATGCGGAACACGGCGCGGAACAGGTTGGTGCGCGGGCGCAGGTGCTGCTGGGTGCGCAGGAACTCGACGGTCGCGCGCTTCTTCTGCAGCGGGTAATCCGGGGCGCTGACACCCTCGACCTCGATGGAAGTGGCAGAAAGCTCGAAAGGCTGGGGCGCATCGGGGGTCAGCTTGACGGTGCCGGTGCAAATGAGCGCGGCCGAGACGTTTTGGTGGGCGATCTCGTCGTAGTTGTCGAGTGCCTCGCGGTTCATGACGACCTGCAGGTCGCGGAAGCAGCTGCCGTCGTTGAGCGTAACAAAGCCAAAGTTCTTCATGTCGCGGACGGACTTGACCCAGCCGGCGACGGTGACAGTCTGGCCACCGAGCGACTCGGCGTCGGCGTAGAGCTGCGCGATTTTGGTGCGGTTCACGTATCCTCCCATAGCGGTTGAATGATAGTTATCCATACAGTTCGATATTCTAGCAGCTCGGCTCATTTGGGCTATACAGATAAGGCATTGGCGGGATGGTTTTTCAAACGAAAAGCGCCCGCGGCCAAATGGTCGCGGGCGCTTGACGAGGTGCCTTTTGGCTGTGTGGCGCGGGGCCTTGCTACTTGGTCTTGGCAACCAATAGCGGATCGCCGAGCTTGACGAGCGGATTGCCGCCGATAAGCGTGCCAGACTCGCCGACGTGGTCGGTGCTCTTGAGGCGGTCGAGCTCGGAGACGATGACGGTCACGATGTCCTCGTGGCCGGCGGCCTTAATGGCGTCGCGGTCGAAGCTGATGAGCGGCTGGCCGGCCTTGACCTCATCGCCCATCTCAACAAAGCGGGCAAAACCCTTGCCGTTCATTTCCACGGTGCCCAGACCAACATGGATGAACACGCGAAGACCGTCCTCGGTAATCATGCCGATGGAGTGGTTGGTGACGGTGGTGGCGCCGATGCGGCCGTTGGCGGGCGCATAGATGGTGCCGGTAATGGGCTCGATGCCATAGCCCTGGCCAAGCATGCCCGAGGCGATCGTCTCGTCGGGAACCTCGTCCAGGTTGACGAGCACGCCGTTGACGGGGGCATAGATGACGCCTTCGCGGGTGGCGAAGCTTGCTGCGGGCGGAACGGACGCCTCGCCGGTCGAGGTGAAGGTGGACTTAAGCGAATCGAGCAGACCCATAGTTGCCTCCAACTTAAATAGGCGCATATCGCGCGTTTGGTTTGCCGGAAACGTTTCATATCTGTTTCGCGGCTTGGTCAACACCCCCTATTCTACGCTGCTCAGCGATACCTCTGAGCTGGGATTATGTGATATATCAGTTGAAGGGAAACTTATTGCTGGCGTGTTTCTGCGTCACGGGTTCAAGTGGGGTACGCTTGAAGGCGAAAAACAATGGCGCTTAATTTGCGCGAAGGGAGCACATATGATTGTCGAGAACCATGCGCTGTGGGGCGAGGAGCCGACCGAGGAATATCCGGCAACGTTTACGTATTTGGGTGCCGAGCCGCTGCCCGATAAACCGAATGGCCGCCGCCCTGCCGTGATTATCTGCGGCGGAGGTGCGTTTACGCATATCGCTCCGCATGAGCAGGATCCCGTGGCGTTTGCGTTTTTGGATCACGGTTACCAGGCCTTTGTGCTCAACTATGTCACGAGCTCTACGGGTGACGTGAGCTTTCCGCACCCCCAGGCAGATCTTGCCAAGATGGTCACCACGGTGCGTGCGAATGCCGACGAGTGGCATGTCGATCCCAAGCGCGTGTGCGTCGTGGGGTTCTCGGCGGGCGGCATGATCTGCGCTTCGCTGGCAACGCAATGGAAGGCTGGTCCCTTCGCGGGCCTGGCAGGGGCGCGTCCGGACGACATTCGTCCCGATGCCGTGGTGCTGGGCTATCCGCTGCTCGACTTTGCCTATGTGCGCGACATGCAGACGCGCGACCCGCGCATCGACCTGCGCGTGCCAAAGACGGGCGGCAAGACGGGGCGCGATCTGCTCAACGACTACCTGTCGATGGTGACGGGTGGCGAGGCAACTGACGAGCATTTGGCCGATATCTGCCCCACCACACATGTTTCGCGTCAGATGCCGCCAACCTTTGTGTGGGGCGTGTCCGACGACAAGACGGCGCCGATCGCGCAGGTCTACCCGTTTGCGCAGCGCATGGCCGAGGAGGGCGTCGCTTGCGAGATGCACGTCTTTGACCAGGGTGGCCACGGCCTTTCGCTCGGCAACGCCAATACCGCGGTCGACAACGAGGACAAGCAGGTTTCCGTCCGTCCCTGGATCCGCCTGGCCTTCCGCTTCCTGGAACGCCATATGTAAAAGTAGACTACTTGCCCGTTTCAAAAAGTCTGCTTAGAGGAGGAGCCATGCTTGAGGGTACGTATGTGGTTTTGGCCCAGACGCCGGTGGGGAGCAAGCGCGGCGAGGTGACGTTTTCACATGGGGTGAACGGCGCGCTCAGGGCAGTACTAAACGTCAGGGGTCTCAATATCGCTCTCTCGGGTGCCCGCGCTGAGTGCGATTTCTTTGAGCTCTCGGGTACTATCTCCCACGTCTTGATGGGCAAGGCGCCCTTTACATGCACGGGGTCGGTTGAGGGTGATCGACTCACTGCTACCGCGCGGTCGGGTTCCATTTCGATCTCGCTGAGCGGTATGCGCAAAGAGCTTTCGGGGCGCACCGCATAAAGTTTGCGCAGGTAAACATCGGTATTTGACTTTATATAATAGTTCAGAGCGCTATCATTTGTCGTTACGAGTTGGTTAGCCCCGGTAAACGGTTAACCGCGTCTAACGAAAGGATGAGCGCGTGAAGCTCGATACACTCGAGATTGGAAAGGACGCCGTTGTCGCATCGGTGGCATCGGACGATCAGGCACTCCGACAGCATATTTTGGACATGGGCCTAACGCCGGGCACCGAAGTCACCATGATGAAGTACGCTCCTATGGGCGACCCGCTCGAGATTCGCCTGCGTGGCTACGAGTTGACGCTGCGCAAGGACGATGCTGCTCGCATCGAGCTCGTGGGTGTTCACGACACAGACACGGGTCCGCGCACTAACGCCGCAATCGGCACGACGGAGCACCCGGCACTTGGCGAGGGGACGTATTCGCCCCGTGCGGCAAAAACGGCCGTGCCCGAGGGTGCGCCGCTGCATTTCGCCCTCGCCGGCAACCAAAACTGCGGTAAGACCACGCTGTTCAACCAGCTTACGGGCTCCAACCAACATGTCGGTAACTTTCCCGGCGTGACGGTCGACCGCAAGGACGGCACCATCCGTAACCATCCCGAGGCAAGCGTTACCGACCTGCCCGGCATCTATTCGCTGTCTCCGTACACGGGCGAAGAGATCGTCAGTCGCCAATTTATCCTGGACGAAAACCCCGACGCCATCATCGACATCATCGACGCTACTAATATCGAGCGTAACCTGTACCTGACGCTGCAGCTTATGGAGCTCGACCGCCCCATGGTCATCGCGCTCAACATGATGGACGAGGTGACGGCCAACGGCGGCGCCGTGGACGTCAACCTGCTCGAGAGCCTGTTGGGCGTGCCTGTTGTCCCCATTAGCGCTGCCCGCAACGAGGGTATCGGCGAGCTGGTGGAACACGCTCTGCACGTGGCGCGGTTCCGCGAGCGCCCCGGTCGCCTGGACTTCTGTGCGCCCGATGGCTCGGACGGCGGTGCACTGCATCGCTGCATCCACGGTATTGCCAACCTGATCGAGGACCATGCCGTGACGGCGCACATTCCGGTGCGTTTTGCGGCGACCAAGCTGGTTGAAGGCGACGAGCTGGTGACCGAGGCGCTTCACTTGGATCGCAATGAGCTCGACGCTATCGAGCACATCATTACCCAGATGGAGGGCGAAGCCGGCACCGACCGTCTGTCCGCGCTGGCCGATATGCGCTTTAGCTTTATCGGCGACGTGTGCGGGCGTTGCGTCGTCAAGCCGCACGAGAGCCGCGAGCACGTGCGCTCCGTCAAGATCGACCGCATCCTGACGGGTCGCTACACAGCCATTCCGGCGTTTCTGGTGATCATGGGCCTCGTCTTTTGGCTGACGTTTGGCGTGATCGGCGCGGCGTTGCAGGGACTCATGGAGGACGGCATCGCTGCCATCATCGCCTCGGCCGATGCGGGCCTCAAGGCGTTCGGCACCAACGACGTGGTGCGCTCGCTGGCTGTCGACGGCGTGCTTACGGGCGTGGGCAGCGTGCTGACCTTCCTGCCGATTATCGTCGTGCTCTTTTTGTTCCTTTCCATTCTGGAAGACTCCGGATACATGGCACGCGTGGCCTTTGTCATGGATAAGGTACTGCGTCGCTTTGGCCTTTCGGGCCGCAGCTTCGTCCCCATGCTCGTCGGTTTTGGCTGCACCGTGCCGGCTATCATGTCGACCCGTACGCTCCCATCCGAGCACGACCGCAAGATGACGGTCATGCTCACGCCGTTCATGAGCTGCTCGGCCAAGTTGCCGGTCTACGGTCTGCTGTGCGGGGCGTTTTTCCCACAGGCGACGGTTCCCGCCATGGTCTCGCTCTATCTGATTGGCATTGCGATCGGTTGCATCGCGGCTTTGGTGCTCAACCGCACGGCATTTAAGGGCGACCCGGTGCCGTTTATCATGGAGCTTCCCAATTACCGTCTGCCGAGCGTCAAGACGACGGTGATGCTGGCATGGGATAAGGCCAAGGACTTTATTACCAAGGCCTTTACCATTATCTTTGCCGCTACCGTGGTCATCTGGTTCCTTCAGACGTTCGACATTCGCTTTAATGTGGTCGCCGATCAGTCGCAAAGCCTGCTTGCGGGTCTCGGCAGCATCATCGCGCCGGCGCTGGCGCCGCTTGGGTTTGGCGATTGGCGAGCATCCACGGCGCTCGTCACCGGCCTTATCGCCAAGGAGAGTGTCATCTCGACCCTCACGGTGCTTTTGGGCGCGACCTCGCCCGCGGCACTGTCGACCATGTTTTCGCCGTTTACCGCTTACGTGTTCCTGGTCTTTACGCTGCTGTACCCGCCCTGCGTGGCGGCCATCGGTGCCGTCAAGAGCGAGCTGGGTGCGCGCTATGCCGTTGCCGTGTTCGCGTTTCAGGTGACGGTCGCCTGGATCGTGGCGTTTGTCGTGCATTCGGCGGGCATATTGTTGGGGTTGGCTTAGGGGCGCGTTGATGCTCCGCGCTTTTGGGCGAGCAACAATTCAATAAATATGAGCCAAAATACCGGTAATTGTCGGCCTGCGGGGACTGTCCTACGCTGCAGGTTGCCGTTCGCTGCCTATTTGCTGCCGTTTACGGATTCGTAAATACTTGCAATCGTCGGTCGATTTAACCGCATTACGCGATGCCGATGCGCATTTTGTGTGCCCCTTTCTACAATCACTTTGTGTCTATTGCCGAACATGTCTTCCGTTTCGCCTGTGTGGGGACGTGGGGTGCAATAGTCGTTTGTGGAGGCTCATTGAGGAGGGAATTGATGAAAGAAAAATTCCAATCGTTCGGAAAGGCAATGCTCGTTCCGATTACGCTCATTGCCATTTCCGGTCTCTTTTTGGGTATCGGTAGCGTTTTTACGACCGAACTGACCCTTGTGTCCCTTGGCGTTAATTGGGACTGGTATGCCGCTTCGCCGCTCTTTACGTTCTTCTCGGTATTTAAGGGTCTCGGCGAGGTAATCATTGGAAACCTCGGTGTTTTGTTTGCCGTCGGCTGCGCCTTCTCCTTGTCTCGCAAAGAGAAGGGCTGGGCTGCCTTTTCTGCCCTTGTCTGCTATCTCACCATGCTCAAGACGGTTGAGATTCTGCTTGGAGCAGCTGGCTTGGCTGCCGACAATACAACGGTGGAAGCTCTTCAGAAGGTCGGCCTTACGTCCATTCAGGCGAGTGAGCAGTCCGCACTCTACACTACCTCGCTCGGCTTTTTTGGCTACAGCTCTGGTGTCTTTGGCGGCATTATCGTGGGCTGCCTGGTCGCCTGGATCACCGGCCGTTTTTACAAGACCAAGCTTCCAACGGCGCTGGCGTTTTTTGCGGGCAGTCGAACGGTTCCCATTGTATCGCTGGTCGCCGGTGGCGTCCTGGGCGGCATCATGTACTTCGTTTGGCCCGTCATCGGTGGATGCTTCTCGGGTATTGCGACGTTCGTGAAAGGCTCCGGTCTGGTCGGTACGTTTGTCTATCGCTGGGTGCTCGAGAGCCTTGTGCCGTTTGGCTTGCATCCGCTGCTCGAGACGCCCATGTATTGGACTGAGCTTGGCGGCTCCATGGTCGTCGACGGAACGCGCGTGGTGGGCAATAGCGCTATTCAGCTTGCACAGCTCGCTTCTCCCAGTAGCGACAAGCTCTTGGTTAGGGCCTTCATGGCTGGCTATGGCATTAACGATTACGCGTTGTTCCCGGGCATCGCCCTTGCTATGTGGTCTTGTGCCAAGCCCCAGAACCGCAAGAAGGTTGCTGGTCTTTTAATCCCCACAGTGATTTCGACTGTTTTCTTTGGCGTTACGGAGCCTATTCTCTTTACGTTCCTGTTTGCCGCCCCCTGGCTCTACTTTGGCGTTTACGCTCCGCTTTCCGGACTGGGTGAAGTTCTCTCGGAGGCAATGGGCGTTTCGGTGTACCAGGGAAATATCAAGGACCTGATCCCATTCTTATTCCGCCCCGAGAAGCTTAATCTGCTTCCGTACCTTATTCTGCTCCCCGCCTTTTTCCTGGTAGCTTTCTTCCTCTTCCGGTTCTTTATTACTAAGTTCGATATCAAGACGCCCGGTCGAGACGATGGTGACGATATTGAGTTGATCAACAGCAGAGCCGAGTTCGAGGCAAAGGCCGCTGAGGCAAAGGGCGAGTCTGATAGCACTCCCGAGAAGGCAGTCCAGGGCCGTGCGACCAAGGACAGCGCGCTTGCTGTTGGCATTGTCGAAGCGCTTGGTGGAGCCGACAACATTGATGATCTTGACAACTGCATCTCACGTCTTCGCGTGATTGTCAAGGATGGTTCTAAGGTTGCAGACGACGAGGTGTTCACCAAGAATCTTGAAGCTATGGGCGTTATCCGCCTGAGCGACAAGGCAATCCAGGTCATTTACGGTCCTCGTGTCGGCGAAGTCGCTTCTGAGGTGCACGAAGTTCTCGGTGACGAGTAAAACGCGCAAGTGGCTTTCAATTGCATAGCGCAATTCCAGGGCTTGGCTTCCTATCGCATGATTTAGGGAGCCAAGCCTTCTTGTTTTAGATTGTCAAGGCAGATACTCAATAGTTCTTCGAATGCGAGAATACAACTTCCGGTAAAGCAGTTAGGCTTAACGTTCTTAAGATCCATTGGGTGATCGTCATGTATCGTAAAGATCGCGTCTGCCGTCTTGGCGAGCTCGCTGTCTTCGTTGCCGGTAAACGCGAGGGTCGTAATGCCCGCGTCGTGGCATGCCCTTGCGGTTTCCAGGATGGCTTCTGTCTGGCCCGATTTGGATATGAGCATCATGCAGCTGAGCGTATTTCGGTTGGATTCGACAAACTGATCGGTTTCTAGGAAGTCCTGTATGACGGCCAAAAAGCCAAGTCCAACGAGCTTGGTCGCCATGTACTGCGCAACGATGCGTGAGAAGCCCTCTCCGTTTACTCCGATCATTCTGTTGCGATGCAGTGCGGCGATGAATACGTCTACATCTCCGGTGTGGCATACGAAGTGGACGCTACTGTCTTTGAGTGATTGATTCATTTCGCGGGAGACATGCTGAAGGTGCTTGAGATCGTACATCATTTCGCGGTAGCCACGGTAGCCGAGCTTTTTCGAAAGCCTGATGACTGTCGTCATGCTGGTAAAGCATGCCATGGCGACGGGTTTTATGCCAATATCATCGAGGGTGTCGATATTGTTGAGCAGGTATTCGAGTACGCTTTGCTCGGTTTCGGATAGCTTTGCGGCTGAGTAGAGCTTGGAAATCTGCTTTTTATCAACCATCGGTGCTCCCTTCCCGCCGGACGTGTGTGGCCGCTTCCGTTGCGTAAATAATAACTCCTTGGGGAATTCCTTTCCCGCCTTGCAGCCGGGGCGGGAAGCGGCCCTCCATGCTGGATACAATATCCATACACAGGCGAACCATGCAATATTGAATGTGCTAATTGGGGGTTTCGATATGAAACTTACGGTCATAGGCGGCGGTGGCGTCCGCTCCATGTTTTTGGCAAAGAGCATAGCCCAGCAGGCGTCATCGCTTGGAATCGATGAACTTGTGTTTATGGACAATGATCCCGAGAAGCTGCGTATCTACGGTGGCCTTGCCGCCCATGTCTCGGGCATGCTTTGCCCCACGCTTAATTTTTCATTGACGGGCGATGCAGTCGAGGCCGTTAAGGACGCCGATTACGTGATCACGACGATTCGCGTCGGTGGGGACCATATGCGCGTTCGCGATGAGCGCATTGCTCTCTCACATGGGGTTCTTGGCCAAGAGACGACTGGCGCAGCCGGCGTGTCTTTTGCCATGCGCTCCGTCCCTGCGCTTGCTTCGTATTGCGAGTTAATCAAGAAGTACGCAAAGCCGGGCGTCAAGGTGTTTAACTTTACTAATCCCGCTGGCGTCGTATCTCAGGCCTTACGCGATATGGGCTACGATTTTACTTATGGCATTTGCGATGCCCCCTCGGGCATGTTGCATCAGTTTGCCGAGTATAAAGGCGTTGATCCCGCATCGGTTCAGGGCGAGTGCTATGGACTCAACCACCTCTCGTTCTTCCGCAATGTGACGGTTGACGGCGAGGACATCATGCCCGACTTGATCCACGACGACGGGGCATATGCTCATACGGATCTTAGGTTCTTCGAGAAGGATCTCGTTCTAAATCGCGGATGCGTGCCAAATGAGTACCTATACTATTTCTACTATCGCGAGCGCGCCGTTGCCAACGTTCTCTCTTCGCCCCAGACGCGCGGCGAACTAATCGAAGAAATTAATCG
Organism: uncultured Collinsella sp.; assembly: GCA_958350755.1. Taxonomy (GTDB): domain Bacteria; phylum Actinomycetota; class Coriobacteriia; order Coriobacteriales; family Coriobacteriaceae; genus Collinsella. Next base: position 54,144 of record CATWID010000001.1, read on the forward strand.
AGAAATGACGAGCGAGCTTGCATCTATCGATATTGAGAACGACTTCGAAAAGGGCCTCGCGTGCTTTGAGAAGTGGTACGGAATGCGCGAAAACAACTACATGGCGGCCGAGACAGGTATTCACCGCGACAAGCCGTGGACGTTTGACGTGTACGGCAAAGATGCTGGCGGATACGCAGGTGTTGCGCTCCGTTTCATGGATATTGCTCGCTCTGGCAAGACGCAGCAGATGATCCTGTGCACCCCCAACAATGGCGCCATCCCCGGCCTTCTCGATACAGATGTCATCGAGTCAACGTGCGATATCTCCACCGATGGCTGTGTACCGCATCGCGTCGAAGCCGATTCTGTGCCCGCGGGAAACCTCGAATTGATTCGTCGCGTCAAGTACTACGAGCGCACCGTGGCGCGTGGCATCGTTAACCGATCGAAGCGCGACATTGTCGAGAGCCTCGCGATGCACCCGCTCGTTAATTCGTACTCCTTGGCGAAAGACATCGCCGCGCAGTACTTTGAGCTTAACCGCGACTACATCGACGGCTGGACAGACTAGTCTGGACGTTAAAACTGGAAATCATGGATGGGCGGACCGGCGTTTATATTGGCGCTCGTTCGCCCTGCCTAGTAAGAAAACGGGTATAGAGTGAACTTGCGAGAGAACTTCAATGTCTTTCTGGAATCGGGCGATCGGGCGAAGGGATGCCGGAGTGGCTGCACGATGGCGTTATATATCCCCTTGTTTGTTATGAGCGCGCTTCAAATTGGTGTATCAAACGTTGCAACTGAGCTCGCCTATATCAATCCGTCCATTACGCTTATTTGCACTGTGGTCGCGGCCTTTTTAAACCTGCTTCTATCGAATGTGGCTTTTTCATTATTTGCCGTCGACCGGTCCAAAGAGACGGTGCAACCTGCTCGAACCCCTCCGGTTTATCTCTTGGCCTCGACGGTTCCCCTCCAGATTTCTGGGGCGCTGCTAATTTATTTGGTTCACTTGATTTTATCGGCAATTGTAGTCTTTGCCTCGCTTGCGAGCAGCCAGCTCGGGGTGTTGTGCTCGCTTGTGGTGGCAGTAATCGTGACGCTTCTTTCCGCGTCGTTCGTATTCGTGTTAATTGAAGATGCGGACGTGGAGCAGAGGGGACTACGAGGCATTCGGTTTGCACCACGCTACATCATGCGTTCGGTCACGGTGCTTCGTTCCTCCTGCAGGGAAATCGCGCGTCCCGCAACGCTGCTGGTGGCATGGAACCTGGTTGCAAGTTGCGCTATCCAGGTTCTTGTTGGATGGGTAGTTTCGAGTGCGGCGCTGCCGTCGGCACTTTCAGTGACGGCGCTTGTACATGAGGGACTTTATTATGGGGCGTTTGCTTATATGCTGCTTTTGCTAGTTCATTGTGCGGTTGCGAGTTGGCTCGAAATTGACGTGCTCATGGGGGTGTCCTTGTGCGTATCCGAGCAGGCGCGATAGCCCGAAGATGAAGCCGCGTTTTCGACATTGAGTTTCTGCGTACCTTGCTTTCTAAGCAGAATTGGCGCGCCATCTGTTAACGATCGTTTTCCAAGAATTCTTTTGTTGCTCATTTTATAGACTTCTCATTGCTATAATCGCCCACCGCTCTAGATGATCGGAGAGGTTTTCCTATATGGCTCAAACAAAGCAAGGTGGTATCGCACTCAGTCAGTGGCTCCCGCTTATCGGGCTCGCCTGCTGCGCGTTCGTGTTCAACACGTCGGAGTTTATGCCCATCGGCCTTCTGACTGATATCGCCGCATCGTTCTCGCTCACCGAGGCCCAGGCAGGCATCATGATCTCGGTCTATGCTTGGGGCGTCATGCTGCTGTCGCTGCCACTCATGGTGTTTGCCTCGCGCTTTGAGTTCAAGTGGATGCTGCTCGGCGTGCTCGCCGTGTTTTCTCTGGGTCAGTTCCTGTCCGCTGTGGCACCGACATATTCCATCCTGGTCTGTGCGCGCCTGGTGGTCGCTTGCGCACATGCCGTGTTCTGGTCGGTCGCCTCGATTATGGCCTCGCGCCTAGTTGACGCCCGCCACGGGGCGCTCGCCATCAGCATGATCGCCACGGGCTCGTCTATCGCGCAGATTTTCGGCCTGCCCCTCGGTCGTGCCATCGGCCTGGCCGTGGGCTGGCGCATGACGTTTGCCGTGGTCGGGGTCTTCTCTGCCGCCGCGGTGGTGTACCAGGCAGCGGTGTTCCCGGCCATGCCGGCGGGTGAGCGCTTTACCGTTAAGCAGCTGCCCGAGCTGCTCAAGAACCCGTTCCTGATCGCGCTCTACGCGGTCACGGTCTTTATGGCGACCGGCTATTACGCAAGCTACAGCTATATCGAGCCCTTCCTGGCGCAGGTCGCGCACGTCGATGCGGGTGCCATCACCATGACGCTGACGGCGTTTGGCTTCTCCGGTCTGGTGGGCAGCTGGCTGTTTGGTCGCCTGTTCGACGGGCACCGCTTCCCGTTCTTGGCTATCACGCTCTCCGGCGTGCCGGTGGCTCTGCTGCTTATGGCCCCCGCAGCCTCGGCGCTCGTGTTGGTGCTTGCCGTCTGCGCATTATGGGGTTGCTGCGCCACGGCCTTTAACGTGGCGTTCCAGGCCGAGCTCATCAAGTACACGCCGGCAGACTCGTCGGCCGTCGCCATGTCGATCTTCTCGGGCCTGTTTAACCTCGGTATCGGCACGGGCACCGCAATCGGCGGCGCCGTGGTTTCGGGTCCCGGTATCGCTTGGATTGGCTTTGCGGGCGGGGCGATTACCGTCGTGGGCGTCATCCTCGCCATTACGGTGCTGTTCCCGGCCATACGCCGCGCAAAGCCCGTCGCCTAATCACGTTCCCTCATCAGTTGCGGTGGAATAGAGACTGTTTGCCCGGTTTATTGGTCTCAACAGTCCCTATTTCACCGCAACTTATTTTGGGGGAGGGGATGCGCGGCGGGCATACAATGGATGGCGTTGCGTGAAAGATTGCCGGGAGGTTGCTATGTGGGCATACGAGACGACGTTCTACCAGATCTATCCGCTGGGCTTTTGTGGAGCTCCGCGCGAAAACGCCGCGCCCGTTGCCGAGGATGAGCTCGCCCAGGCTGCCAACGCTGCGCCCAACCCCGATGCGCCCATCATGAAGATCGCCCAATGGGCCGGCTACCTGCAGGAACTCGGCATCGGTGCTGTGCTCATTAACCCGCCACTCGAATCCGACAGTCACGGTTACGACACGCGCAGCCTGCGCCATATCGACCGTCGCCTGGGTGGGGATGCCGACTTTGCCGCCGTGTGCGAGACACTGCATGCCCATGGCATCCGTGTGGTGCTTGATGCCGTCTTCAACCATGTCGGTCGCGGTTTTTGGGCCTTCCGCGATGTTCAGGAGCGCAAGTGGGACTCGCCCTACAAGGACTGGTTCCGCATTAGCTTTGACGGCGACTCCTGCTATGGCGACGGCTTTTGGTACGAGGGCTGGGAAGGTCATTTTGAGCTTGTGAAGCTCAACTTGCAAAACCCCGCCGTGGTCGATTACCTGCTTGAGTCCGTGCGTCGCTGGGCCGAGGGCTTTGGCATCGACGGCCTGCGCTTGGACGTCGCCTATATGCTCGATCGCGATTTTATGCGCCGCCTGCATACTTTTACCCGTGAGCTCAAGCCCGACTTTGTGCTGATTGGTGAGACGCTCCACGGCGACTACAACCAGATCGTCAATGACGAGATGCTTGACTCCTGCACCAACTACGAGTGCTACAAGGGCCTGTACTCCAGCTTTAACTCGGTCAACATGTTCGAGATCGCCCACTCGCTGCATCGCCAGTTTGGCGGTGACCCGTGGTGCATTTATCGCGGCAAGCATCTGCTGTCGTTTGTCGACAACCACGATGTGCCGCGCCTGGCGAGCATCCTTACCGACAAGTCCTGTCTGCGCCCCGCTTATGGCATGCTCTTTGGCATGCCGGGCATTCCGTGCGTCTACTATGGCAGCGAGTGGGGGATTCCTGGCGAAAAGGGCGGCCCCGATGGTGACTGGGCGCTGCGACCTGCGCTCGATGAGCCTGCGCCCAACGAGCTGACGGCCTTCATCAAGCAGCTCGCGCACCTGCGCTCGGCAGACGACGCGGCGGCCCGTGCCCTCAACTATGGTGCCTATCGCAACGTGGTGATCCAGAACAAGCAGCTACTGTTCGAGCGCGCCTGCGACGACGCGACGGTGCTCGTGGCGGTCAATGCCGTGAACGAGCCCTATACCTTTGGAGCCGGCGAGCTCAACGGCTCCTTTGCCGACCTACTTGCCGACGGCGCGCCCACAGTCGAGCTAACGGGTGCCCTTGAGCTTGCACCCTACGAGGTGCGCTATCTGTTGAGGGCCTAGGCCATGGCTGCGTCCGATGAGGGCTATCAACATATTGAGCATGGGTTTGAGCCCGTGTTCGACCAGCACTCGCGCGTTTTGGTGCTCGGATCGTTTCCCTCGGTGCTTTCGCGCGCCAACGCCTTTTATTACGGCAACCCTCAGAATCGCTTTTGGCGTGTGATGGCCGCGTGCCTCGGTGTGCCCGTGCCGCCCAACGAGGGAGACTCTTTGGCGAGCGGCGAGCCCGCGACGCTCGACGCCTCGGTTGCTGCCAAGCGGGCTATGCTGCTCAACGGCGGCGTGGCCCTGTGGGACGTGATCGAGAGCTGTGACATCAAGGGCTCAAGCGACGCGAGCATCAAAAACGTCGTTCCGGCGCATGTCGAGCGCATTACCGATGTCACGCCGATTGAGGTCGTTATCTGCAACGGCGGCGCGGCCGGGCGGCTCTACAAACGCTATCTACAAGAGCGGACGGGGCTACCCGCCATCGTGCTGCCGTCGACGAGTCCTGCCAACGCGGCGTGGCGTTTGGAGCGGCTTGTCGAGCGTTGGAGTGAAGCCGTTGACTGGGCTGTTATTTAATTTAGATTTTTGTTTGAGCGTGGGCGCCCAGACGTTTCAGAACGCCTCGCCAGATCGGCGCGGGCACGGCTGGCTCGGTGCAAATCATGCCGTCGGCGTCGACGTCCTCGGCATTACCACCACCAAGTCGCTGCGCATGCTCAACCGAACAGCCCATACGAACGGCGCCTACGAGCTTGTCCATCGCTTCCGAAAACGGTCGCCGCAAGAGTCCCATGCGCGGTGAGTGACGAAGCGCCGCGAAGCCGCTGCCGGTACAGACGACAACGCCGCCGCACCATGACAGCCCACGAAGGTCGCACGTCGCTCGCAGACGCACGACGAGCCCGTGTGCTCGCTCGAGGCCGCCGACGTCGGCCTGGACAACAACATAGGCACGCGTCCCTGCGCCGCCAAAGCGGTCGAGCATCTGCTTAATGGGCGCCATCGCTTCATCATTGGGTGCATCTTCAATGGCGAACACAATGCCATCGGCGGCACCGGCAACGCTGCCGGAATCATCCGCCTCCAAAACGACCGGGTGGGGGAGCACAGTGCCGGAAAGCTGTGCATAGGCGGCGATGGCATCCTGCAGGTCCCAGAGCAAAAACTCAAGATCGGCGCTCTCGGAAATACTGACAAACGCGATGTTATGCAGTGTTTTTGGTACATCGCCGCGTGCGGTCGTCTCCATGCCGCCTCCTTTCCGGTCGGTTTCCGTTTAGGTTACACCGTATGACGGCGCTCCGCCGCGCTATCCTAGTGCAACCCTCACGAAAGGAATGCCATGCGTCTGCCCATGAATACCTCGCTTGCCACGCTCAAGCCCTCCGGCATCCGTCGGATTAACGCACTCGCCGCGCAGCATCCGGGATGCATTGCGCTTGCGCTCGGTGAGCCCGATTTTCCCACGCCCGATGTGGTTAGCGCCGAGGTGACTGCTTCGTTGGACCGCGGCGACACGCACTATCCGCCCAACAACGGCCGCCCCGCCCTGCGCGAGGCACTGTCCGAATATATGGGTGACGCGGGTCTGGCGTTTTCCGCCGATGAGGTCATCCTGACCGACGGCGCGACCGAGGCCCTGTCGGCAACATTTATGGCTATGCTCAACCCCGGCGACGAGGTCATTATCCCCACGCCCGCCTTTGGCCTGTACGAGAGCATCGTCGTGGCCAACCACGCCAAGGCGGTCTTCTTGGATACGGAGCCTGCGCAATTCCAGATTGACGAGGATGCGCTTCGCGCCTGTGTGACCCCGGCGACCAAGGCCGTCGTTATCTGCTCGCCCAACAATCCCACGGGCTGCATTCTCAACGCGGCATCGCTCGACGTCGTGGCGCGCGTGGCAGAGCAGGCGGGCATCTACGTAGTCTGCGACGACGTATACAACCGTCTGGTCTATGTGGATGGCTACGAGCGCTTTGCCCAGCGCCATCCGGAGCTGCGCGACCAGACGGTGGTCATCGAGAGCTTCTCCAAGCCCTGGGCCATGACCGGCTGGCGCTTGGGCTGGCTCGCAGCGGCAGCCCCCGTCATCGCCGAGATCGCAAAGGCTCACCAATACTTAGTATCGAGTGCTGTCTCCTTCGAAATGGACGCCGCAGCCCGAGCCCTGACCGTCGACCCAACCCCCATGCTCAAAGTCTACCGAGCCCGCCGCGAACGCGTACTCGCAGCCTTAAACGCCATGGGCCTCGACGTAGTAGAGCCCGCAGGAGCCTTCTACACTTTCCCGAGCATCAAAAAGTTCGGCCTAACCAGCGAAGACTTCTGCATCAAAGCCATCGAAGAGGCAAACGTAGCCCTAGTCCCGGGCGACTGCTTCGGCACCGAAGGCCACGTCCGCCTCAGCTATTGCGTTTCCGATAAAGACCTGGACGAAGGCCTCCGCCGCCTGTCCACCTTCCTTTCAACCTTGTAGCCATCAGGGACGCAACATATCAGCCCACCGACTTAAGGCTTATGAGTGGGGGCGCCGGCCAACGGGAAACCGGGCTGCCCCAAAGTCACCGCAGGCCGCGCCGCCGAAGGCCAGGCGCAAGGTTTTCGTAGATTCCGCACGAGCCGAAGAGCACTTAATGTGCTCTTCGTGCGAGCCCAGGACCTGACCGAGCGAAAACCTTGCGCCTGGCCTTCGGCGGCGCGGCCGGATGGTGGAATTGTGTGCAGCCCGGTTTCCCGTTGACCGACGCCGGGGTCCCCGCCATAATACTTTCGGTTCACGCACGAATCCGCTGCCAGAGACAGCCGGTGCAAACGGGCATCGCCCGCGAGCTTAATGGGATATCCCGCCAGCCGAGGTGGTCGAGTAGATATGTCTTCTCGCCCCCGTCGCTCATGCAGCGCGGGGGCTTTCTTTTTGGACATGCCCCCGTCACGTCCTTGTGGCGGACCGTGCCCGGAAAGAATTTGAGGAGGTGTAATTCATGCCCCAGCAGTACAAAATCGACAAGGTTGCAGAGATCGAGTCCCGTATCGCCGAGAACGCCGGTCTGTTCGTCGTCAACTACAACGGTCTGACGGTTAAGCAGGCTCAGGAGCTGCGTCATCAGCTTCGCGAGTGCGGCGCCGAGATGAAGGTCTACAAGAACAACCTGGTCAAGATCGCTCTCAAGAACCAGGAGCAGCCCGAGATCGACGAGATCCTCGCCGGCCCCGTCGCTTATGTGTTCTACGAGACCGAGCCGGTCGAGGCCGCTAAGGCCCTTAAGGACTTCTCCGCTAAGTCCAAGGGCGTCCTTGAGATCAAGGGCGGTATCTCCGACGGCAAGGCCGTTTCCGCCGATGATGTTAAGGCTATCGCCGAGCTGCCCACCAAGGATCAGCTTCTCGGCCAGATCGCCGGTCTCATCTCCGGTTTCGCTCGCGACATCGCTGTCTGCGTCAACGGCGTTTCCTCTGGTCTCGCTCGTTCGATCCAGCAGGTCTCCGAGCAGAAGGCAGCCTAGTTGCTGTTTTCACCCGCGGCGGCAACGCCGCACCCCTGGCGCATTCGCGCCGTGTTTTAACTGATCTCCGTGCATCCGCACGGAAACCGAAAGGACTTAGAAATGGCTAAGCTTACCACCGATGAGATCATCGATGCTCTTAAGGAAATGACCCTTCTCGAGGCTTCCGAGCTCGTCAAGGCTATCGAGGACACCTTCGGCGTTTCCGCCGCTGCTCCTGCTGCTGTTGTCGCCGCTCCCGCTGCTGGCGCTGCTGAGGCCGAGGAGAAGACCGAGTTTGACGTCGTGCTCGAGGGCTTCGGCGACAACAAGATCCAGGTCATCAAGGCCGTCCGTGAGCTCACCAACCTTGGCCTGAAGGAGGCCAAGGAGGTCGTCGAGGGCGCTCCCAAGGCTGTTCTCGAGGGTGCCAAGAAGGAGGACGCCGAGGCTGCCAAGGAGAAGCTCGAGGCTGCTGGCGCTGCTGTCACCCTCAAGTAATCAGGCTTTCTCGCCAGATTCCTTTGCAGACGGGGTTCGCATTGCGAGCCCCGTCTTTTTTGTTTTTCGGTCCCTCGGCATCGGTTGCTCAAACTGCCATGTTCTGTGATTTGCGTCGTATCGGGTGCCCTGCCGTTGGGCAATAAAATTGCACCATTCGAGCAATAATTTGCGTTGACCTGCTGAAGAATTGTCTCTGCCTTGTAGCGACATATAGTTCCAGCGGTAAGATGCTTGGGTATCGCAATTTGGTCTGCGGCTGTGTGCCGCACGCATGGGGCGCTTTTGCGCCTGCGAAAGGATCTTTGAATAACATGAAGGCAATCATCCCCGCCGCCGGTCTTGGCACGCGTTTTCTGCCTGGCACCAAGTGCACGCCCAAAGAGATGCTGCCGGTGCTCGACAAGCCCGTCATTCAGTACGTCGTCGAGGAGGCGCTCGAGCCCGAGGAGGTCGACGATGCCATCATCGTTACTTCTCCCGGTAAGCCCGAGCTACTGAACTACTTCCAGCCTGATCGCTCGCTCGAGAACCTGCTGCGCGAGCGCGGCAAGAACGCCTATGCCGATGCTGTCGCCCACGCTGGCGGTATGCCGGTCGACTTCCGTTATCAGTACGAGCCCAAGGGCCTCGGCCATGCTATTCGCTCTGCTGCCGACGCCGTGGCAGGGGAGAACTTCCTGGTTCTTCTGGGCGACTACGTTGTGCCTAACCGCGATATCTGCGACAAGATGCTCGCCGTTTCCAAGGAGCACGGTGGCGCTTCGGTTATCGCCGTCGCTGCTTGCTCGCCCGAGGAAGTCAGCCGCTACGGCGTTATCGCCGGCGAGCGCGTCGGTTCGCTCGAGGGCGCCGAGAACGTTGCCGATGCCGAGCCGGGCGCTGTCTGGCGCATCGGCGGTCTGGTCGAGAAGCCCGCTCCCGAGGCGGCTCCGTCCAACCTGTACATCGTCGGTCGCTACCTGCTGAGCCCGCTGGTCATGGACTTGCTGGCAGATCAGCAGGCCGGCAAGGGCGGCGAGATCCAGCTCACCGACGCCATGGCCCGTTCGCTCGACCGCGAGGCCATGTACGCCGTCGTCATCGACCCGCTGTCGGGCTACGACACCGGCACTCCCTCTGGCTGGATGGCAACCAACGCCCTCATGGCAGCAAGCGACCCTCGCTTTGCCGATGCCTTCTGGGACGCCATCGACGAGCGCGGCGGCTTGATGCGCAAATAAGCCTTCGGGCATCGACATTTACGGGTGCGGACTTCGGTCTGCACCCGTTTTTTATGCGAGCTACAGCTTAGCCCCGGAAAGTGCGGCCCACAATTTGGTCGAATTCTGGGACGCGCTTTCCGGTTGGAGCCCCTAGCGGAAACTGCGACCCGGAATTTCGGGTCAGAACGGGATATGCTTTCCCAAACAGGGCTCAACCGGAAACTGCGACCCAGTTTGAGGCCTCAAAACGGGATGTAATTTCCGTCCGGCCAACCCTCGCTGCCATTCTGCCGTTCAGAGGCCCGCACCAGCGGTCTCGTTCACAGAAAATATATGAACAGGTGTTCGATACACACCTATCTACCTGCGTGTTTCCTGTCGAAAAACTTTGCTACTCCAAAAACTCAATCGCGTCAAGGCTTTTCTTGCCCAACGGTCGGTACCTGATAAACTATTAGGTTGCGATAACTGGCGAAGCCATGCCTCGCCAACACACCGAGCATTTCCGTGAAGGAGGAAAAACCTGGTGACCTACGCATACACTGCCACTGAGCGCAAGCGCGTCAGCTTCGGGAAAATCCCGGAGGCCATGGAGCTCCCCAACCTTATCTCTGTTCAAAGGGAATCCTTTGAGCGTTTTAAGGACGAGGGCCTTCGTGAGGCGTTCAAGGAATCCAGCCCCATCCAGAGCCAGAACCATGTTCTCGAGGTTACCTTCGGCGAGCATCAGTTCGGCGACCCCGCGCACACCGTCGAGGAGTGCCGCGAGAAGGATATGACCTATCAGGCTCCGCTTCTGACCGACGTCCGTCTCACCAACAAGGAGACCGGCGAGATCAAGGAGCAGCTCGTCTTCATGGGCGACTTCCCCATGATGACGGAGCAGGGCACCTTCATCATCAACGGTACCGAGCGTATCGTCGTCTCGCAGCTCGTCCGCTCCCCAGGCGTGTACTACAGCTCCGAGATGGATTCGGGCAAGCAGATCTACAAGGCCCAGATCATCCCGTCCCGCGGTGCCTGGCTCGAGTTTGAGGTCGACAAGCGCGACCAGCTCATGGTCTCCATCGACCGTAAGCGCAAGCAGAGCGCCACGATGTTCCTGCGCGCCCTTGGCATCGCCGTCACCAACGACGACATCATCGAGCTGCTCGGCAACTCCGATGTGATCAAGCGCACCCTGGAGCGCGACACCGCCCTCACTCGCGAGGACGCCCTCATCGAGATCTACCGTCGCCTGCGCCCGGGCGAGCCTCCCACCGTGGATGCTTCCCGCAGCCTGCTCGAGGGTCTGCTCTTCAACCCGCAGCGCTACGACCTGGCCCGCGTCGGTCGCTACAAGGTCAACAAGAAGCTCAACCTCACCACCGAGGAAGAGGTTACGGTGCTCACCGACGAGGATATCGTCGCGACGCTGCGCTACCTGCTGTCCCTCGCTGCCGGCGAGCAGGGCTTCAAGGTCGACGACATCGACCACTTTGGCAACCGCCGCATCCGCACCGTCGGCGAGCTCGTCGCCAACCAGTTCCGTATCGGCATGAGCCGTATGGAGCGCGTCGTCCGTGAGCGCATGAGCTCCCAGGACATCGACGAGATCACCCCGCAGTCGCTCATCAACATCCGCCCGATCGTGGCCTCCATCAAGGAGTTCTTCGGTTCCTCGCAGCTCTCGCAGTTCATGGACCAGGCGAACCCCCTGACCGGTCTGACCCACAAGCGCCGTCTGTCCGCACTCGGCCCTGGTGGTCTTGCCGGCCACAAGTCCGGCTCCAGCCGCCGCACCAACGTGCCGACGGCCGTCCGCGACGTTCACAACTCGCACTACAGCCGCATGTGCCCGATCGAGACCCCCGAAGGCCCCAACATCGGCCTGATCGGCTCGCTCGCCCTCTACGCCCGCGTCAACGAGTATGGCTTCATCGAGGCCCCGTTCCGTCGCGTCGAGAACGGCGTTGCCACCGACCAGATCGACTGGATGACCGCTGACGAGGAAGAGAAGCACGTCATCGCGCCGGCCAACACGCCGCTCGATCCCAAGACCAACGAGTTCATCACGACCGATGCCGAGGGCAAGCTTGTCCGCCCGCACACCGTGATCGCCCGTACCCGCGACTTCGACGGCTCCTTCGGCGCTCCCGCCGACGTGCCCGTCGAGGACGTCGACTACATGGACGTCTCGCCGCGTCAGATGCTCTCCGTCGCAGCCACGCTGATCCCGTTCCTTGAGCACGACGACGCCAAGCGTACGCTGATGGGCGCTAACATGCAGCGTCAGGCCGTGCCGCTGGTTCACCCCGCCGCTCCCTATGTCGGTACCGGCATGGAGCGTCGCGCCGCTCTGGACTCCGGCGAGGTCACCCTGGCCAAGAACGCCGGCGAGGTTATCTTTGCCGACGCCGCCAAGATTATCGTCAAGCATGCCGGCGGCATGGACGAGTATCATCTGGCCAAGTACCAGCGCTCCAACCAGTCCACCTGCATCAACCACCGTCCGCTCGTGCGCGTCGGTGACACCGTTGAACAGGGCGAGCCTCTGGCCGACGGTCCTTCGACCGATCACGGCGAGCTCGCACTGGGCCAGAACCTCACCGTGGCCTACATGCCGTGGGAAGGCTTTAACTACGAGGACGGTATCGTCGTGTCCGAGCGCCTGGTGGCCGAGGACCTGCTGACGACCATCAACATCACCCGTCACGAGATCGACGCCCGCGACACCAAGCTCGGCCCCGAGGAGATCACCCGCGAGATCCCGAACCTCTCCGAGGACATGCTTGCCAACCTCGACGAGGACGGCATCATCCGCATCGGCGCCGAGGTCGGCCCTGGCGACATCCTGGTCGGCAAGGTCACGCCTAAGGGCGAGAGCGCTCTGACCGCCGAGGAGCGCCTGCTGCGCGCCATCTTCGGTGCCAAGGCCCACGACGTCCGCGATACCTCCCTTAAGATGCCTCACGGCGCTTACGGCCGCGTCATCGATGTCGTCCGCTTTAGCCGCGAGAACGGCGACGACCTGGCCCCCGGCGTCAACGAGCAGGTGCGCGTCTACGTCGCCCAGCGTCGTAAGATCCAGCAGGGTGATAAGATCGCCGGCCGCCACGGCAACAAGGGTGTTATCTGTAACGTTCTGCCGGTCGAGGACATGCCCTACATGGCTGACGGTACCCCGATCGACGTTATCCTCAATCCGCTGGGCGTTCCTTCGCGTATGAACGTCGGCCAGCTGCTCGAGTGCCACCTTGGCTGGGCTGCTGCCTGCGGTTGGGATACCGAGCAGGCCGACTCCGACAAGTACGTCCCCGGTCCGTTCTTCACCGCCACGCCCGTCTTCGACGGCGCCAAGGAGGACGAGATCGCCGAGGTCATCCGTCGTGCCAACAAGAACATGCTCAACAAGGCCACCGCTGCCTTTGGCGATCACATGCGCCCCGAGTTCGTCACCCAGCTTGACGAGCGCGGCAAGACCCGTCTGTTCGACGGCCGCACCGGCGAGGAGTTCCGCGAGCCCATTACCGTGGGTACGTCCTACATCCTCAAGCTCGGCCACATGGTCGACGACAAGATCCACGCCCGTTCGACTGGCCCTTACAGCCTGGTTACCCAGCAGCCTCTGGGCGGCAAGGCCCAGTTCGGCGGCCAGCGCTTCGGCGAGATGGAAGTTTGGGCACTGTACGCTTACGGCGCTTCCAACGTCCTGCAGGAGATCCTGACCGTCAAGTCCGACGATACCGTGGGCCGCGTCAAGACCTACGAGTCCATCGTCAAGGGCGAGAACGTTCCTGTCCCGGGTATCCCCGAGTCCTTCAAGGTTCTCGTCAAGGAGATCCGCTCCCTCGCGCTGGACATCGAGCCCATGCACGATGCCGACGAGGACGCCTCCGCCCCTGTGACCGCCGAGGAGACCTCTGCTCTCGACGACCTGGCTGCGCTCGCCGGCGTTGACACCGACGTCGAGGCCGAGGATGCCGAGACCGCCGAGGCACCCGAGGCTGTCGCCGCCACGACCACTGATAAGGAGTAGTTGACTGTGGCAGATTTCGAAGCTACTGATTTTGACTCGGTAAAGATCTCCCTTGCCTCCGCCGACCAGATCCGTTCCTGGTCGCACGGTGAGGTCAAGAAGCCGGAGACCATCAATTACCGTACCCTCAAGCCCGAGAAGGACGGCCTGTTCTGCGAGAAGATCTTCGGTCCCGCCAAGGACTGGGAGTGCTCCTGCGGCAAGTACAAGGGCATCCGCTTTAAGGGCATCGTCTGCGAGCGCTGCGGCGTCGAGGTCACCTCGGCCAAGGTGCGTCGCGACCGCATGGGCCACATCGAGCTCGCCGCTCCCGTGTCCCACATCTGGTACTTCAAGAGCCCCACGAGCTTCCCGATGAGCCGTATGCTCGACATCAAGTCCAAGGACCTCGAGAAGGTTCTGTACTTTGCCAGCTGCATCATCACCGAGGTTGACTACGAGGCTCGCGAGGCCGACGCCGACGACCTGCGCGAGGAGCTCGCCGCCGATCTGGAAGAGATCGATGCCGAGTGCGCCCGCCAGATCGAGTCCCTCAAGGAGCAGGGCGACCCCGAGAACTTTGACGAGTTCTCCGACGAGGAGCCGCTGACCCCCGAGGAGATCGCCTCTGGCATCGTCGATATCGAGGAAGAGTGCAAGGACGAGAAGCAGCTCCGCACGGACGCCTTCAACGCCTTCATGAAGCTCACCGAGCGCGACCTCATCTCCGATGAGCCGCTGTTCCGCGAGATGACCCGTTACTACTCCATGTACTTCAAGGGTGGTATGGGTGCCGAGGCCGTCCGCGACCTGCTCGCTGCCATCGACCTCCCCTCCGAGGCCGAGAAGCTCAAGGCCATCATCGCTGACGAGGATTCTCAGAAGCAGAAGCGCGAGAAGGCCGTCAAGCGCCTCGAGGTCGTTGACGCCTTCCTGAAGGGTGGCAACAGCCCCGCGAACATGATTCTGGACGTCATCCCGGTCATTCCGCCCGATCTGCGCCCGATGGTCCAGCTCGACGGCGGCCGCTTCGCCGCGTCCGACCTCAACGACCTGTACCGTCGCGTGATCAACCGTAACAACCGACTCAAGCGCCTGCTCGACCTGGACGCCCCTGCGATCATCGTGAACAACGAGAAGCGCATGCTCCAGGAGTCCGTGGACGCCCTGTTCGACAACGGCCGTCGTGGTCGCCCGGTCTCTGGCCGTGGCGGTCGCCCGCTCAAGTCGCTCGCCGAGGCCCTCAAGGGCAAGCAGGGTCGTTTCCGCCAGAACCTGCTGGGTAAACGTGTCGACTACTCCGGCCGTTCGGTTATCGTTACCGACCCCAAGCTGCTGCTGCACCAGTGCGGTCTGCCCAAGACCATGGCGCTGGAGCTCTTCAAGCCCTTCGTCATGAAGCGCCTGGTCGAGCTTGGCAAGGTCGAGAACATCAAGGGCGCCAAGCGCGCTATCGACCGCGGTGCCACCTTTGTGTGGGATATCCTCGAAGAGGTCATCGACGGCCGCGTCGTGCTGCTCAACCGCGCACCGACCCTGCACCGTCTGTCTATCCAGGCCTTTGAGCCGGTTCTGGTCGAGGGCAAGGCTATCCACCTGCACCCGCTGGTCTGCTCGCCCTTCAACGCCGACTTCGACGGCGACCAGATGTCTGTCCACGTGCCGCTGTCCAGCCAGGCTCAGGCCGAGGCTCGCGTGCTCATGCTCTCTGCGAACAACCTGCGCTCGCCGGCATCCGGCAAGCCGGTCAACATCCCCTCGCAGGACATGATTATTGGTGTGTACTACCTGACCCAGGTCCGCGACGGTCTGCCGGGCGAGAACCACGTGTTCGCCAGCTTCGACGACGCGCTGCACGCCTATGACTGCCGCTCCGAGGTCGACATGCAGGCCAAGATCCAGGTCCGCGTGTCCGCCGAGAACGCCAACGTCATCAACGAGGACGGCACCCGTATCTTCCGCGTCAAGAACGGCAAGAACGAGTTCGTCGACTACGACGTCACCGGCAACAAGACCGCGCGCTTCGAGACCTCTATCGGCCGCATCATCTTCAACCGCCAGTGCCTGCCCGAAGACTACGAGTTCATGAACTACAAGATGGTCAAGGGCGACGTGGCCAAGCTGGTTGCGGACTGCTGCGATCGCTATCCCGAGGCCAAGGTCGGCCCGATCCTCGACGCCATCAAGTACTCCGGCTTCCACTACGCTACCCGCGCCGGCCTCACCATCTCGGTGTGGGACGCTCTCATCCCTGCCGAGAAGCAGGAGCTGCTCGATCGCGCCCAGGCCAACGTCGACCAGATCAACGAGTACTTCGAGGAGGGCTTCATCAACGAGACGGAGCGCCACATCGAAGTCGTTAACGAGTGGACCGCTTGTACCGATAAGGTTGCAGCGCTCATGCTCGACTTGTTCGACGAGGAGAACCCGCTCTACATGATGGCCGACTCCGGCGCCCGTGGTTCTAAGACCCAGCTGCGTCAGCTCGGCGGCATGCGTGGCCTGATGGCAGACATGTCCGGCGAGACGATCGACCTTCCCATTAAGGCGAATTTCCGCGAGGGCCTGCTGCCGCTCGAGTACTTCATTTCGACCTACGGCGCCCGTAAGGGCCTGGTCGATACCGCATCCCACACCTCAGACTCTGGTTACCTGACCCGTCGTCTGGTCGACGTGGCCCAGGACGTCATCGTCCGCGAGGAGGACTGCGGTACGCACGAGGGCGTCACCTACAACCTCATCATCCCCGGCACCACCGACCTCAACACCGACCTCGTCGGCCGTTGCTTCATTGAGGACGTCGTGGCTCCCGATGGCACCGTGCTCTTTGAGCAGGACGGCTACATCGAGAAGGTCGCTGACATCCAGAAGATGGTCGATGCCGGCCTTAAGAAGGTCAAGCTTCGCGCGCTGCTCACCTGCCGCTCCAAGTACGGCGTGTGCCAGAAGTGCTACGGCTGGGATCTTTCCACCCGTCGTCCGGTCGCCATCGGTACCGCGGTCGGCATTATTGCCGCCCAGTCCATCGGCGAGCCCGGTACGCAGCTTACGATGCGTACCATTCACTCCGGCGGCGTCGCTGGCGTCGACGATATTACGCAGGGTCTGCCTACGGTCAGCCGTATGTTCGATATCGTCGGCAACGTCAACGAGAAGATCCTGGGTCGCGAGGCCGAGCTGGCTCCGTACTCCGGCCACCTCTCGATTAAGCCCGAGAAGTCCGAGTACGTGCTGACGCTCACCGACTCCGAGGATCACACCCGTGTCCTCGACGAGCGTCGCGTCCCCGCTTCGGTGCGCTTCATGCCCGAGATCGAGGACGGCTGCGAGGTTCGCGCCGGCGACCAGATCACCAAGGGCTTCGTTAACTTCCGCAACCTGCGCAAGCTGACCGACATCGAGTCGACGATGCACACCTTCGTCGAGAGCGTCAAGGACGTCTACACCAGCCAAGGCGTCGACCTGAACGACAAGCACATCGAGGTGCTCGCACGTCAGATGCTGCGTCGCGTGCAGATCACCAACCCCGGCGACTCCAAGTACCTGCTTGGTCAGTACGTCGACCGCTACGAGTTTGCCGACGAGGTCGAGCGCGTTGCCCGTCTGGGCGGTCAGGCTCCCGTGGCCGAGCCCGTCATCCTGGGTACGCTCAAGGTCGCGTCCAACATCGACTCCTGGCTGTCGAGCGCTTCGTTCATCCGTACCGCTGGCGTCCTTACCGAGGCTGCCATCGAGGGCAAGGTCGACCACCTGCTCGACCTTAAGTCCAACGTCATCGTCGGTAAGAAGATCCCGGCTGGTACCGGCCTCAAGCCGTACGCCAACGCCAAGCTGACGTATCGCACGGCCGACGGCTACGTGGACATCGACGGCCCGGCTTCGCCCAACGCCAAGTCGCTGCCCGAGTGGGCTCCTGTGGAGCTCAAGGACCTGGACGAGCAGCTCCCGCAGCAGCTCGACTGGGCCGGCTACGACGAGTTCGGTGGTGCTGACGGTTCGTTCACCCGCAACGGCCACACCATCTCCGCCGAGAAGGCTCGTCTGTACCTGTTCGACGACCTGGGCGTGTCGCAGCGCTGGACCAACAAGTTCAGCGAGGTTGGCATCGAGACGGTCGGCGACCTGGTTGGCAAGTCCGAGGAGGATCTGCTGCGCATCGATGGCATCGGCGCCAAGGCGATCGAGGAGCTCCGTGACGGCCTGGAGGCCCACGATCTGCTCTACATCCTCGAGAACAACGACGACGTTGCCGACGAGGAAGACCTCTCGCAGCTGCTGCAGATGGTCTTTAGCCCCGACGGTCCGGACGATATCCTGCTGGGTACCTCCGCTCCGACGCATCACGCCGACGCCGACGAGGAGCTCCTGGGCGCCCCGATCGACGACAAGAAGGCTCCCGCCAACGGCGCGATCAACGAGGACATGGCTTCCCTCGACGAGCTGCTCAACCAGCTCGTGGACACCGACGACGCCGAAGAGGCCAAGGACAACGACGAGGAGTAACTAGTTCCGCCGTTCTAACGAACGGCGGCGACCTCCGTCGCTGCGCGGCCCCCAGAGTTACAATCTGTCATTCAAAAGGCAGGGCATGACCAAAAGGTCAATGCCCTGCCTTTTTCATGCCACCTTGTACGCTCTGGGGGCCGCTCGCTTGCGTATGCTCAACCTGTTGCGTTCCGTTGATCCCTTGCCAAAAAAGGGACAGGTTTATTTTGGTAGGTTTTTCCTGCTTGAATTTGAAACATTTCGTCCGGTCAGAGCGTATCTATGGTGAGGGCCTCATCGAGAACTATTAACGTCACCGGGAGGTGATTATGGAAGAACAAGCATTTAGACAGGCGGTCGAAGACCACCGGGATGTCGTGTTTCGGATCGCGTTGACGTACCTGCGTGATCGCGCCGACGCCGACGATGTCGCTCAAGACGTCTTTCTGAAGTTACTCAAAAGCGATGCGCAATTTGAAAGCTGGGAACATCTTCGTCGATGGCTTATCCGGGTCACGATCAATGAATGCAAATCTCTCTTTCGAAAGCCGTGGAGACGCGTGGAGGATATTGAGAACCTGGCCGATTCGCTTTCGATGGCGCAGGACGAGACCAAGGCCGTCCTGTCGGACGTCATGCGGCTTCCAGAACGATTTCGTATCCCCATCGTGCTCTATTACTATCTGGGCTTCTCGACTTCAGAGATTGCCGAGTTGTTGCACGTACCAGCCGCGACCGTTCGAACGCGTTTAGCTCGCGGCAGATCGAAACTCAAGTTCATCCTAGAGGAGGGCGACCGTGAAATCCAACCAAATCAAGCAGGCCTTCGAGTCCGTCCAAGCCGATAGCGATCTTGCTGACCGTGTTCTTTATGCCGCTGCTGGTGAGCCGCTTCGCCGAAAGGGTCACGCGAAGCCTCTGTATGTTGCTGTGATCGGATGCCTTGCCGGGGTGTTGGCGACCGGAGGGGTCGCCTACGCCGTTGTCAATTCCAGTTATTTTGCCTCTGCCTGGGGAAACCATGGCAACGGAGAGTCCGTTACCTGGACTCAAGGTGGCTCGTCGGGGACTAAATATACCTACACCAGAGAGTTTGGTGATGGTATCGCGCCCCAAAGCTTGGAGGGTTCAGTACAGAAGGTCAATCTGTCCGTCGAGGGCAACGGCTATACACTCGACATTCATGATATGGCTATCGACCAAAACGGCTGCGGTGCTGTGACGTTTACGCTGTCCAATCCAAATGGTGTTAACTACTACAAGCCGGCAGCAGAGACAGGCGAACTTGTTCTCTATGGTGAAGAAGAACAAGGCATCGGTACACCCAGCATGAACTTCGGCGAGGAATGGGCTGATACACGCTGCACCATTGATAAAGACACATCAAGCGACACGGTCATTAACGGCACGATGTACTTTGCATCTTGGAATCGCGATCGAGATTTACGACATGCGGTCACCTGGAATATCAGTTGGACGGAGGGCAAAGGTGAGGATGCGAAGGTGATCGAGGTATCGACGCCAGAGTTTAACGTCGGAGCGCACGTCGATACAAAAGAACTCCGCTCCGATGACTCGCCTCTCGAGATCAGTCCGTTTTCCATCCAGACGCACATCGATGATCTGGGCTATGAAGCAGTTGATCATAAACTGACCGTCACCTACAAGGATGGGTCAGAGCAGATTATCGAAGATGACGACGCAGGGGCGTACAATTTCTATGTTTCGATGGGACGCAATAGCGGAGAGAACATTTGGGTGCCAACGAAGTTGATTGATGTCGACCAAGTGGTTTCAGTAACGCTCGAAGGCACACGCTGCACTTCAACAGGGGGCGCCGAAACGTCGGAACCCTTTACCATCGTCTATTCGTAAGATTTGGGGCCGCTTTCTACTAGGGGAAGCGGCCTTCTTTGCGGTAAATGGGCGGTTAGACCGCACGATATTCGCCTGCATTCCTGAAGTATGCGGCAAAATCTTGATGGGTCGACCACACCGTATATGCTCAAGCGCTCTACCTGCGGGTTTATTATCGCAAAACCCCGGTGCGCTCGGCGGGTCCAGAATTTGCCGCATACTTCCGAAAGCGCCGCCGATTTCCATGCGACAGGTGAGAGCAGATCACCGTTGGAGCGCGACGTTTCCCCAGATAAAACCGACCAAAATAAACCTGTCCCTTTTTGGCAGGTAACGTTGCCCCGACGAGCGCGTCGGATTCCCGGCCCGGGCGGCCCGCCGTTTAAGTTTGTCGCGAGTTCCGCACGCAAAGGAAAGCACTTAATGTGCTTTCCGTCTTGCGCAGGACTGTAGAGCAGCAAACTTAAACAGCGGGCCGCCCGGGCCGGGGATCCGCCAGCGCGCACAGGAGGGGATTCCTTTTGTGTAGGCTTTGCGGAAATGTGCCAATTTTGGGATACGCCCGGCGGCGTGGTCTGTTGACGGCACAGCTAACGCCACGTATCCTATCGAACTGCGTGTTTCGTAGGGGGATGCTGACCCCTCGATTCAAGCCGTTGCACTTTACAGAAAGCTGGAATCATTCGAGAAGGAGTACGCTTTGCCTACTATTAACCAGCTGGTTCGCCAGGGCCGTCGTTCCGTGCCCAAGAAGTCCAAGAACGCTGCTCTGCAGCACAACTCCCAGAAGCGCGGCGTGTGCACCCGCGTCTTCACCACGAGCCCCAAGAAGCCGAACTCGGCTCTTCGTAAGGTTGCCCGTGTTCGCCTTGTCAACGGCATCGAAGTTACTGCTTACATCCCGGGTGAGGGCCACAACCTGCAGGAGCACTCCATCGTGCTCGTCCGCGGCGGTCGTGTCCGTGACCTCCCTGGTGTCCGTTATCACGTCATCCGTGGCGCCTACGACGCCGCTCCGGTCCAGAACCGTATGCAGGCCCGTTCCAAGTACGGTGCTAAGCGCCCCAAGGCTAAATAAGCCAGATAACGTTTTGATACTTTCGCCGTGTGCCGTCTTGAGCGCCGCACGGTAGACACTTAAGGAGATTTCACATGCCGCGTCGTGCAGCAGCTAATCGTCGTGAGGTTCAGCCTGACGCCGTTTACAACAACCGCCTGGTGACTCAGCTCATCAACAAGGTCCTTCTTGACGGCAAGAAGGCCACCGCTGAGCGCATCGTTTACACCGCTTTCGAGATCGTTGCCGAGAAGTCTGAGGGTGGCGACGCTCTCGCTACCTTCAAGAAGGCTATGGACAACGTCAAGCCCACGCTCGAGGTTAAGCCCAAGCGTGTCGGCGGCGCTACCTATCAGGTCCCGATGGAGGTCAACTCCCGTCGTTCCACCGCTCTGGGTATCCGCTGGATCGTCAACTTCTCCCGCGCTCGCAAGGAGAAGACCATGGCCGAGCGTCTCGCCAACGAGATCCTCGACGCCTCCAACGGCCTGGGCGCTTCCGTCAAGAAGCGTGAGGACGTCTTCAAGATGGCCGAGGCCAACCGCGCGTTCTCTCACTATCGTTGGTAAGTTAAGGTAAGGAACTAACATGGCTAAGCCTAAGTACAAGCTTTCCGATACCCGTAACATCGGCATCATGGCCCACATCGATGCCGGTAAGACCACCACGACCGAGCGTATTCTTTACTACACCGGTAAGACCCACAAGATCGGTGAGGTCCATGAGGGCGCTGCCACCATGGACTGGATGGTTCAGGAGCAGGAGCGCGGCGTAACCATTACCTCCGCTGCTACCACCTGCTTCTGGAACAAGGACGGCAAGGACTACCGCATCCAGATCATCGACACCCCGGGCCACGTTGACTTCACCGCCGAGGTCGAGCGCTGCCTGCGCGTCCTCGATGGCGCTGTCGCCGTCTTCGACGCCGTTGCCGGCGTTCAGCCCCAGTCTGAGACCGTTTGGCGTCAGGCTTCTACCTTCAACGTTCCCCGCATCGCCTTCATCAACAAGTATGACCGCGTGGGCGCTGACTTCTTCAACGCTATCGAGACCATGAAGGATCGTCTCGACGCTAACGCCGTGGCCGCTCAGGTCCCGATGGGCGCCGAGGACAACTTCTGGGGCGTCATCGACCTGGTCACCATGACTGCATGGGACTTCAAGGCCGACGAGAAGGGCATGACCTACCCCGAGCCGATGGACGAGATCCCGGCTGAGTTCGCCGACATCGCTGCCACCAAGCGCGAGGAGCTCCTCGACGCTGCTGCCAGCTTTGACGACGAGCTCATGGAGAAGATCCTCATGGAGGAGGACTTCACCGTCGAGGAGCTCAAGGCTGCTCTGCGTAAGGGCGTTCTGGCCAACGAGCTCAACCTCGTCTTCGTGGGCTCCGCCTACAAGAACAAGGGCGTCCAGGAGCTGCTCGATGCTGTCGTCGACTACCTGCCCAGCCCGCTCGACGTTGAGGCCGTCACCGGTACCGATCCGGACACCGGCGAGGAGATCCAGCGTCATCCTTCCTTCGACGAGCCCTTCTCCGGCCTGGTCTTCAAGATCATGACCGACCCGTTCGTCGGTAAGCTCACCTACGTCCGCGTTTACTCCGGCCGCGCCGAGTCCGGCTCCTACGTTGTCAACGCTTCCAACGGTCAGCGCGAGCGCCTCGGCCGCATCCTCGAGATGAACGCCGCCGAGCGTATCGACCGTGACGACGCTGCCGCCGGCGACATCGTCGCTTGCGTCGGATTCAAGAACTCCACCACCGGTGACACCCTGTGCGCCGAGGGCAAGGAGATCGTCCTCGAGAAGATCGAGTTCGCTAAGCCCGTTATCGACGTTGCCATCGAGCCCAAGACCAAGGCCGAGCAGGACAAGATGTCCCTGGCTCTGACCAAGCTCGCCGAGGAGGACCCGACCTTCCAGGTGTCCACCAACCACGAGACCGGCCAGACCATCATCGCCGGCATGGGCGAGCTGCACCTCGAGATCATCGTCGACCGTCTGCTCCGTGAGTTCAAGGTTGACGCTAACGTTGGTAAGCCCCAGGTTGCCTACCGCGAGACCGCTGGTCACGACGTCGAGAAGGCTGAGGGCAAGTTCGTCCGTCAGTCCGGCGGTCGCGGTCAGTACGGCCACGCCGTCATCAAGCTCGAGAAGATGGAGGAGGGCTTCGGCTACGAGTTCGTCAACGCTATCGTCGGCGGCGTCGTGCCCAAGGAGTACATCCCGTCCATCGACAAGGGCATCCAGGAGGCCCTGAACACCGGTGTTATCGCCGGCTTCCCGGTCCTCGACGTTAAGGTCACCCTGTTCGACGGTTCTTACCACGAGGTCGACTCCTCCGAGGCCGCCTTTAAGATCGCCGGTTCCATGGCTATCAAGGACGCCCTCAAGAAGTCCGACCCGCAGCTGCTCGAGCCGATCATGGCTGTCGAGGTCGAGACCCCCGAGCAGTACATGGGCGACGTTATGGGCAACCTCTCCGGTCGCCGCGGCAAGATCGAGGGCATGGAGGATCGCAAGAACAGCAAGCTCATCCGTGCCAAGGTGCCGCTGGGCGAGATGTTCGGTTACGCTACCGACTTGCGCTCCCAGACCCAGGGCCGTGCATCCTACACGATGCAGTTCGACTCTTATGAGCCCGCGCCCAAGTCCATCGTGGACGAGGTCATGAGCAAGAACGCCTAAGTTCGAGCTCCCTGTTACGTAATCCGCGAGAGCATCTCTCGCACTCTTTGGAGGTTTAAGTTGGCTACCCAGAAGATCCGCATTCGCCTCAAGGGCTATGATCACGAGGTCGTCGATCAGTCCGCGAAGCTCATCGTCGAGACCGCTCAGAAGACCGGCGCTCGCGTTTCCGGTCCTGTCCCCCTGCCCACCGAGCGCAACCTGTACACGGTTATCCGCTCGCCGCACGTGAACAAGGACTCCCGTGAGCAGTTCGAGATGCGCACCCACAAGCGTCTCATCGACATCCTCGACCCCACCTCGGGCACCGTTGATTCGCTCATGCGTCTCGACCTCCCCGCTGGCGTCGACATCGACATCAAGCTCTAAGCGATATCGCTCATAGCTTAAAGGGCCCCGCTGCCGTTACGGTAGCGGGGCCCTTTTGTTTTGAATGGTGGTTTGGACTGTCGGACAATGCTGACGAGTAGGTGGCTGCGGCGCCCTATTCGCTCACGGGGCGCAGCGATGCCTCCTCAAAATGGAAGGATCGCAAGTCGTCTTCCGTTTCGATGCACGCGCGACCAAAGGCATCGACGGTTTTAAAGATGCCGCGTGCCAGCTCGTCTCCAGCGGGTGAGCGGGCGATAACGTGCTTCCCAATCCAATTGAGGTGAGCGATATATTCGTCGTGGACGGGCGCGATCGGACCGGCGTCTTTTTCTTTGGCGTTGAGGCGCTCTGCCCAGGCATCTACAGCGTCTATAACTGCGTGATAGACCTCGTCGAGGAGCATGTCGACGGCAGGAACGTTCTCGTTAAGGTCCGAGAGGCCAATTGCCGCCAGGCCGCCATCGGGCACCTCTTGGGGCGCATAGTTCACATTGACGCCAATGCCACAGACGGCGAAAGGTTTGCCTTCGTTATCGCGTGCGGCCTCGACCAGAATGCCGCCGAGTTTGCGTCCACGCGCGACCAGGTCGTTGGGCCATTTGAGGCCAATCTCGTTTGCAAGACCCTGTTTTTCGAGCGCCTCGAGCACCGCTAGGCCGCTGACGGCAGCAAGACCAGAGTACTTCGCAGGATTAACGCATGGACGCAGGACAATCGAAAGCAATAGGTTGCCGGCGGTTGAATCCCACTTGTGGCCGCGCCGGCCGCGTCCTGCTGTCTGAGCCCGGGCGGCAAGTCCTGTTCCGTGCGGCGCTCCCTGTTTTCCTGCTTCGAGCAGGTCATCGTTGGTCGATCCGGTTACGTCGACTATCGTTAATTTGGCATCCATAACGGCTGCTACCTCCTTAATGAATAAGTGAATAACGCAATGGTGTCGAGAGAGACACAATGTGAAGCCTTTGTCGCATTTGGACAATTTAATGTTAACACGTTAACAATGACTGAAATGCGCTATCCTCTCTTGGTCGATGTAAACGCGTCAACAACTCAAAGGAGGTTAGTGATGGGTTTCACGATTCTTGGAACAGGCTCGGCGCTTCCCAAGCGCAGTGTTTCCAATGACGAGCTGTCCGAGTTCCTCGATACCTCGGATGAGTGGATTTTTACCCGCACAGGTATTAAGAGTCGCCACGTCTGCACCACCGAGTCACTTGACGACCTTGCCGTAGCGGCGAGCGAGCGGGCACTTCAGGTGTCCGGAATCGACGCGAGCCAGTTGGATCTGATCGTCTGCTCGACGACGACGGGTGACCACCTTGTTCCCGCCGAGGCGTGTGCCGTTGCTGAGCGACTGGGCGCGACGTGCCCTGCCTTCGATGTCTCGGCTGCCTGCGCCGGCTTCGTATTTGCGCTCGATGTTGCCGAGGGCTATATCGCCCGAGGACGAGCCAAGCATGTGCTTGTCGTTGCCGCCGAGCAGATGACGCGCGCGCTCGACTGGACCGACCGCGCCACCTGTGTGCTCTTTGGCGATGGGGCAGGCGCCGCGGTGATTGAGGCTGGGGGAGACAGCCCCCTTGCCGTTGAGCTTTCGACGGCGCCCGACGTCGAGACGTTGTGCGTTCCCGGTCTGGTCGGCACCTCGCCGTTTAAGGCCTCCGCAGATAGCGAGAGCGTGCTGTCCATGAATGGCCGCCGCGTGTTCAAGTTCGGCGTCAACGCGATTTGCGACACGGTCCATAAGCTTGCGAGCGATGCGGGCATTTCGGTCGAGGACATCGACCATTTTGTATTCCATCAGGCTAACGAACGAATCCTGAGTCAGGCGGTCAAGCGCCTCGGTGTGCCAGACAAGCGCGTGGTTCGAACGCTGCGCGAGACCGGCAACATTTCGAGCGCATGCATTCCGCTTGCCCTCGACCGGCTGGCAAACGCCGGTGCACTTCACACGGGCGACACCATCGCCCTCGTTGGATTTGGCGCCGGTCTGGATATAGGTGGCTATCTACTTCGTTGGAAGTAGTCGCACATAGGAAATAAAAACGCCCCTAGGGCACAAACAAAGGAGAACTACCATGGCAGATCAGAAGACCTTCGAGCGCGTTTGCGATGTTATCCGCGAGACCGCCGGTCTTGACGACGTCGAGATGAAGCCCGAGTCCACGCTCGAGGAGATTGGTCTCGACAGTCTGGGCACCGTCGAGATCCTCGTCGCCGTTGAGGACGAGTTTGGCATCCAGCTCGATACCGAGGAGAACCCCAAGACGGTCGGCGAGTTCGCCGATACGGTCGAGGCGGCATTGGAGAAGTAGAGATGCTCAAGACTCCTCTCTGCGATCTGCTCGGCATCGAAAAGCCCGTGTTCCAGGGCGGTATGGCCTGGATCGCCGACGCCTCGCTGGCGTCCGCAGTGTCCGAGGCGGGCGGCTTAGGGATTATCGCGGCCATGAACGCCGACGCCAACTGGCTGCGCGACCAGATTCATGAGCTGCGCGCCAGGACGGATAAGCCCTTTGGCGTCAACGTCATGCTCATGAGCCCGTTTGCCGACGAGGTCGCGCGGGTCGTGATTGACGAGCGGGTGCCGGTCGTCGTGACGGGTGCCGGCAATCCCACCAAGTACATGAAGGCGTGGAACGAGGCGGGCATCAAGGTCATCCCGGTCGTTGCCTCGGTGGCGCTGGCGCGTCTCGTGGCGCGTCGTGGAGCCACTGCCGTGGTTGCCGAGGGTACCGAATCAGGCGGCCATATTGGCGAGACCTCGACGATGGCACTGGTGCCACAGGTTGTCGATGCGGTCGATATTCCCGTGGTTGCGGCTGGCGGTATCGCCGATGGCCGCGGCGTGGCGGCCGCCTTTATGCTGGGCGCCGCCGGCGTGCAGGTGGGTACGCGCTTTCTGATCGCAGATGAGTGCACCGTATCGGAGCAGTACAAGGAGATGGTCCTGAAGGCCAACGACACCTCGACGCGTGCGACCGGCCGCTCGACGGGACACCCGGTGCGTGCCCTCAAGAGCCCCTTCACTAACGCCTACGCCAAGAGCGAGGCGGCGGGCGTAAGCGTCGAGGAGCTCGGGGCCATGGGCACGGGCGCCCTTCGCAAGGCCGCCAAGGACGGCAATTACGAAGAGGGCTCGTTTTTGTGTGGACAGATTGCCGGCATGGTCAACGAGCGCCAAAGTGCACGTGAAATCGTTGACGACCTAGTCGATGGCGCCGAGCACGTCCTGAAGGGTGCGTGCGCATGGGTGGCGTAGCGTTTCTGTTTGCCGGCCAGGGCGCCCAGCACCCCGCGATGGGCGTCGACCTGATCGAGGCATCGCCGGCGGCCGCCGAGGTGTTCGCCATTGTCGACGAGGTGCGCCCGGGGACCAGTGAGCAGTGCCGAAGCGCCTCCAAGGAGGAACTCTCGCAGACCGAGAACACGCAGCCGTGCGTGTTCGTTCACGATCTGGCAGCGGCTGCCGCCCTGCGTGAGCGCGGCGTGGTACCTGCCGCCTGTGCGGGTTTTTCGCTTGGCGAGGTCGCCGCGCTCACCTTTGCGGGGGCGTTCGATACGCGAGCGGGCTTTGAGCTCGTGTGCGAGCGCGCGGCGCTGATGGCCGCGGCTGCCGAGCGCCATCCGGGCGGCATGCGCGCCGTCATCAAGCTCGATGCGGCGCAAGTCGAGAACCTGGCAAAACAGGCCGGCGAGGACTGCTGGCCGGTCAACTACAACAGTCCGCAGCAGACGGTTGTTGCCGGAGCGCCCGAGGCGCTGCAGGAGCTCGACGTCCTAGTAAAAGAGGCTGGCGGCCGCGCTATGAAAGTCGCGGTGTCGGGCGCATTTCATAGCCCCTATATGGCCGAGGCGACTGAGGGGCTGGCGACGTATATCCAAGCCGGCCACGCGCCGTCACCGCTGCTGATTCCGGTCATGGCAAACATGACGGCGGCGCCCTATCCGGCGGACCCGCGAGCGGCATCGGATGTCTTGGCCAATCAGGTGAGTCGTGCCGTTCGTTGGGTCGACACGCTGCATACTCTGCAGAATCAGGGCATCGACACGTTTATTGAGGTCGGCCCTGGCAAAACGCTGTCGGGCCTGGTCAAGCGTACGCTGAGCGACGTTCGCGTGTATTCGTGCGAAACGGCCGAGCAGGTCGCAGCTATTGCCGACGAGCTCGCATAGTCCACAGGGCTGCAACCCGAAAGGAATGACATGGGCAACTTGAACAACGGCGCGCTCGAGCGCAACGACTCACGTCGCGTGGCGCTGGTCACGGGCGGCTCGCGGGGTATCGGCCGCGCCTGCGCTGTCGGTCTGGCGGAGGACGGCTTTGATATCGCCGTCGTCTATGCCGGCAGCGTCGATGCGGCGCGCAAGACGTGCGAAGCCTGTGAGGCGGTTGGCGCCACGGCACGCGCATATCAATGCGACGTGGCCGATCCCGCTGCTGTCAACGCGTGCGTGGAAGCGGTCCTCAACGACTTTGGTTCCATTTGGGCGCTCGTCAACAACGCCGGCATCACCCGCGATGGCCTGCTCATGCGCATGGGCGATGACGCATTCGATCGCGTGCTCGATGTCAATCTCAAGGGAACATTCAATATGACGCGCGCGCTCACCAAGACCTTTATGCGCCAGCGCGGCGGTTGCGTCGTCAACATGAGCTCGGTCGTGGGCCTGATGGGCAATGCCGGGCAAGCCAACTACGCTGCTTCCAAGGCGGGCGTGATAGGGCTTACCAAGGCGGTGGCGCGCGAGCTTGCGCCTCGTGGCGTACGAGCGAACGCGGTCGCTCCCGGGTTTGTCGAGACAGATATGACGGCAAAGCTCTCGGAGAAGGTGCGTGCGGCAACCGAGGAACAGATTCCCCTTAAGCGCATGGCACGTCCCGAGGAAGTGGCCGGCGTGGTGCGCTTTTTAGCGAGCGATGCGGCTGCTTACATTACGGGCGAGGTCGTGCGCGTCGACGGCGGAATGGCGATGTAGAAACCAGGGCCGAAGAACGGCTTGGATGAGGAGACCATGATGGAACAGAGAGTTGCAATCACCGGCATCGGTGCCGTATCGCCGCTCGGCAACACCGCGCTTGCCACCTGGGCGGCCATGTGCGCCGGGACCTGTGGCATCGGCCCGATCACGCACTTTGATACCGATGCGTTTACCGTCAAGGTGGCGGCCGAAGTCAAGGGCTTTGACGGCAACGAGTACTTTGGCAAGCGCGACGCCAAGCATCTGGACCCCTGCGTTCAGTTTGCGCTGGTGGCTTCGGACGAGGCAATGCACGATGCGGGCTTTGATGTCGAAGGCGCCATCGATCGTGAGCGCCTGGGCGTCTACGTGGGCTCGGGCGTGGGCGGCATGCAGACGCTCGTCGACAACGTCCACACGATCGCCGATCGTGGACCTCGCCGCGCATCGCCCTATATGATTGCGATGATGATCCCCAACATGGCTTCGGGCAATATCGCGATCCGCCACAAGGCAAAGGGACCGACCCTGCCAGTCGTGACTGCTTGCGCGACCTCGGCCCATGCGGTGGGCGAGGCGTTCCGCGCCATCAAGCACGGCTATGCCGACGCGATCCTCGCGGGCGGCGCCGAGGCGGCCATTATCCCCGATGCCGTTGCAGGCTTTACGTCCTGCCGCGCATTGACCACCAACCCCGATCCTGCGACGGCTTGCCGCCCGTTCGATGCAGACCGCGACGGCTTTGTGATGGGCGAGGGCGCTTGCGTGCTGGTACTCGAGAGCATGGAACATGCGCAGGCGCGCGGTGCGCACATTTATGCCGAGGTCGTGGGCTACGGCAACACCGATGATGCCTATCACATCACGAGTCCCGATCCCGAGGCTGCCGGCATTGCCCGCGCGATATCGCTGGCGGTAGCCGAGGGCGACGTCAAGCCTTCCGAGGGTCTCTACATCAACGCCCACGGCACCTCGACCAAGCTCAACGATTCGTCCGAGACGACAGGCATTAAGCGGGCGCTCGGCGAGGACGCGGCGCGCGCCGCACATGTCTCGTCGACCAAGTCGATGACGGGGCACATGATCGGTGCCACGGGGGCCATTGAGGTCATGGCCTGCGCCATGGCACTCGAGCAGGGCGTGGTGCCGCCGACCATTAACTACCACACGCCCGATCCCGCCTGCGATCTTGATTACACGCCCAATCGCGCGGTTCGCGCCGACCTTACCTGGGCGCTTTCGACCAACCTGGGCTTTGGCGGGCACAACGCCGCCATCGCGCTGCGTAGATATACGAGGAGCTAGAGCATGGATTCCAAAAGACTTGCCGAGATAGCCGATGTGATGGAGGACCGCGGCCTCACGCGCGTACGCGTTGAGGAGCCCGATGGCACCGCGGTCGAACTCGAGCGCGCGAGTGTGGCGCAGCCGGTTGCCGTGCCCATGCCTATGCCGAGCGCCATGGCCGCTCAAGTTGCAGCTCCCACAGTCGCGCCTGCCGCACCGGAACCCGCCACGCAGACACCTGCCGCCGCGCCGGAGCCCAAGGGCACCGAGGTGACTGCTCCCATGGTGGGCGTCTTCTATGCTGCCCCTGCGCCGGGCGACGAGCCGTTTGTGCGCGTGGGCTCCAAGGTCAAGGCCGGCGAGACCCTCTGCATCATCGAGGCCATGAAGGTTCTCAACGAGGTGACGGCCGAGGCAGACGGTGAGGTGCTCGAGATCTGCGTGGCCGACGGCGACCTCGTGGAGTTTGGCAGCTGCCTCATGAGGATCGGATAGGTGATATCTATGAACAAAGAAGAGCTCAAGAAGCTGTTACCGCATCGCGAGCCGATGCTTTTGCTCGACGAAGCCGAGCTGGTGGGCGACGAGGCCCACGGCAAGATCACGATTACAGGCGACGAGTACTTTTTGCAGGGACATTTTCCGGGAAACCCGGTCGTTCCCGGCGTGATTCAGTGCGAGATGCTCGCCCAGAACTGCTGCGTGCTGCTGATGGGCGATGAGGAGGCGCGCGGCGCGACGCCGTTCTACACGAGTCTGGACAAGGTGCGCTTTAAGCGTCCGGTGCGCCCGGGCGACACGGTGGATCTGGTGTGCTCCATCACGCGTGCGCGCGGGCCGTTCCGCTTTGCGACGGGTACTGCGAGCGTCAACGGTGAGGTTTGCTGCCGCGCCGATATGTCTTTTGCACTCATGCACGAAAGTTAAGGAAGGCTCCATGTTCGACAAAGTGCTCATCGCCAACCGCGGCGAAGTCGCGGTCCGTGTTATCCGCGCGTGCCGCGATATGGGCATCAAGACCGTCGCCGTTTATTCCACGGCCGATGCGGACGCGCTACACGTGCAGCTTGCCGACGAGGCGTATTGCATCGGCGGCCCGCGTCTTGCCGAGAGCTACCTCAACGACGATGCCGTGCTCACCTGTGCCGTAAAGTCGGGAGCTAAGGCAATTCATCCCGGCTATGGCTTCTTTTCCGAGAAGGCGAGCTTCGTGCGCGACTGCGACAAGTTCGGTCTGGCGTTTGTCGGTCCTTCGGCCGAGGTGATCGACAGCATGGGCGACAAGGACGCCGCACGCCGAACGGCCGCTGCTGCGGGCGTGCCCATCGTGCCGGGCTGCGATTTGCTCAAAAGCCCCGAGGAAGCAACGGCCGAGGCCGAGCGCATCGGCTGCCCCGTGCTTATTAAGGCGCGCGCGGGCGGCGGCGGTCGCGGTATTCGCAAGGTCGAGCGCGTGGAAGATGCGGCAAAGGCGTTCATCGAGGCGCGTGCCGAGGGTGAGGCCGTTTTTGGCGACGGCGAGTGCTACATGGAGAAGTTCGTTGCGCCGGCGCATCACGTTGAGGTACAGATTATGGCCGATAAGCAGGGCCATGTGTTTTCGCTCGGCGAGCGCGAGTGCTCGGTGCAGCGCCGCAACCAAAAGCTGATCGAGGAGAGCCCCGCGCCGTGCCTCGACGGACGCGATGATATTCGTGCCCGTATGCACAAGGCCGCGCGCGACCTGGCTCGTGCCGTTGGCTATGAGGGCGCTGGCACCATCGAGTTTTTGTACTCAGATGACGGCAATTTCTACTTTATGGAAATGAACACGCGCTTGCAGGTGGAGCATCCGGTTACGGAGTTTGTGACCGATACCGACCTGGTTAAGTGGCAGCTGCGCGTGGCTGCCGGCCAGCCTCTGCCCTTTGAGCAGGAGGACGTACCGGTCCGCAACCACGCCATGGAGTGCCGCATCAATGCCGAAACGCCGGACTTTCTACCGTCATGTGGAACGGTCACCGCGTTGCGTGTGCCGGGTGGTCCGCGCGTGCGCTGGGATTCCGCCATGTTTACCGGAGCGAAAGTTCCGCCGTACTACGACTCCATGCTCGGCAAGCTCATCGTGTGCGCGCCCACGCGTGACGGTGCCATTCGCAAGATGCGCTCGGCCCTGGGCGAGCTCGTGATTGAGGGCGTGAGCGAAAATAGCGAGCTTCAGCTCGACGTGCTGGCAAACGACGAGTTTTTGTCGGGCATGTATCACACCGATCTGATGGGGCATCTCTATGCTGATGAATAGAAAAGCGAAGACGGTCAATGTCCTTGAGGGGCCGATAACCGAGTCGTGCGCCGAGTTCCCCGCGCGCCACGTGTTTGTCAAATGCCCGGAGTGCCGCCGTGTGATCGATGAGGCGCGCCTGCACGACAACCTCGAGGTCTGCCCTCGTTGCGGCAAACACTTTCGCGTGAGCGGTCGCGCGCGCATGCGCATGACGGTCGACGCGGGTACCTTTGAGGAATGGGATGCCAATCTGGCGTCGAAGGACTTCCTCTCGTTTCCCGGTTATGCCGACAAGCTTAAGAGCGTGAGCGAGCGTTCGGGCGAGCACGATGCCGTTGTGTGCGGCAGGGGCAAAATCTGCGGCTGCGATACCGCGCTCTTCTTTATGGATGCCAACTTTATGATGGGCTCAATGGGCTCCGTGGTGGGCGAGAAGATCTGTCGTGTCTTTGAGCGCGCGGCCGAGTTGGGGCTGCCGGTCGTTGGCTTTACCGTATCGGGCGGCGCCCGCATGCAGGAGGGCGTGACCTCGCTCATGCAGATGGCCAAGATTTCTGCGGCGGTTAGGCGCCACAGCGAGGCGGGCGGCCTGTATATCACGGTGCTCACCGATCCCACGACCGGAGGTGTAACCGCGAGCTTTGCCATGGAGGGCGACATTATCCTGGCCGAGCCTGATGCCCTGACGGCATTTGCCGGCCCGCGCGTGATCGAGCAGAACATGCACAAGCGTCTGCCCAAGGGATTCCAGCGTTCCGAGTTTTTGCTGGAGCACGGCTTTTGCGATGCCGTTGTTCCGCGTGGTGAGATTGCGCTCACGGTAGGCGAGCTGCTGGCGCTGCACGAAGGGCACGCGCCCGGCCTGGGGGCACCGCATGAGATCGTGCATACGGGTCGTCGCGACAAAAAGCTGGGACACTTGTTTAAGCGCTCGGCCGCACCAAAAAGCGCGCTCGAAATCGTCAAACAGACTCGCTCGGCGAACCGCGCCACGGCAGGCGAGATGATCTCGTTGGGTCTCGACGGATTCGTAGAGCTGCACGGCGACCGCTACTTTGGCGACGATGCTGCCGTGGTGGGCGGCATCGGCTGGAAAGACGGGCGACCCGTGACGGTTATCGCCATCGAGCGCGGTACCACGACCAAAGAGCGCATGCGTCGCAACTTTGGTATGGCACATCCCGAGGGCTACCGCAAGGCACGTCGCCTGATGCACCAAGCCGAGAAATTTGGTCGGCCGGTTCTGTGCCTGGTTGATACTTCGGGCGCGTTTTGCGGCATCGGTGCCGAGGAGCGCGGCCAGGGCGAGGCGATTGCCCAGAATCTCATGGAGATGAGCGGCCTTAAGACGCCGATTGTCTCGGTGGTGACAGGCGAGGGCGGCTCTGGTGGCGCGCTGGCGCTGTCCGTGGCCGACCGCATCCTGATGCTCTCGAGCTCGGCCTATTCGGTCGTGAGCCCCGAGGCCTGTGCGTCGATCCTGTGGAAGGATACCGAGCGCGCGAATGAGGCCGCTGAGGCGCTTAAGCTCACGGCCCCCGATCTGTTGGCGCTCGGCATCATCGACGGCATTGTTGACGATAGGGGCCTGTCGCATGAGGAGATCGCCGGTGTCGTCATGTCCTCGGCATTTGATGCCTTCGATACGCTTGGGCAGCTCGACGACGCGACCCTCACAAACCTCCGCTACGAAAAGTACCGCGCAATCGGTCAGTACCGCACGATGTGACAAAGGGACAGTCCGCATGTCACATTGGGAAAGGCGTTCCATGTCACAAGTTTCTAACACCTCGTTTACAACGACGGTTTCATCAAACGCCATGGCCGTGGTGGACTATCTGTCCAAAAGCATGATGTCGGCGTTGCCGTTTATTGTCTGCGCGGCGCTGTTCCGCACCGTTGCCGTCATTATGGGCGAAGGCATGCTTGGTCTATGGCCTGCCGATTCCGAAATCTATCGCCTGTTTTACAGCTGGCTGTATAACGCTGGCTATTACTTTTTGCCCATCTATCTTGGTTGGGCGGCCGCCCGCCAGCTCGGTTGCTCGGAGCAGCTGGGCATGATGCTGGGCGGCGTATTGATTGCGCCCGATCTGCTTAAGCTCGTCGATGCCGCATCGACGACGGGGGCATCGATGACTTCCGTGTATGGTCTGCTTCCCGCGCCGGTCAACGATTACACAACGACTGTTATTCCGGTTCTCATCTCGGTACCCGTGCTATGGCGAGTGGAGTGTTTCTTCCAGCGCGTTATCCCTAAGGCCGTGGCGTTTTCGTTTGTTCCGTTTGCAACCATGCTCGTCATGGTTCCGGTCTCGCTGTGTATTACGGCGCCGGCGGGCAGCTATCTGGGCATGCTGTTGGGACAGCTTATGTTTATGCTTGGCAATTCCGGTGGCATCGTGTCGCTGCTCACGCTCATGGGGCTTGCCGCGGGCTGGGAGTTTCTTAAGATCGCGGGTGTCAGCAACGTTGTCCTATCGCTCGCCTATGCGCAGTTTATGAGTGTGGGAACGGATTCGTGCATCCTGATCGCCGCGACGATGGCAACGTTCGCCGTTTGGGGTATGCCCTTTGGCGCGTCGCTCCGCGTTGCGGATAAGGACGAGAAGGCGCTCATGCTGGGCTATTCAATCTCGGGTATTCTTGGCGGCGTAAGCGAGCCAGCGCTGTACGGATGCGGCTTTAAATATGGCAGGTGTCTGACGTGCATGGCCGTTGGCGGCGCCGTCGGAGGCCTTGTTGCGGCCGTAGGCCACGTTACGGCTTATACTATCGGTATGACGAATGTTCTTATGGTCATTGGCTTTGCCACGGGCGGCATCTCGAATCTGCTGTGGTGCTGCGCTGCCGGCGGCGCAGCATTTGCGGTGTCTGCGGCGCTGAGCTACTGCTTTGGCGTGGTGCCGACAAAGGTGCAGGCGGCAGAAGACGAAGCTGATTCGCTCGAAACAGTGGCGAGCGCTGCTGAAGCAAGCGCATAAATCTGTGCGACAAAAGGACGATTCCTTTGTCATATTCCAAGGCTGCGGCCCGTGTGGGCTGCGGCCTTTTTGTATCTGGAGGACAAAGTGGCTACACTACAATCCGTTTGAGCAATAGATATATAGGTAGTACCGTGGGGACTGATGAGGATGGTCGAGTGGATTGTTCGTCGTGCGCAGGGCGACCGTGCGCGCGTGGGAACGTTGACGGGCATAGTGTGTATTCTCGCCAATGTTGCGCTTTGCGCTGCGAAGGGTGCAATTGGCGTGCTGTCGGGATCGGTTTCGATTGTGGCGGACGCCATGAACAACCTGTCCGATGCCAGCTCGAACATCGTGAGCGTGCTTGGCTTTAAGCTGGCGGGCAAGCCGGCCGACCCCGAGCATCCTTACGGACATGGCCGCTACGAGTATCTCTCGGGTCTGGTCGTGGCGGCGCTCGTGCTGCTGATCGGCCTTGAGCTTATCAAGTCCTCGGTTGAGCGCGTCATCCACCCCGAACCTGTCGAGTTCTCGCTTGCCCTGGTGGCAGTCCTTGCGCTTTCGATGATTGTTAAGCTCTGGATGGCGGCCCTCAACCAAAGGCTCGGCGATCGCATTGAGTCCGAGACGCTGCATGCGACCGCTCAGGACTCAAAGAACGATGTCCTAGCTACGGGTGCTGTGCTGGCGTGCGCAATTGTTTCGCAGGTGACGCACATCAATCTTGACGCATGGGTCGGCCTTGCCGTTGGCGCCTATATTGGCTGGAGCGGCTTTGAGCTCATCCAGGATACGGTGAGCCCGCTTTTGGGCCAGGCGCCCGATCCTAAGCTGGTCAAGCACATTCGAGACAAAATCATGAGCTACCCCGGCGTTTTGGGCGTTCACGATTTGATGGTTCACGACTACGGCCCAGGCAGAAAGTTCGCAAGCGCTCACGCCGAGATGGCAGCCGAGGCCAGCCCGCTGGAAAGTCACGACACGCTCGATAACATCGAGCAGTCGTTTAGGGTCGAAGACGGCATGATCGTCACGCTCCATTACGATCCCATCGTGACCGACGATCCAAAGGTGGCGAGCATGCGTCTGCGCATCAACGCTATGGCTCAAGAGATTGATAGCCGCCTCTCGATCCACGACCTACGCTGTGTTCCGGGCCCCACGCATACCAACGTGATCTTTGACTGCGTACGACCCTCGGATTTGACGATGAACGCCGAGGACCTAAAGCGCGCGTTGGCGAAACGTGTCGAATCCGAATATCCCAAGTCGATTGCCAAGATCACGATCGACGAAGACTATGTCGGCCATACCCACGAGTAGGGCTGTGCCAGCAAAGCAAGTTATACAGAAGGGGAGAGCATGAAGCGTCTATATCTACTCCGCCACGGTCAGACAGAATTCAACGTTAAAAAGCTCGTCCAGGGCCGCTGCGATTCTCCGTTGACCGACCTGGGTCGTCAGCAAGCCGGGATGGCAGCCGCGTGGCTCAAAGCCCACAACGTCGTTCCCGACAAAGTGGTCTCTTCGCCCTTAGGCCGAGCCATGGACACGGCAAGTCTCGTCGCAACCGAACTCCTCGGCCGGGATGCAGCAGTCGACCCCTGCGAAGGCATCATCGAGCGCAGCTACGGCACCTTCGAAGAAGGCCCCCACGATGCCCTTCCCACCGACGTCTGGGATCCGGGCGAGGACCTGGTCCCCTTCGGAGGAGAAGGAAGCCGCGCACTGCAAGAACGCATGGTAGGTACCCTCACCAATCTCATGGGCGCCGAGGGCATCGAAACCCTCCTAGCAGTAAGCCACGGCAGTGCCAGCCGCCAATTCATCAAGGCTGCAGCCCCAGAGGGCTTCGAGCTCCCAACAAAACTCCCCAACTGCGCCATTATGATTTTCGATTTTGATGAGGCGGAGCCACAAGTAGAGGGCGAGCCAATGCAATGCAAGTTCACCCTCCAGCAAATAGTGGACCCCCAACAAAGTCATTAGCCTGAGCGAGCAGAGTTAAGCAGACATTAACGTGTCGTCTCCCGAGCACGGCGGAGGGCCGGAGAAATATATTAAGGTCATCGCGAGTTCCGCACGCAAAGGAGA
The DNA here is from genome assembly GCA_958350755.1 of uncultured Collinsella sp. Classification (GTDB taxonomy): domain Bacteria; phylum Actinomycetota; class Coriobacteriia; order Coriobacteriales; family Coriobacteriaceae; genus Collinsella. The sequence goes on from CATWID010000001.1 coordinate 91,725, forward strand.
GCACTTAATGTGCTCTCCGTCTTGCGCAGGACTGTAGAGCAGGGACCTTAATATATTTCTCCGGCCCTCCGCCGTGCTCGGGAGCCATCCACGCACTTTACCTGCGTAAACAATGTGAGTGAAATATGAATCTCGATGGATACGCCCGCAGCCGTGTATACTAAACAGCTGTGTGAAACCAGGGGAGTATTCTGGCTGGACAAAATGCCTGCTTAATAGGGTTGTCAGGTAGTCCGGGCGCAATACAAGACTGGGGAGCACGTCGTGTAAGTAGTGGTCCTCTAGGGGCGTACGCTCGGTGGTGTACGCATTGTCCCAAGACCACGCGAGAGTTGGGATCATATCTTGATCAGCATGATTCTCGGCCGCAAGATTGGCATGACCCAGGTTTGGGACGAGGACGATAACGTCGTTCCCGTCACGGTCATCCAGGCTGGCCCCTGCGCTGTCTCGCAGGTTAAAACTCAGGCAACCGACGGCTATGACGCCGTCCAGATCGGTTTCGGCGACATCAAGGCCAAGAACGTGAACAAGCCCATGGCTGGTCACTTCGCCAAGGCTGGCGTCGAGCCTGTCCGCTTCCTTCGTGAGGTCCGCGTCGAGAACGGCGAGGAGCACAAGGTCGGCGAGGTCGTCACCGTCGCTGATTTCGCTGATGTCGAGAAGGTCGACGTCATCGGTACCTCCAAGGGTAAGGGCTTCCAGGGTCGCATCAAGCGCTGGGGTCAGCGCCGCGGTCCTATGACGCATGGTTCTCACTTCCAGCGTCACCCCGGTTCTATCGGTCAGTGCGCCTATCCTGCGCGCGTCCTCAAGGGCGTCAAGATGGCCGGTCACATGGGTAACGAGCGCGTTACCGTCAAGAACCTTTCCGTTGTCCGCATCGATGCCGAGCAGAACCTCATCTTGGTCAAGGGCGCTGTCCCGGGTGCCAAGAATGGTCTCGTCGCCATCCGTATGGCCTAAGGGCCCAGCCCATTTAGCCCAGCGTCATACCAAGGAGAACACTTAAATGGCAAAGTTTGAAGTAAAGAACAGCGAGGGCAAGAAGGTCGCCGAGGCCGAGCTCGCCGCTGAGGTGTACGGCATCGAGCCGAACATCCACGTTATGCACCACATCGTCAAGTGCCAGATGGCCTCTTGGCGTCAGGGCACCCAGTCTGCTAAGGGTCGCTCTGAGGTTTCCGGTGGCGGCAAGAAGCCTTGGCGTCAGAAGGGCACCGGCCGTGCCCGCCAGGGCTCCATCCGTGCTGCCCAGTGGCGTCACGGTGGCGTTGTCTTCGCCCCCAAGCCCCGTTCCTACGCTAAGCGTATGAACAACAAGGAGGTCAAGCTGGCTATGCGCTCCGCGCTGTCCGCCAAGCTGGCCGATGGCGAGCTCGTGCTCGTCGACGACTACGGCTTCGAGAAGCCTTCCACCAAGGCTGCCGTCGCCATGCTCAAGGCTCTCGGCCTTGAGGGCAAGCGTCTGACCATCATCGTTCGCGATGAGGACGTCAACGCCTACCTGTCGTTCCGCAACATTCCCAAGACGTTCATCATCACTGCCGACGAGGCCAACACCTACGATCTCGTCAACAACAACGCCGTGCTGATGCCCGCCGACATCGCCGCTCACTTCGGGGAGGTGCTTGCATAAATGACCGCCCACGAGATCATCATCCGTCCGATCGTGTCCGAGCGTTCCTTCTCCGGCATGGAGCTGAACAAGTACACGTTCGAGGTCGCCAAGGATGCTAACAAGTATCAGATCAAGGACGCTGTCGAGGAGATCTTCGGCGTCAAGGTCGTTCGCGTGAACACCCTGACGGTCAAGCCCAAGACCAAGCGCGTGCGCTATGTCGCCGGCAAGACCCGTTCTTGGAAGAAGGCCATCGTCACGCTGGCCGAGGGCGACACCATCGAGGTCTTTGGCAACCAGGCCTAAGACTCGCTGCTGTTGAGTGAGCTCATGCCTCCCAAATAGGGGAGGCGGGAGCTCAAGGTTTTGGGCGTATAAAATGGACACGCCCGGAACCGTGTATACGTCCGGTGTCATCGCACCCGAGGCAGAACCTCGAATCCCTGTCTGCGATGGCTAACGGATTCCTATTGAAAGGGATTGTAATGGCTGTAAAGCACCTTAAGCCGACCTCCGCTGGTAGGCGTTGGCAGACGATCTCCGATTTCTCCGAGATCACCTGCACCAAGCCCGAGAAGTCTCTTCTCGAGCCCCTGCCCAAGAAGGCCGGTCGTAACAACAACGGCCGCATCACCACCCGCCACCAGGGCGGCGGCGTGAAGCGTCGTTACCGCGTGATCGACTTCAAGCGCAACAAGGACGGCGTGCCCGCCAAGGTTGCCACGATCGAGTACGATCCGAACCGTTCCGCTCGCATCGCTCTGCTGCACTACGCTGACGGTGAGAAGCGCTACATCCTGGCCCCCAAGGGCCTCGAGGTCGGTCAGACCATCATGTCCGGTTCTGACGCCGACATCAAGCCGGGCAACGCTCTGCCCCTCGCCGACATCCCCGTCGGTACGCTCATCCACGCCGTCGAGTTCCAGCCGGGCAAGGGCGCCGCTATCGCTCGTTCCGCCGGTAACTCCTGCCAGCTGATGGGTAAGGAGGGCAAGTACGCTATCGTCCGTATGCCTTCCTCCGAGATGCGCCGCATCCTCGTTACCTGCCGCGCCACCGTCGGTGAGGTCGGCAACGCCGATCACGCCAACATCGTCATCGGCAAGGCCGGCCGTAAGCGTCACATGAACGTGCGCCCGACCGTCCGCGGTACCGTCATGAACCCTGTCGACCACCCGCACGGCGGTGGCGAGGGCAAGAACCACACCTCTGGTCGTCCCTCTGTTACCCCCTGGGGTAAGCCGACGAAGGGCCTTCGTACGCGCAAGAAGAAGAAGGTCTCGAACCAGCACATCATTCGTCGCCGTAAGAAGTAATTTCGGATACCGAGTTTTAGGAGAAAGCACTTATGAGCAGAAGTCTCAAAAAGGGCCCGTTCGTGGAGACTCGCCTTCTCTCGCGTATCACCGCGATGAACGAGGCTGGCAAGAAGGACGTCGTGAAGACCTGGTCCCGCGCGTCCACCATCTTCCCCGAGATGGTTGGTCACACCATCGCCGTCCACGACGGCCGCAAGCATGTGCCCGTGTATGTTACCGAGTCCATGGTTGGTCACAAGCTCGGCGAGTTCGCGCCGACTCGTACGTTCCGTGGCCACAAGGCCAAATAGGGGGTTAACCGTAAATGGCAACTAAGTCTATTGAAACTGAGGCCACCGAGGTTCGCGCCGTCGCTAAGTACGTGCGTGTTTCCCCCAGCAAGGCCCGCCTGGTGGTCGATCTGATCCGCCGCAAGCCTGTCGCTCAGGCCTTCGACATCCTCCACTTCTGCGACCGCGCCGTCGCCGTGGATGTCGAGAAGGTTCTCCGTTCCGCCGTTGCGAACGCCGAGAACAACAACGGTCTGCGTGCCGACAACCTGGTTGTCGCCGCTGCCTATGTTGACGAGGGTCCGACGCTTAAGCGCATCCGTCCCCGCGCCAAGGGTTCCGCTTCTCGCATTCTGAAGCGTACTTCCTACATCACCGTCGTCGTTGCTCCTCGAAAGGAGGCGTAAAGCTGTATGGGTCAGAAAGTCTACCCCACCGGCTTCCGTCTTGGCATCACCGAGAACTGGCGCTCCCGCTGGTTCGCAGAGAAGGATTACGCTAAGACCCTCGGTAACGATCTCGAGATCCGCAAGTACCTCGAGAAGCGTCTTTCCCGCGCAGCTGTCTCCCGCGTCGAGATCGAGCGCGCTGGCGACAAGGTGAAGGTCATCATCCTCACCGCTCGCCCCGGCGTTGTCATCGGTAAGAAGGGTGCCGAGATCGATACCCTCCGCACCGAGCTCGAGAAGGTCGCTGGCGTCTCCAAGGGCCAGCTCTCCGTCGACGTTGTCGAGATCAAGCGCCCCGAGCTCGACGCCAACCTCGTTGCTCAGTCTATCGCCGAGCAGCTCGAGGGCCGCGTTGCCTTCCGTCGCGCTATGCGCAAGGCTGTCCAGTCCGCCCGCAAGGCCGGCGCTAAGGGTATCCGTATCCAGTGCTCCGGTCGTCTCGGCGGTGCCGAGATGGGCCGTCGTGAGTGGTACCGCGAGGGTCGCGTGCCTCTGCACACCCTCCGTGCCAAGATCGACTACGGCACGGCTGTCGCCAGCACCACCATGGGCGCTTGCGGCGTGAAGGTCTGGATCTACCTGGGCGAGAAGCTCCCGGGCCAGCCTGTTCCCAACCCTGCACTCGAGGGCTCTTCCCGTCCTCGTCGTCGTAACTCCGAGAGGAGGGGTCAGTAGTGCTTGCCCCTAAGCGTATTCTTCACCGCAAGGTGCAGCGTGGCTCCATGAAGGGCCAGGCCAAGGGTAATACCGAGCTGCATTTCGGCGAGTTTGGTATCCAGGCTCTCGAGGCCCATTGGATCACCAACCGTCAGATCGAGGCCGCTCGTATTGCCATGACCCGCTACATGAAGCGTGGCGGTCGTGTCTACATCACGATCTTCCCCGATAAGCCCATCACCAAGAAGCCTGCCGAGACTCGCATGGGTTCTGGTAAGGGTAACCCCGAGGAGTGGGTGGCCGTCGTCAAGCCCGGCCGCATCATGTTCGAGGTCAAGGGCGTGCCCGAGGAGGTCGCTCGCGAGGCTCTGCGTCTTGCACAGCACAAGCTTCCCATCAAGACCAAGATTGTTGCTGCTAAGAACGCTGAGCAGCGCATCGAGAAGGAGATGGCTGAGGAGGCCGCTCTCGAGGCCAAGTGGGCTGCTGAGGACGCCGCCGCCGCCAAGGAGGAGAACTAATGAAGCCCGCAGAGATTCGTGAGCTCTCGGACGCTCAGCTCGTTGAGAAGCTGAAGGAAATGCGCGCCGAGCTCTTTAACCTTCGTTTCCAGATGGCCACCAGCCAGCTGGACAACACCGCTCGCGTCAACACCGTGAAGAAGGACATCGCTCGCGTCCTCACGGAGCAGCGCGCCCGCGAGATCGCAGCGGAGAAGTCCGCTGTCGCCGAGTAGGACCTAAGGAGAGAACATGACTGATTCGCGTAACTCGCGTAAGGTCCGTACGGGTGTCGTTACCTCCGTCTCCGGTGCCAAGACCATCGTTGTCACCATCACCGAGCGCAAGCGTCACCCCAAGTACGGCAAGATGATGACCAGCTCCAAGAAGCTGCACGCTCACGACGAGGAGTGCACGGCTGGCGTGGGCGATACCGTCCGCGTTATGGAGACCCGTCCTATGTCCAAGATGAAGCGTTGGCGCCTCATCGAGGTCGTCGAGCGCGCTAAATAAGCAGTCGCTCATACGACTTGTACGTTTCCGAAGATGTGCGTATGCCTGGCTTGCATACCACGGGCCGTATAAAGGCTGCGCACCTCTCTTCGGTTCTTAGTTCGGAGGAACATCTACCATGATTCAGATGCAAACCATGCTGAACGTCGCCGACAACTCCGGCGCTCGCAAGATTCGCTGCATCAAGGTGCTTGGCGGTTCCAAGCGTCGTTATGCAGGCATCGGCGATGTGTTCATCGGTGCTGTCCAGGAGGCTACCCCTGGCGCCAACGTCAAGAAGAAGGACGTTGTCCGTTGCGTCGTCGTTCGCACCGTTAAGGAGATCCGCCGCAAGGATGGCTCCTACATTCGCTTTGATGAGAACGCCTGCGTTGTCATCAACAACGATGGCTCGCCCGTCGGCACCCGTATCTTCGGGCCCGTCGCTCGCGAGCTTCGTGACAAGAAGTACATGAAGATCGTCTCGCTCGCTCCCGAGACCCTGTAGTTAGGGGAGATATATGTATATCAAGAAGGGCGATAAGGTCCAGGTTCTCTCTGGTAAGGATCGCGGCAAGCAGGGCGTTGTCCTGCGTGCTCTCCCTGCCGAGAACAAGGTCGTTGTCGAGGGCGTTTCGGTCGTCAAGAAGGCCGTCAAGCCCAACGCTGCCAACCAGCAGGGCGGCATCGTTTCGCAGGAGGCTCCCATCGACGCCTCCAACGTCAATCTCGTCTGCCCCGAGTGCGGTAAGGTTACCCGCGTCGGTCACGAGAAGGACGGCAAGAACAAGCTGCGCGTCTGCAAGAAGTGCGGTCACAAGTTCTAAGCTGCCCGCAACATCAAGTTGCTAGCAAAGGCCCGGATGCCACGGCACCCGGGCCTTTTTCTATCCCCACTCGATGGCTTCGGTTCTGCCGTCCCGTCATTCCGGTTGCATCCAGTTTTCGGTGCCGTCTCGAATCGAGTGCCGCCAGGTGACACCCTGTCGCGTTTCGTCGGCTTCGGGGACAAAAGTCGGGACAACTCCAAAAACTATTTTCGAACTCAGGGCTTTGAGTTTTTGTTTTTGTCCCAAAGGGCGCGGCGGGATGCCTTTGGAGGCTCGATAGCGCCGAAAACGCCCGTTTTGAAACTTAAATGCCTTTTCGCGTGCAAGCCGCCAGCTGCAATAGGAAGTGAATCAACGCAGGTGGCTTTCAAGCAGTTTGCAAAACTGCAGGTCGCAGGTCTTCATTGCCAGTAGGAGAAATGAGTAGTCTCAGGTGGCTTGCCCATGAGTTGACGAACGGGATTTGAGATTACGCTGACGTCCGGAAACGCTTCGAGCACGGCGTTACGTTTTTGGGGTTTGGGCGTAGCCCCTGCACCCGCGAGCGCGGGCCTTAAGCCCGCCGAGAGGGTGACGCGTCGAAAACGAAGGGGAAAGAGAGAAGGGGCCGTCCCTATCATTCAGGTTGCGACCGAAGGAGACAAGGAGACCCCCTGAGCCTGAATGATGCCCCACAGACCGCGTCCGACCGAGCTCAAGCCGAGCTTTTCCTGACGTCCGCCTTCGCGGAGATGATGGCTGGATTGGCTATGGATTGGCAACACTTATTTGGACGATTCCGGGAGGGACGGCCCCGCCTCCCTGAACTCGACCGGCGACATGTAGCCCAGCGTCGAGTGGATCCTGAAGTTGTTGTACCAGTGCACGTAATCCAAGAGCTTGGCTCGGAGCTCGCGCGTCCCTCCTCGGTCCTTCGGAGTGGCCGACGATCTCCCCGTTGCAGAGGTCGACGAGCAGGCAGACGTAGCTCCACGACGTCCCGACGCGCACGCAGGCCAAGTCGCTGCATATATGGGTGCACGGCGCCCTGCCGCCGAAGCCGCGCGCGACGACGTTCGACACGTCGGCCTCGTTGACCGCCCCGGGGTGCACCTTGAACCTCTTCCTGCCGTATGCGCCGGCCAGGCCGTTCTCCCTCATGATGCGGCAGACGCGGCGCCGGCTGACGGTAACGCCCGACCTCCCGGGCGACGCCTTGATCTTGCGCGATCCGTTCCGGCCCTTGCTGGCGGCGTGCGCCGCCGCGGCCGCCGTCGCCCCCGACATTAAGGTCCTCAAGGGCCGCGTCGTCTCCGGCGACCAGTTCGTCTCGCCCGCGGAACAGAAGGAGCGAATCCTCGCGACCTTCGGCGACCTGTGCTGCGAGATGGAGGGCTGCACCATCGCGCAGGCCGCCTATCTCAACGGCGTGCCCCTCGTCGTCGTGCGCGCCATCAGCGACAAGCCCTGCGCCGAGGGCCGGGTCGTCGACTACAACACCTTCGAGAAGAAGGCCGCCTGCGACTGCGCCCGCATCGCCGCGCGCATGGTTAAGCTTTAGGCCCTGCGCGCCGGGGCCCTTTCCAAAGCGAAGTGTCGAGCCGAAGTGTTGAGCGTCGGCCCTGAATGTTCAATGGCCGTTGTTTTCTGCCCCTCAAGTGGTGGACTTTTCCTCGGAGCTGTTGATTCCCCCACGCGCCCCCTTCCGTTCTCTGTTCTCCCCTTATACTCCTTGTACGAGGAGGTAAGAAGTCATGGACAAGACCACACAGGACAGCTTGGCAAAGAAACCCGTCGACATGAGGGACAGGATTATCGAGCATCTCGAGGCCCTCACCTCTGCCGTCTCGCTCGACGACCTTGCCCGTCTGTCCACCTCCGACATCGCCGAGACGCTCATCATCTCCAGGAGCCTGGCGAGCCAGTACCTCAACGACCTTGTTCGCGCCGGTCTTGTGGTTAAGGTGGCGGGCAGGCCTGTCCGTTATTTTCATCGCCGCGCGTTCCAGAAGCGTTTTCAGGTAAAGCTCTCTGCAAGCGAGTACGCCTCGCTCGCCGACCTCATCCAGGCGACGGGAATCGCCGATCACCGCGACTTCGCGCGTGCCGTGGGCTTCGACATGAGCCTCAGCTCCGTTGTCGAGCAGTGCAAGGCTGCGGTTCAGTACCCTCCGTTTGGCCTGCCCATCCTCTTGAGCGGCGGCGTGGGTGTCGGTAAGTCTTTCCTTTCTCGCCTTGTGTACGAGTACGGCAAGAACCAGGGCTTGCTGTCCCGCGACTCCTCCTATGTGCGCATCGACTGCGCCGGGGTCCCGGACGCCGCCTCGTTCAACGGGCTTCTTGACGAGTCGATCGCGAAAGCGCGCGGGGGTGTGGTCTTTGTCAACGGCATCGAGGCACTCTCTCCCTCTGCGATGGAGCACTGCCTTGCGACGGCCCTCGGGCTCGATGCCTCCCAGGATGCGCCGCGCGCTCGCCTCGTTCTTTCGACGACGCTTTCCGCCGATGACCTGAAGGTTTCCTCGGCCTACAGCAAAATGCCCATCTGTGCCCGCGTCCCCTCACTCAAGGAGCGGACCCCCGAGGAGCGCGAGGATCTCATCTTGAGCTTCCTGCGCAGCGAGGGGTGCCGAATCGGTTCTGATGTGAAGATCAGCCGCGGCGCATACCGTTGCCTCGTGAACGCGGACTTTTCCGATAACATCGCCGGCTTGCGCGCCTGCGTGACGAACTGCTGTGCCAAAGCGTTCCTCAATCGCGAGGGCGACTACGTCGTCGTTCGCCCGTATCTTCTTCCCAGCGGGCTCCTCTCCTCCGCGCAGATCGATCAACAGCCCGACGATGGCGTTCTGATCGACGCGTCTCTGGATGCCGCCGAGAGCACAGGGCCGGTCGAGCAGGCGCTCGATGCCCTGTGCTCCCTCGATGAGCGATTCTGCGCCGGGGAGCTCTCTGTCTCCGAGCTTGTCTCGCAAGCTGTCTCCGCTGTGCGCGGCGTTGAGGATCACTTGATCTTCGACCACGGCGTCGCCTCCTCGAGGTCGCGCGCCTTCGAGCGCGTCGTGGGCGCGGTCCTTGCCGACGCAGGCTCTTCTTATGGCATCGAGCTTTCGAGGAAGGTCGCTTTTCTACTGGCCCAGGAGATTTGCCTGCAGTTGTGGCCGGGTATCGGCCTGGCTAAGCGAAAGTCTGCCTGTGCGGAGCAAATCTCCCATCTCCTCGGTGCCGTGACCTCCGAATTGCCGTTTGCCTCGAGTGTCTCCGATCAGGTCGCCGCAGACGTGGAAGGGGCGCTGGGAATCTCGCTCGATCACTTCACGAAGACGCTTCTGACGCTGTGCGTCGCATCGGAGTCTCGCGATGCGAAGACCCTTCGGACGCTCTGCGTCATCTTGTCCCACGGCTACTCAACGGCGACGAGCATCGCCGACGCGGCGAACCGTATGCTCGGCATGCATGTGTACGAGGCTGTCGACATGCCCTACGACCAGCAGCTGAAGGACATCGTCGGTCCGCTCCAGCGCCTCGTCGACCGCCATTCCTACTGCACCGGGGTCGTGTTCCTCGTCGACATGGGCTCCTTGGAGGAGGCCTATAAGGCCCTCGAGAACGTTACCGACTCCACTATCGGCGTGGTGAACAACGTCTCTACCGGTCTTGCGCTCGAGATCGGGGTCGGGCTGCTCGGCGGCAAGTCCATCGCCGAGGTTCTTGGCGATGCGACCGCCGCGTGCGTGACGCACTGCAAGGTGATCGAGCGCGTCAACCGTGAGGACGCCATCGTCTTCTGCTCCGAGTCCGGGGTCGACGCCGCGGAGAGGATACGCCAGCTCGTCTCGCAGAGCCTCCCGCGCACCATAGGCGCGCGCCTGCTCACGAGGCCCTTCAAGCAGCTCGTCGCGAACGGGTCGAACGACGCCGTTTTCTCCGAGCACCGCGTCTGCGCCGTCATCGGCACGGGAGACCCCGGGGTCGCCTCCGTCCCCTTCGTCGCCCTCGAGGACATCATGTCGACGGCGTCCGCCTCTAAGGTTGATGCCGTGTTCGGCAGGTGGCTTGACGCTTCCGAGCTCTCTTCTTTCCACGAGAAGCTGCTCTCGAACATGACGCTGCAGAACGTCATCCGCTCCATCACCATCCTCGACCCGGAGCGGCTATTCCATGAGATCGAGAGCGCCGTGCACGAGCTTCAGCGCAGGACAGGCGAGAAGATCGGCAGCAACGCCATCATTGGGCTCTACGTTCACCTCTGCTGTCTCGTCGAGCGCCTTGTTACCAGAAACCCCATTGAGACCTACGTTGGCCAGGACCGCTTCGAGGAGGAACGCGCCGATTTCATCGAGTCCTTCAGGCAGAGCTTCTCGAGCATCTCGACGCGCTATCGCGTAGAGGTTCCCGTAAGCGAGATCGCATATGTCTTCGACTACATAAGCGTGAGCGCCGCCCCGGCGCGAGAAGAGCGCCTCGGCTCCTCGGACCTCCTGCTCGACGAGTGACCTTCCCCGCGCCGCCGCAAGCTGACCGCGCGTCCTCAATAATCCGATAACCCCTTGCCCGGCGCGAATCCGGATAGCGCCGAGGCAGTACCGAACGCAAAACTTCATTTGATAGGAGCAAACATGAGTGTTGTTATGGCACGAATCGACAATCGCCTGCTTCACGGCATCATCGTGACGCAGTGGGCCCCGGTGTCGGGCGCGACCCGAGTCATGGTCATCGACGACAAGGTCGCCGGCGACGAGGTCCTGAAGTCCACCATGAGGATGGCGCGCCCCGCGGGCATGGCCGTTTCGATCATCTCCGAGCAGACCGCGCTCAAGAACTTCGCCGCGGGCAAGTACGACCGCGAGAAGGTCTTCGTCATCGCCAAGGAGCCCGAGACGATGCTTCGCCTGGTCGAGTCGGGCGTCGAGCTCCCGTCGCTGGTCGTCGGCGGCTCGCTCGTCAAGGAGGACGGCATCCAGCTCACCCAGCGCGCCTACGCCTCCGCCGAGAACGTCCAGAGCTACAAGGCGCTCATCGCCCGTGGCGTCAAGGTGACGGCCCAGTTCGTGCCCGCCGACAAGCCCGTCTCCGTCGCAGACCTCATCTAAGGGGGAAATATGGTCAACTTCACTATCCTGCAGGTCGTCCTTTTGACCCTGCTGGCCTTCATCAAGCACGTGGACTACTACGGCATCCCGATGATCTTCGTCAATTACGCCGTTTTCTGGGGCCTCATCACCGGAGTCGTCATGGGCGACTGGAAGACCGGCCTTGTCATCGGCGGCACCATTCAGCTCATGCAGCTCGGCGTCGCGGGCTTCGGCGGCTCCTCCATTCCCGACTACGGCACGATGGCCATCATCGCCACCGCCTACGGCGTGACCCTGGGCTCCGACACGGGCCTCGCCATCGGCCTGCCGGTCGGCATGCTCGGCATCCAGCTCGACGTCGTCGCCAAGATCCTCAACGGCTTTGTCGTCGAGAAGTCCCAGAAGTTCTGCAACGAGGGTAAGTTCAATCAGATGAACGCCATCCTGTGGGTCTGCCCCGCGCTCTTCGGCCTGTGCGCCGCCCTGCCCGTCTTTGTCTCCGTGACGCTCGGCCAGCCCGCCGTCAACTGGCTCCTCGAGGTCATGCCCCAGTGGTTCCTCTCCGGCCTCACCCTCGCCGGCAAGATGCTCCCGGCCGTCGGTATCGCCATGCTGCTCCGCTACATGCCAACCGCCAAGTACTTCCAGTACCTGCTCGCCGGCTTCTTCCTCTCGGCCTTCCTGAACGTGCCCATCATCGGCGCCGCCATCGTCGGCGTTGCCCTCGCGATTGCGTTCTACCAGCGTGCCGAGAGGGACACCGAGCTCGCCGCCCACGCTTCCGCAGACGCCTTCATCGGAGAGGATGAGTAACCATGGAAAACGAGAACATCACCGCCGTCGCCGAGGGCAAGCCCTCCGGCTACAAGGTCACCAAGAAGGACCTGCGCAACGCGAACTGGCGCTGGCTCATGAGCGTGTGCACCTTCAACTACCAGACCCAGCAGGGCGCCTCAGTCGCCTACGCCCTCTCGCCGGTCCTGAGGAAGATCTACACGAACGACGAGGACTATAAGCAAGCGCTCAACAACCACTTCCGCTACTACAACACCCAGCCTTGGCTCGCCGCCATCATCCTTGGCGCCTGCGTGGCCATGGAGGAGCGCGACGGCCTAGCGGCGGCGGACGCCGTCCAAGACCTGAAGATCGGCACCATGGGACCGCTCGCCGGCGTCGGCGACTCCCTGCTCATGACCATGATCCCGACCATCATGGGCTCCATCGCCGCCTACATGGCCATCGAGGGCAACCCCGTGGGAGCCGGCATCTGGTTCGCGCTCATCCTGGCCATCTTCTGGGTCCGCATGCACGCCCTCGAGTTCGGCTACAAGCAGGGCGTGAAGCTCGTCACCGACTTCAGCGAGAAGCTTCCCAACCTCACTGCCGCCGCCTCCGTGCTCGGCCTCACCGTGGTCGGCTGCCTCATCGCCTCGGTCATCGGCGTCACCTGCCCGATTAGCTTCAGCTTCGGCGACGTCGCGATGGAGATTCAGCCGCTGCTCGACAAGATCCTGCCTGCCATGATCCCCGCCGCCATCACGGGAAGCGCGTATTACCTTCTTACCAAGAAGAACGCGAGCATGACGGCCCTCATCCTCGTGGTGATCGTCCTCGCGATGGTCGCCTCCGCCGCCGGCATCCTCGCCTAGCTTCGACCCAAGAGATTGGTGAATCAATGAGAAAGATAGTTGTGGCGAGCCATTCCCTTCTCGCCCAGGGCTTCAAGGACACCCTCGAGTTCCTTACGGGTAAGGGCGACGCCGTCAACGCCGTGTGCGCCTACGTGAACGACAACGGCGAGGGGCTCGACGCGGCGGTCGAGGCGGCTCTTTCGGGCACTGACGAGGTCGTCGTCCTCACCGACGCGTACGGCGGCAGCGTGAACCAGCGCTTTTCCCGCTTCGCCTCCGACCGGATCCACGTGATCGCGGGTGTCAACCTCCCGCTCGCCATGACGGTCGCGCTCGCGCGCCCCGACGAGAAACTCGACTTCGACGCCCTCGTCAACGAGGCGCGCCAGCAGATCATCTACGTGAACGGTGCCAGTTCCGCCGAGTGCGACGACGACGAATAGAGGAGGTCGACGATGAGAGAGTTCCTTAAGGACGTGTGGATGCACGGCGGTGAGGAAAGCCGCGCCATCACCCCCGAGAACATCACGGGCGAGAAGGGCCGCGCCGCCATGTCGGCCAGCCACCTCGGCGTCGGCCGCAAGGGCTCGTGCTGCGTGCCCCTTGAGTCCGGCGAGACCATCACGCTCGCGGACATCGAGGGCCCCGGCATCATCCGCCACATCTGGATGACCGTCCCCGACAAGACCGCCGCCGGCAGCTTCGTCATGCGTGACCTCGTGCTGCGCTTCTACTGGGACGACGAGGAGACCCCCTCGGTCGAGTGCCCTGTCGGCGACTTCTTCTGCAACGGCTTCGGTGAGCGCGCCATCGTCAACTCGATGCCCATCTGCGTGAACCCGACGGGCGGCATGAACTGCTACTTCGAGATGCCCTTCAGGAAGCGCGCCAAGGTCACGCTTACGAGCGAGCACCCCGGGTTCATTAAGTACATCTTCTACACGTTCAACTACGCGCTCACCGACGTGCCGGACGACGCCATGTACTTCCACGCCCGCTTTAACCGCGAGCGCAGCACCCGCAGGGGCGTCGACTACACCGTGCTCGACGGCGTGCGCGGCAAGGGCTACTACGTCGGCACCTACATGGCCCTGTGCGCCCTGGAGCGCTATTGGTGGGGCGAGGGCGAGATGAAGTTCTTCCTCGACGGCGACGAGGAGTTCCCCACGGTCACCTCGACGGGAGCCGAGGACTACTTCGGCGGTGCCTGGGCCTTCCTCGACAGGCCGCCCCACGCGCTGCCCGAGGCGCAGTGCTTCAACACGCTGTTCGCCGGCTACCCGTACCGCTCGACGCGCGACGCCACGCGCGACCGCTTCAGCGCGGGCAAGCCGAACCCGAATCCGATGCTCGCGACTAACGACGACGCGCTGCCCAGGCACGGCCTCTACAGGTGGCACCTTCCCGACCCGATCTCGTTCAAGGAGGACCTGCGCGTGACGTTCCAGGACCTCGGCAACGACGACATCAAGCTCTACGAGCGCGAGGACGACATCTCCACCGTCGCCTACTGGTACCAAAGCGAGCCGCACGCCGTGCTCGCCCCGTTTGCCGCAAGGCAGGACCGCGTGCCCAGGTAGGGTCGCCTCGAAACAAGCCAACGTTATGGGCGCCCGCGGTTGACCATGACTGCGGGCGTCCCTTTGTAAGGAGGATCACATGAGCGAAAAGCAAATGAGGCTCGGCGCCCTCGAAGCCGGCGGGACCAAGATGGTCTGTGCCGTGGTGTCCGGCGACGGCGAGGTCCTCGACCGTATGGAGACCCCGACGCTTACGCCCGCCAAGACCGTCCCGCAGATGATCGAGTGGTTCACCGCCCGCGATGTGGACGCGTTGGGCATCGGCGCCTTCGGCCCGACCTGCGTCGACCCCAACGACGAGCGCTACGGCTCCATCCTCCAGACGCCCAAGCTCGCGTGGCGAGGCCATGGTCTTCGCGCCGCGTTCGCCGACGCCCTCGGGATTCCGGTGGCCTACGACACGGACGTGAACGTTGCCTGCCTCGGCGAAGTGGTCTTCGGCTGCTGCAAGGGGCTCGAGGACGCCGTCTACGTGACCATCGGCACCGGCGTGGGCGCGGGCGTCATGTGCGCGGGCAGACTCCTTCACGGCATGCTGCACCCCGAGGCCGGTCACATGCTGGTAAGGACCCGTCCCACCGAGGAGGGACGCTGCGTCTGCCCGAGCCACGCGAGCTGTCTCGAGGGGCTCGCCTCCGGCCCCGCCATCGCCGCGCGCTGGGGAAAGCCCGCGGCCGAGCTCGCGGACAACGATGAGGTGTGGGCGCTCGAGGGGGATTATCTGGGGCAGATGTGCGCGAACCTCGTGCTCATGTACTCGCCTCGCCGCATCGTCCTCGGCGGCGGCGTGATGCACCAGGAGCAGCTCTACGGCATCGTCCGCAAGAAGACCCTCGAATATCTGGGTGGCTACATCCAGACCGCCGAGCTTAAGGACATGGAGAGCTACATCTGCGCCCCGGGCTGCGGCGGCGACCAAGGAATCCTCGGCGCGGCCGAGCTGGCAAGAAGGGCGCTCGCGTAACTTGCGCTCTCTCCGCCATACAACGCGTTAAGAAAAGACGAGCGCTTCTTGCCAATTGAGCGGCAAGAAGTGCTCGTCTTTTGCATTTGTTTTTGGGGCAGGACGCCCCGCCTCCGCTAGAGTCCCTGGACCGCCACACCCACGAGGTTTGGACCGGTGTGGACAAGAAGCGCGGGGCTGATGTCGGAGCGGACGACCTCCACCGCGTTGGCCACGCACTCGCACAGGGCCTGCTCCATGCGGTCGTAGAGGTCGGCGTGGGCCGAGGTGCGGCTCGCGGCAAAGCGCACCTCGGGGTGCTTCTCGACGATGGCGGCGATGAGCTTGACCTCGGTGCGATGCGGTACTTGCACAGCCATTTCGTGTACGCGAGGCTGTTGGCTTTCTGGGCCACAGCAATCACCTTCCCCCTAGTATGATGACCTGAACAATCCTCATGCTAGGGGGAAGGTTTTTGTCGCGTAGCGGAAATTGGCCTCCACCCGCTGAGCGGGTGGCTTTCTATGCCGCGCGTGCCGCGCGGCACGGACTAAAGTCCATGAATAAAAACGAGGAAGGCCACGTCCGGCCTCCCTCGCAAAGGGTCTCTGATTACTCCCACTCATTGGGGACAGACTTAAATGAGTGCTCTTGAAATGCCGGCGCCTGGGGACGTTCTTTTTCTGTCTGCAGTTTGGAACGTTCCTTTTCTGTCGGCAGTTTGGGACGGTCCTTAGAGCTGCAGCGCGCCATGAGCGAAGGCGAAGCGGATCATCCTGTCTTTTGAGTTCTAAGCATAAGCCCCTGTCTCTGAGCAATGACCGGTTCGCATTTGTGCGTATTTGCGTGCGTGGGATTGCGTGAATATGCGTATAGATGCGCCGTTTACGGGACAAAAATGACCGTTTAGCGGTGAGATACGCAAAAACGCGCACAGACGCGCGTGTTTGTGCGAATATAGAGCTATCCGAAATGCAAGACGTTCTATGACACAGGAGGCACATATGGTAGATTCCAAGCAGGCTCCACTCGACTCCGCGGCAGCCGCAAAAGCAGCGTTCGCTTCGGTCCAGGACAAGCCATTCCCCGATGATATCTTTACGGCTCCCGAGCTTCGTTGGGCTGTGATCGGGTGCGGCGTTATCGCCAACCAGATGGCCCAGTCTCTCGCTCTTGCCGGCCGCAAGCTTGCGGGCGTCGCCAACCGCACGCTGTCAAAGGCTCAGGCTTTTGCCGAGCAGTATGGCATCGAGAAGGTCTATGAAACGGTCGAGGACCTCTATGCCGATCCGGACATCGACGCGATCTATATCACCACGCCGCATAACACGCATATCACCTACCTGCGCGCCGCTCTGGCAGCTGGCAAGCACGTGCTCTGCGAGAAGGCCATTACCCTCAATTCCGCCGAGCTTGACGAGGCACGTGCCATCGCCGACGAGCACAACGTGGTCCTTATGGACGCCACCACGGTGCTACACATGCCCTTGTATCAGGAGCTGCGCCGCCGTATGGATGTCGGCGAGTTTGGCCGCATGAACCTCGCCCAACTCAACTTTGGCAGCTACAAGGAGTACGGCGACCTGACCAACCGTTTCTACAATCGCAACCTTGCTGGCGGTGCCATGCTCGACATTGGCGTCTATGCCCTGTCCGTCATGCGCCTCTTTATGGCAAGCCAGCCAGCTGAGGTTGTCTCGCTGGGCAACACCTGTGAGACCGGTGTCGACGTTGCGGGCGGCATCGTATGCCGTAATGCCGAGCAGCAGCTGGGTGTTGTGAGCCTTACGCTTCACTCCAAGCAGCCCAAACGCTCGGTCATCAGCTTTGACAAGTGCTATATCGAGGTCAACGAGTATCCGCGTGCCGATCACGCGACCATCGTGTGGACTGCGGACGGCCACCGCGAGGAGGTCCATGCCGGCACCGAGGCTTACGCCCTGTGCTACGAGATGGCCGACCTCGAGAAGGCCGTTGCCGGCGACGACTCCAAGCGCGAGCTGCTGGATTATGCTTCTGATGTTATGGAGCTTATGACCAAGCTTCGCGCCGATTGGGGAGTCGTGTACCCCGAGGAGGAGTAAGCGATGCTTGCGGAAGATAGGCTCAACGCAATCGTGTCGATGGTGCAGCAGACGGGCTCGGTTACCGTACCGGAGCTTGCTGAGGCCCTGGGCGTGACGGCGTCTACCATTCGGCGCGACCTGCAGACGCTCAATCGCGCACACCGTATCGCCAAGGTGCACGGTGGGGCGACGAGCCTTGAGCGCGCGCACGTGACGCGCGACCTAACGCTTAATGAGCGCAGTGATCTCCATAACGGCGACAAGGAGCGTATCTGCGCCCGTGCGGCGGCGCTTGTGGAGCCCGAGGGCTTTGTATACATCGATTCGGGCTCGACGACGCTCAAGCTCATCGAGCATCTTCCACACCTTGAAGGTGTCACCTATGTGACTGATTCCGTACTTCACGCTCAGCACCTTGCTTTGCGTGGCATGCGTACCGTGGTGTTGGGTGGCGAGCTCAAGCCCGAGACCGAGACACTCGTTGGCCCCGATGCTTTGGCAACCCTAGACCGTTACAACTTCAATTGTGGCTTTTGGGGTTCTAACGGCATTGCGGCCGAGCAGGGCTTCACGGCGCCCGATATCGAGGAAGCGCAAGTAAAGCGTATCTCGATGCGCCATACGGCCAAACGCTTCGTAATCTCGGACGCCAGTAAATTTGGCATGGTGGCGCCCGTCAAGTTCGCGGACTTCCGCGACGCAACGATTATTACCGCAGGCGAGGTCCCCGCCAAGTACCGGGCAATGGACAACGTCATTACGGTCTAACGGCTGGGTACGGACTAAGGTCAAAACCATCACGAAGGGGCAGGAACCTTTGTGGTGGTTAGTAACGAAAACCGAGTAGTTTTCTCAATAGAAAAGCGGCAACGTCCATCACGGGCGTTGCCGCTTTCGTTGTCTGCCGGTTTGTCTAAGTCTGTAACAACTAGACTGTTAAAAGTGGGCTAGGTGTTACAGATTGAGATACTTCCGAACCGCGCCGTCCCTTTGTCTCGATCTGTAACATCTGGGACGGATTTTGCCGAGTTACTGTTACAGATCGAGATTTTCCCTTGAGGGAGATTCGAATGTCTCGATCTGTAACAGATAGACCGGAAAATGGGCTCTAACTGTTACAGATCGAGACGTTTTGGGACCGCGGCTGAGTCATCGTGGCGGTATGACGTTTGACCAGATAAAACCTGTCAAAATAAACCTGTCCCTTTTTGGCAGGATTTAGGGCTCCCAGGGGCAGGGGGCTTCGATGTGGATGTGCTCGCCGGTTACGGGATGCGTAAAGGACACGCTGTGGGCATGGAGCATGAGGCCGCAGGGGCGCGGCGTTCCGTACAGGTCGTCGCCAACCAGGGGATGATGCTCGCTTGCCAGGTGCACGCGAATCTGATGCTTGCGGCCGGTGAGCAGCTCGACATCAATATACGAGCGCGTGGGCAGGCCTCGACGGCTCTTAAGGCGCTTGAGTACCTTGATGCGCGTCTGAGAAGGCTTGCCGCTGGCGCCGACGCGCATCTTGCGGCTGTCGTGACGGTCGCGGGCGATGGGCTTGTCGATGAGCTTTTCGTTCCAGTCGATCTTGCCCTCGGCGAGCGCCAGGTAGTGCTTTTCGAAGGCGTGGTCGATGACCATCTGGTCAAAGGCGGGCTGCGTCTGCTTGTCGAGCGAGAACAGCACCACGCCGGTGGTGTTGCGGTCCAGGCGGTTGAGCGGCTGCATGTCAGTCGCGGCAAAGCCGTCGCCCATCGCCAGCAGCAGGTCGCTGGCGTAGTCGGTAAGCGTGCGCTCGCCGGTGCCGTCGCCGTGGACGATCATGCCGGCGGGCTTGTCGATAGCCATGAGCCAGGCATCGCAGTAGAGGACTTGAGGTTCTTCGTTCACGTGTAAGCCTTTCGGTTAACTAATTCCCACAAACATGCAGCCCGAGGTGGCACCGCGCAGGCGGGCGGCGGGCTTGCGGCCAGCTTGCGCTGCCTCGACGGCGCGGCGGACGCGAGCGACGGCGCGGCCCACCTCATCCGTCTCGAGCAGCGTGCCGTCCACCATAAGACGGCGCACACCGGCATCGAGCAGCTGTGGTACCTGCGGCGTAAGGTCGATGGGGTAGGCATCGTACAGGCGCGAGCGGCCGTGGATGTCGGTACGGACCGGCATGACCTTGCCGTCGATATTCTTGAGCGACAGCTTGCGGGCGCGCAGGCGGCAGTTGGCGCAATCGTGGATGCAGTCATTGGCCACCTGCAGAATGCAATGCTCGCTTGTCATGACGCGCGGGCGGCCAAAGACGGTGATACCCAGAGCCGCGGGCGCGGCGGTGCCGAGCGAGATAATCTCGTCGAGCGTGATCTCGGGCGAGAGCCAAAACGCACCGGCTCCGCGCTCGGCAAGCGCCTCCATGCAGGGCGTGTTGTGCACCGGCAGGCAAGAGCGAATCTCGGCCGTGGCGCCAACCTGGGCGGCCAGGGCAAGCTCAGAGATGTTGCCAATAGCGACCGTGGCGCCGGCAACAACCCATGGGTCAACGCGGACGTGGTCAACGGCGCGGCAGACCTCATCGAGCACGGGTACGATGCCCTGCTCAAACGTATCGGCGGGGGAGAGCTTGGCCGCATCGAGCGCGTCGGTGGTCATGTAGATGCGCGTTGCACCCTCCGCCCGCGCTGCCTCGGCGGCCTCGAGCGAGGTGACGGTGGCGCAGATCTGCGGCTCGTCGCGGTAGTGCTCGGGCGCGGGGCGGGAATCACTGGTGACAATCGCCGGCAGCTCGAGCGTTTTCGCGCGCTCCGCGTACGGCGCCAGAATGGCCTCTTCCAGCGCCTTGCAAGCGGCGGCGCGCACCTTATGTACGGAGGAGAAACCCATGCCACAGCCCTCATCGAGCGCCACCTCAAAGCTCGCAGCCTCAAAGGGAGAGGAACCCATGCGGCCGACGTGCTCAACCAGATCGGACGCCTCGACCGCACGGGTCTTGGCGGCTTCGACGGTAAAGCCCGTGGCCGTGGCCGTAAGCGAAGGGTCGTCGTAGCAGGTGAGCGTAACGGTAAACGGCTCGCCCAGACGCGCCACGACGGACACATCAACAGCTCGGCGGCGCAGCACATCGCGCTTGAGCGCGGCGCCGGCGGCGTCGATGGCACGCTGACTGCGAATCACGCGGACGCGGCAGCCCTCGGGCATGCTGCGGGGTACGCGACATTCGATGACTTCACCGGCTGCGGCATCATCGGCGGCAATGGTGGTCAGGAACTGGTCAAACTCGTTATCGTGGCGAAGCTCCAGCAGGTCGCCCTTGCCCACGGGCTCAAACAGCTCAATACGGGCGATGGCGGCGCGGCGACGGCGGTCGTCGGGCTTGAGGCCGCGCACATCGCGGTTGGCCGGGCGGCTGCCCAGCACCGTGCCCACGATCTGGCCGCGGTTGTTGGAACGCTCATAGCTCATCATCTCGTCGCCCGAGGTGCCGTCCTGATAGGCGTGCGTAAAGTCGCGGTTAAAGCAGCGCTTGAGCTGGCGCTGGCGGGCGTCTTTCTCGTCCTTGGCAACGGTGGTTCCGGCCAGCATGTCATCAATCTGATGACGATACACGTCGACGATGGAATACACGTAATCGGGCGCCTTCATGCGGCCCTCGAGCTTGAGCGACGCGGCGCCGGCGTCATACAGGCGGCGAACAAGTTGTGAAGTGTTGGTGTCACGCGGGCACAGCGCGCGCTCGCGACCGGCAGGGGAGAGCGAGCGACCGTTCTCGTCGATCAGCTCGTAGGGCAAGCGGCAGGGCTGGGCGCACATGCCACGGTTGGCCGATCGTCCCGCCATGGCAAAGCTCGAAAGCAGACACAGGCCAGAGTAGCAAAAGCAGATGGCGCCATGGCTAAAGACCTCAAGGTCCACATCGGGCGCGGCATCGTGAATGGCGGCAATCTCGTCGATGGAAAGCTCGCGCGAGAGGGTCACGCGGTCGGCGCCCTGCTCGCGGCACCAAAGGGTTCCGCGGTCGTCGTGGATGTTCGCCTGGGTCGAGATATGCGTCTCGATGCCGGGCATCGTGCGCTTGACCTCAAAGAACAGGCCCCAGTCCTGGATGATGAAGGCGTCGGCGCCCAGCGTGGAGCAGCGATGGATGAGCTGCAGCGCATCGCTCATCTCGGATTCCTTGATGACGATGTTGACCGTGACGTAGACGCGCGAGCCGGCCAGATGCGCGGCGCGGCAGGCCTGCTCAAAGGCCTCGTCGGTAAAGTTGGTGGCCTTGCGGCGTGCGTTGAAGCTGCCCATGCCGCAGTAGATGGCGTCTGCCCCGGCGGCGAGCGCGGCGGCAAAGGGCTCCGGGCCTCCGGCGGGGGCCAAGAGTTCGGGTCTGCGGTTGGTGGTTCGACTGGCGGTTGCGGTCATATCCTGCCTTTCAAAATGCTCAGATACTCAAAAGTATAGTGGTGCCGTCGCGGCAGGCGATGCCCGTGCTCTAAGCGGGATAAAGTCTTCAGCAGCTTGGACTGGCTGCTTCACATGAGAACCGTTCAGCGGTCCGGGGAAACCGTTGGGCGATAAAATATTCTCGCAACGTGATAATAATCTTGCATCGCGCGGAAACCTTGAGTACTATCCCAATCAAGCGCGGTGTTCAGACCGAACTGTGCCTCCCGGTGTGAACGCCGCGCTCCCGTTCCCTTTTACTTGTAAGGAGAAAAACATGAGCAAGACCTTCGTGTCTTCCGATAACGCACCCGCAGCCATCGGCCCGTATTCCCCTGGTATCCAGACCGGCAACATGGTGTTCCTGTCCGGCCAGCTGGGCATCGATCCCGCAACTGGCAAGATGCCCGAGGGCGTCGAGGCCCAGGCCAAGCAGTCCCTTGCTAACGTCGAGGCCCTGCTGACCGCTGCCGGCGTCACCTTTGCCGATGTTGTCAAGACCACAGTCTACCTGGCTGACATTGCCGACTTCGCTGCCGTAAACGAGATCTACGCCTCCAAGTTCGAGGCCCCGTTCCCCGCGCGCAGCGCTTTCCAGGTTGCCGCTCTTCCGGCTGGCGGTCTGGTCGAGATCGAGGTTGTCGCCGCTCTCTAAGGCGTTGGCCACAACTAAACATGACATGCAAAAAGACCCTGCAGCGCGTGCGAGCTGCAGGGTCTTTTGTCAAGTGACGAATCGCTTGTGGAGCCGCGCTCCATTTTGCTCGTTAGCCATCCTTGCGGACTTTTTGCAGGTAGCGGTAGACGCTGGGCTCCGAGATGCCCAGCGCGGTGGCGGCGCAGGCCACAGCGCCCTTGAGCATGAACACCCCGTTGCCGTTGAGGTGGCGAATGACGTCCACGCGGTCGCTCTGACCAAGCGACGCTACATCCAGCCCGCGCGCGCTCAGCAACTCGGCAATGCTGCGGTCGATGAGCTCCTGCGTGGACTCCGAAAGGCTTTCAACCTCGATAGGGGCGGGCTCCGTGCGCGTCGGCGCCGCGTCGAAGCATGCCATGAGTTGTTGCGCCATGGTGTTGATGGAGCGCACGGTCGAGAGGTCGGTGTTGACGCAGAGCATACCGACGATCTCGTTATCCTCGCGGATAAAGTACGTCGCCGACTCCAGCGTTTTGCCGCCGGCGCCGCGGCCCTCGTAGCCCGTAATAAACGGCAGGTCGCGATACTTGGGGTCGTGCATGATCTTGAGCGCCAGATCGGTGGCAGGACCGCCGATCTTACGGCCGCTCACGATGCCGTTGCGAATATCGACGATGGCGTGGTCGGGATCCGAGAAATCGTGCAGCACGATTTCGCTGTTCTTACCGAGTATCTGCTCCAGGAAATCGACCATCGGCAAAAAGCGGCGTACGGTCTCGTTCACGGGCAACTCCTTTGG
This sequence comes from uncultured Collinsella sp., assembly GCA_958350755.1. Taxonomy (GTDB): domain Bacteria; phylum Actinomycetota; class Coriobacteriia; order Coriobacteriales; family Coriobacteriaceae; genus Collinsella. The sequence continues at coordinate 114,985 of CATWID010000001.1, forward strand.
GTGAAATCGGAAATGTTCATAACAATTTTTTCTCATGGTAACACGCTGCTCATCATCTCGTATATCCGCAGGTACATGACGTAATGCAGACGAACGGTATGATTTTGGCGGTAAACGGTTGACCAAAAGAAAAGTTAGATGTTATTTTGACCAGACACTTTCCTGACCTGCGGAAATTCATTATCTCAGCTGAAGAACAGTCTGATAACAAAAAATTATTATTGAGAATGAGAATCATCTTTAATACGATATGCAACGAAGGCACAACCTCAACCCCGCACTGCGTCACAATAGAGCGTTAGATGCGAAAACAACTATTTCGAGGATTGGTGGTCAAATGACCCAGGAGACGGTTACGAACGGCACTGAAGCCCTGTTCACTCGCGAAGGCATGCCTCCCGTTAAGGAAATGATCCCGTGTGCCCTTCAGCACGTACTGGCATCGTTTGCCGGCATCATTACCCCGGCGGTCATCATGGCCGGCGTCTACGGCTTTAATAGCCAGCAGAGCACCGACATCATCCAGGTCGCGCTCATTCTTTCGGCGATCGATACGGCCCTTCAGGCCTTCGCTCCCTTCCGTCGCATCGGCGGCGGCCTGCCCATCGTCATGGGCGTTTCGTTCGCGTTCCTGCCGGCCCTGCAGGCCATGGGTGCCTCGGGCTTTAGCTTTGGTGCGCTGCTGGGCGGCGAGATCGTCGGCGGCGCCGTCGCGGTCCTCTTTGGTCTGGCCTACAGCAAGATCAAGTGGCTGTTCCCGCCCGTCGTGACCGGTACGGTCATCTTCTCCATCGGCGTTTCGCTGTATCCCACGGCCGTCAAGTATATGGCCGGCGGTATGGGTACGCCGCTGTGGGGCACTCCGCAGGCCTGGTGCGTCGCTCTTATCACCTTCGCCGTGGTCTTTGCGCTCGCCAACTTTGGCAAGGGCACGCTCAAGCTGGGATCCGTGTTCTTTGGCATGATCGTTGGCATGATCGTTTCGATCCCCTTTGGCATGATCGACTTCTCCAGCGTCGCCACCGCTCAGGTCTTCGCCCTTCCCAAGCTCATGCCCTACGCGCTCGAGTTTGATCCCGAAGTCTGCATTACCCTCGCCGTCGTGTTCCCCATGGTCGCCATCCAGGTTATCGGTGACGTCTCCGCCGCTTGCCTGGGCTCCATCGACCGTATGCCTACCGAGCGCGAGCTCTCCGGCGCTATCGTGTCCCAGGGCCTCACCTCTATGGTCGGCGGCCTGCTGGGCGGTCTTCCCACCAGCGCCCTTGGCCAGAACGTGGGCATCATCTGCTCCAACAAGGTCGTCAACAAGTGGGTCTTTGTGATCATCGCGGCCGTCTTTGCCATCGCCGGTCTGTTCCCGCAGCTCTCTGCCGTCCTTTCCGCTATCCCGCAGCCCGTTATCGGCGGCGCGACCGTCGGCGTCTTTGGCACCATCACCATGAACGGCGTGCGCATGTTCACCCGCGAGGGCCTCACGCAGCGCACTACCACCATCGTCGGCACCTCCGTCGTCTTTGGCCTGGGTATCTGGATGGCCAGCGGTTGCCTTGCCGGCGAGGGTATGCCCGCCTGGGTGTCCACCGTCATCGGTTCCAATGCCGTAACCCCCACCGCCATCATGGCCATTGTCCTTAACCTGATCCTTCCGCAGACGCCGGTCGTGGCTCAACACATCGATGCTGCCAAGGACGCTGCCGTGGATCTGGTCTTGCCCGAGAGCAAGAAGTAACCAATTCGGTGCTATTCGTCGGCGGGCGCATCGCCTCGTCCGCCGACGCCATGCGGCGCCAAGCCGCACTTCAAAGGGTTTGTCCCTTTGGTGAAGCGTTGACGGGAGAGGGCCCGTTTCCGGTGTAGGCCGGCGCTTCGCACTCCGCCATGTCAGAGGTGTCAAACCCCGCCTCTGATGTTGAAGGGAGCATCCATGCTTCTGGTCGCTAACGGTTCCGTTTTTACCCGCAACGCTCAGACCCCGTTTATTCCAAACGGTGCGGTCGCCATTGACGGAGATACGATCGTCGAAGTGGGCCCCGAGTGCGAGCTCAAGGCCAAGTACCCGGATGCCGAGTACGTCGACGCCCAGGGCAACCTCATCATGCCCGGACTCATCAACTGCCACACCCACATCTACTCGGGTCTGGCCCGCGGCCTTGCCATTAAGGGCTGCAACCCCACCAACTTCCTGGAGAATCTTGAGCAGCAGTGGTGGAAGATCGATGACAACCTGACGCTCGACGGCACCAAGGCCAGCGCCTATGCCACGATTTTGGACTCCATCCGCGATGGCGTCACCACGATCTTCGATCACCATGCGAGCTTCTGCGAGATCCCGGGAAGCCTCTTTACCATTAAGGATGCAGCTCAGGAGCTGGGCATGCGTTCGTGCCTGTGCTACGAGGTCTCCGACCGCCGCGGTCAGGAAAAATGCGACCAGGCCATTGCCGAGAACGCCGAGTTTGCCCAGTGGGCCGCCAAGGAGCGTCGCGATAACGACAACCACATGATTGCCGCCATGTTTGGCGGTCACGCCACCTTTACGCTGTCGGACGAGACCATGGATAAGATGGCCGAGGCCAACAACGGCCTGACCGGCTTCCACATCCATGTGTGCGAGGGCATGAATGACGTGTGGGACTCCCGCCTCAACCGCGGTGGCATCAGCCCCGTCGAGCGCCTGCTGCAGCACAATCTGCTGGGTCCCGACACCATGCTCGGCCACTGCATCCACGTGACGCCCGCCGAGATGGATATCGTCAAGGAGTCCGGTACCTGGCTCGTCAACAACCCCGAATCCAATATGGGCAACGCCGTGGGCTGCGCCCCCGTGCTCGAGTTCTTCCGCCGCGGCATCCCCGTGTGCATGGGCACCGACGCCTACACCCACGATATGCTCGAGAGCCTTAAGGTCTTCCTGATCATTCAGCGACACAACGCCGCCATGCCCAACGTGGGCTGGTGCGAGGCCATGACCATGCTGTTCGAGAACAACGCCAAGATGGCGAGCAAGTACTTCGATCGCAAGCTCGGCGTGCTCGAGGCCGGCGCTGCCGCCGATGTCATCGTCATGGACTACAAGCCCTTTACGCCGCTGAGCGAGGAGAATATCGACGGCCACATGCTCTTTGGCATGATGGGCAAAAACTGCCGCACCACCATCATCAACGGCCGCGTCCTGTACAAGGATCGCGAGTTCGTTGGCATTGATGAGGACAAGATCAACGCGTGGACCATGGCCGAGTCCAAGAAGCTCTGGAGCACGCTCAACGATCGAACCTACTAATTCACAAGTAGATTCGCGCGCGTCGGATGTTTCGCCGCATCCGACGCGCGCATAGGCGGCCTCCGCGGGGTCGCCGGCGCTGTGCTAGCGCTACACCGTATTTGCGCCCGCCGCGCGGTCTCGCCGGGCGTTACAGAGAGGAGCTCACTATGAGCGACATCATGAGGCCGATCCCGTTTTCGCAGCTGATGAACTGGATCATCGAGGAGCACAAGACCCAGGACGCCATCTTTGGCGTGCGTAAGATGGTCACGACCAACCAGGAGGGTGCGCTTCCCATTTTTGACGAGCGCATCGAGACTCCGTTTGGCCCGGCCGCCGGTCCCAACACGCAGCTTGCCCAGAACATCGTGGCCTCTTATGTGGCCGGTTCCCGCTTCTTTGAGCTTAAGACCGTTCAGGTTATGGACGGCGAGGAGCTCTCCAAGTGCGTCAACAAGCCCTGCATCGTGGCTCAGGACGAGTGCTACAACTGCGAATGGTCGACCGAGCTCGAGGTTCCGCAGGCCTTTGCCGAGTATGTGAAGGCATGGTTTGCCTGCCACCTGATCGCTCGCGAGTACGGTCTGGGCAGCCCGGACGGCTTTGTCTTCAACATGTCGGTGGGCTATGACCTGGAGGGCATTAAGAGCCCCAAGGTCGACGCCTACATCGAGGGCATGAAGGATGCCAGCGGCTCCGACGTCTGGAACGAGTGCCGTGCCTGGGCGCTTGCCAACCTGGACAAGTTTGAGCATGTCGACGCTGCGTTTGTCGAGTCCATCCCGGCGCGCGTCTCCAACTCCATCACCGAGTCTACCCTGCACGGCTGCCCGCCGGCGGAGATCGAGCGCATCGCGACCTACCTCATCACCGAGAAGGGCCTCAACACCTACATCAAGTGCAACCCCACGCTGCTGGGCTATGAGTTTGCACGTCAGCGCCTCAACGAGCTGGGCTTTGACTATATCGTCTTTGATGACACGCACTTCCGCGAGGATCTGCAGTGGGCCGATGCCGTGCCCATGTTCGAGCGCCTGATTGTCCTGTGCGCCGAGCGCGGTCTGGAGTTCGGCGTCAAGCTGACCAACACGTTTCCCGTCGACGTGACCAGGAACGAGCTGCCTTCCACCGAGATGTACATGTCCGGCCGTTCGCTGTTCTCGCTGACCATCGAGGCCGCCCGCCGCATTACCGAGCAGTTCGATGGCAAGCTGCGCATCAGCTACTCCGGCGGTGCCACGGTCTACAACATCCGTGCCCTGTATGACGCCGGCATTTGGCCCGTCACCCTGGCGACCGACGTGCTCAAGCCCGGTGGCTACGAGCGCTTTAGTCAGATGGCCGGCGAGTTTACCGACCTGGATGGCAAGCCGTTCGCGGGCGTCTCTCTCGAGGCCGTGACGGCGATTCAGACCGACTCGCTCACCAACCCGCTCTACAAGAAGCCGCTGCGCCCGCTGCCCGATCGCAAGGTCGCCGGCAAGAGCCCGCTTTCCGACTGCTTTACCACGCCGTGCCGCACGAGCTGCCCCATCCAGCAGGATATCCCCGCCTATCTGGCGGCTGTTGACGAGGGCCGTTACGAGGACGCACTCAACATCATCATCGAGCGCAACGCCCTGCCGTTCATTACCGGCACCATCTGCCCGCATCCCTGCGGCCGTGCCTGCGAGCGTGCATTCTACGAGCCCGAGGGCGCCCAGATCCGCGCCAGCAAGCTCAAGGCCGCCCGCGAGGCCATGACCGCCGTGCTGCCCAAGCTGCGCGCCCAGGCCATCGCCAACGACGGCGAGCGCAACGTTGCCGTTATCGGCGGCGGCCCGGCCGGCCTGGCGACGGCGTTCTTCCTGACGCGCGCCGGCGTGCCCGTCACTATCTTCGAGGCCCGCGACTCTCTCGGCGGCGTGGTCCGTCACGTGATCCCCGAGTTCCGTATCGCGAGCGACGATATCTCCCACGATGCCGAGCTCTGTCTGGCCTTTGGCGCCAAGGTGCAGCTCAACGCCCGCGTGGAGTCCATTGACGAGCTCAAGGCCCAGGGCTTTACCGACGTAGTCGTGGCCACTGGTGCCTGGATGCCCGGCTCTGCGGGCTTGGGCGAGGGTGCCGAGCTCGACGTGCTGGAGTTCCTCGAGGCCGCCAAGAAGGGCGAGAAGCTCGAGCTGGGCGAGGACGTCGTGGTCATTGGCGCCGGCAACACCGCCATGGACGCGGCCCGCGTGGCCAAGCGCCTTGCTGGCGTGAAGAACGTGCGCCTAGTGTATCGCCGCACCAAGAAGCAGATGCCCGCCGACGAGGAAGAGCTCGATCTTGCTCTTGCCGACGGCGTTGAGTTCTGCGAGCTGCTGGCGCCCAAGGCGCTCAACGGCGCCGTGCTGACCTGCGATGTTATGGAGCTTGGCGAGCCGGATGCAAGCGGCCGTCGCAGCCCCGTCGCCACGGGCGAGACCGTCGAGCTTTCCGCCACCACGGTGATCTGCGCCGTGGGCGAGGGCATCGATGCCAGCCTGTACGACGCCGCGGGCGTCGAGCACGACCGTCGCGGCCGCCTTGCCGCCACCTCCACCGGCGTCGAGGGCGTTTGGGCTGCCGGTGACTGCCGTCGCGGTCCTGCCACCGTGGTCGAGGCTATTTCCGACGCCGCCGAAGTTGCCCGCGCCATCGCCGGCGTGGACTTTAACAAGTACGTCGACTGCAACGAGCAGGCCGGCCGCGAGGACACCTGCTACGAGCGCAAGGGGTCGCTATGCCGTGACAAGCGCAACTGCACCAAGACCCGCTGCCTGGGCTGCGGCTCGGTGTGCGAGGTCTGCTGCGACGTGTGCCCCAACCGCGCCAACGTGGCAATTAAGGTGCCGGGCCTGGCCAAGCATCAGGTCGTCCATGTCGACGGCATGTGCAACGAGTGCGGCAACTGCGCCGTGTTCTGCCCCTACCAGGAGGGTCGTCCCTACAAGGACAAGCTCACCCTGTTCTGGAGCGATCAGGACATGGAGAACTCCGAGAACGAGGGCTTCCTGGCCGTGGACGAGGACCACTTTAAGGTTCGCATCGCCGGCACGGTTCGCACCGTCTCGGTCGATGCCGTCAACACCGGTCTGCCCGAGGCCGTCCGCCTGACCATCAAGGCCGTGCGCGACAGCTATCCGTACCTTCTTAAGAAATAGGCGAGTCTCTTATGGCCAAATCCATTCAACATAACGTGGCCTACGTTGCCTGCGGAAGCGGTTGCGCCTCCGCAGGCGGCGATGCCCGCTGCAGCGAAGGCTGCATTGGCTGTGGCGCCTGCGTCACGGCCTGCCCCCACGGCGCCATTGCGCTGGTCGATGGCATCGCCCGCGTGGATCGCTCAAAGTGCACGGGCTGTGGCCTGTGCGGCATGGCGTGCCCGCAGCGCGTGATTGCCTTCGTTCCCGGCTACCAGAACATCCTGGTGCGCTGCAACAACACCGATAAGGGCGCCATTGCGCGCAAGATCTGCGACACGAGCTGCATCGGTTGCGGCATGTGCGCCAAAAAGTGCCCTGCTGGCGCTATCCGCATCGAGGACAACTGCGCCCATATCGACAGCGCGGACTGCCTGTCGTGCGGCATGTGCGCCGTCGTCTGCCCGCATGGCGCCATCCACGACCGCACCGGCATCGCCGCCGGCGTGTAGAAGGGAATCACCATGGCACAGGAATTCACTTTTACCGTTAACGGCGTGGAGCGCACAACGACCCAAAACAAACCGCTGCTGCGCTACCTGCGCGACGACCTGCATATCCATTCCGCCAAGGACGGCTGCTCCGAGGGCGCCTGCGGTACCTGCACCATCCATGTGGACGGCGCGGCCGTCAAGGCCTGCGTGCTGACCACCGCCCTTGCCGCCGGCCGCAACATCGTGACCGTCGAGGGCCTGCCCGAGGACGTGCGCGAGGCGTTTGTGTACGCCTTTGGCGCCGTGGGCGCCGTGCAGTGCGGCTTTTGCATCCCCGGCATGGTCATGGCGGGCGCGGCGCTCATCGCCGAGGACCCCGAGCCCACCGAGGAGCAGATCAAGTACGCCATCCGCGGCAACGTCTGCCGCTGCACCGGCTACAAGAAGATTATCGAGGGCATTTCGCTGGCCGCTGCGGTGCTCCGCGGCGAAAAGCAGATCGACGAGGATCTGGAGCGCGGCGATGACTACGGCGTGGGCAAGCGCGCCTTCCGTATCGACGTGCGCAAGAAGGTGCTCGGCGAGGGCAAGTATCCCGACGACATCGACGAGCTCGATCAGCCGGGCCTGATCTATGCCAGCGCCGTGCGCTCCAAGTATCCGCGCGCCCGCGTGCTCTCCATCGACACCTCCGAGGCCGAGGCCCTGCCCGGTGTGGTGGGCATCCTGCGCGCCGAGGACGTGCCGGTCAACCAGGTCGGCCACCTTATCCAGGACTGGGACGTCATGATCGCCCAGGGCGATATCACCCGCTGCGTGGGCGATGCCATCGTGCTGGTGGTTGCCGAGGACGAGGCGACGCTCGAGAAGGCCAAGAAGCTCGTAAAGATCGATTACGAGCCGCTGGAGCCCGTGCGCAACATTGTCGAGGCCAAGGCCGCCGACGCCCCACGCCTGCATGACAGCTTCTTTGCCTTTGGCAACACGGTGGAGCTTAAGGACAACGTGTGCCAGAGCCGCCATGTGACGCGCGGCGACGCCGCCAAGGCGCTGGCAGAGAGCGCGTTCACCGTGACGCAGCGCTTTACCACGCCCTTTACCGAGCATGCCTTCTTGGAGCCCGAGTGCGCCGTGGCCTTCCCGTACAAGAACGGCGTCAAGGTGCAGTCGACCGACCAGGGCGCCTACGACACACGCAAAGAGTGCGCCCATATGTTTGGCTGGGATAACGAACCCGAGCGTGTGGTCGTCGAGACCATGCTCGTGGGAGGCGGCTTTGGCGGCAAGGAGGACGTGTCTATCCAGCACCTGGCCGCGCTTGCTGCCTATAAGCTCCAGCGTCCTGTGAAGTGCAAGCTCACGCGTGCCGAGTCGCTCGCGTTCCATCCCAAGCGCCACGCCATGGACGGCACCTTCACGCTGGGTTGCGACGCCGAGGGCAACTTTACCGGTCTGGACTGCGAGATCAACTTTGACACCGGCGCCTACGCGTCGCTGTGCGGCCCGGTGCTCGAGCGCGCCTGCACGCATGCCGTCGGCCCCTACAAGTACCAGAACACCGACATTCGCGGCTTTGGCTACTACACCAACAACCCGCCCGCCGGCGCGTACCGCGGCTTTGGCGTTTGCCAGTCCGAGTTTGCGCTTGAGAGCCTGATCGACTTGCTGGCAGAGAAGGTCGGCCTGGATCCGTGGGAGATTCGTTATAGAAACGCCATCGAGCCGGGCGAGGTTTTGCCCAACGGCCAGATTGCCGACTGCTCCACGGCGCTTAAGGAGACGCTGCTCGAGGTCAAAGATGCCTACTATGCGCATCCCGGACACGCCGGTATCGCCTGCGCCATGAAGAACGCCGGCGTGGGCGTGGGCCTGCCCGATGCCGGCCGCTGCAAGATTCGCGTCGAGAACGGCGTGGCCGTGGTCTATGCCGCCACGTCCGACATCGGCCAGGGCTGTAACACCGTCTTTTTGCAGGACGTTGCCGAGGCATGCGGCCTGCCGCTGAGCTGCATTGCCAACGGCGAGTGCTCCACCGAGAACGCTCCCGACTCCGGCACCACGTCTGGCTCGCGTCAGACGGTCGTGACCGGCGAGGCCGTGCGCGGTGCCGCCTTCCTGCTGCGCGATGCCATGGTTGGCATCGAGGCCGGCAAGCCTGCGCCTACCGCCCCGGTGAGCGCCCATGGTGACGGCGTCAAGATCGAGTACGACGACGGTCGCGCCTATCAGCTACGCACACAGGAGCTCGTCGCCGGCCAGGGCATGCATCCTCAGGATCCCGCGGCCGCCATCAAGGCGCTCGAGGGATGCGAGTTTGGCTACGTGTATCTGGAGCCGACCGACAAACTGGGCGCCGACGTCCCCAATCCCAAGAGCCATATCTGCTACGGCTTTGCCACGCACGTGGTCATTCTGGACGATGACGGCCGCGTGAGCGAGGTCTATGCCGCGCACGATTCCGGCAAGGTGGTCAACCCCATCTCGATCCAAGGTCAGATTGAAGGCGGCGTGCTCATGGGTATGGGCTATGCGCTCACCGAGGACTGGCCGCTTAAGGACTGCGTACCCCAGGCAAGGTACGGCACGCTCGGGCTGTTCCGTGCGCCCGAGATTCCGGATATCCACGCCATCTACGTGGAGAAGGACGAACTGCTGCCCGTGGCATACGGCGGCAAGGGCATCGGCGAGATCGCAACGATCCCCACGGCGCCCGCCGTGCAGAATGCCTACCGCGCGTTTGACGGCAAGCTGCGTCCAAATCTGCCCATGGTGGATACGCCGTACAGCCGCGCTCGTCACCGCGGGTAGAGTAGAGCGCGGACGGCCATTACTGACGGGCTGTTCGCGCTCAACATCAACTACATATGCTGCGTCTTTGGCCCCAGCTCCATCGCGAGCCGGGGCCTTTTGTTTGGAGCGGAGGGCGCATCCCGGAATTGGCGCTCAGAACGGGATGCGCTTTCCTTTTTGGGCCCTCGGCGGAAACTACGTCCCGGATTCAATGTTCAGAATGGGATGCATTTTCCCTTTGAGTCTCTAGCGGAAAGCGTGTCCCGGAATTCGGTTCCAGAGTGGGATGCGCTTTCCGGTTGGAGCTTCAAACGGAAAGTGCATCCCGGAATCCGCACCTGGAATGGGACGCACTTTCCGGAACAGCCCTCAACCGGAAACTGCGACCCGGAATTCGATGCCAGAACGGGATATGCTTTCCGAATCGCCTTCAGGCGGAAATTGCATCCCATTCTGAGTCTTCATTCTGGGACACGCTTTCCGCAAGGAGCTTCATCAGGAAAGCGCATCCCGTTCCGAGCTCCTATTCCGGGACGCACTTTCCGGTTGTCATTCACTTGGAAACTGCATCCCAGTTTGAGCGTCTATTCCGGGATGCAGTTTCCGCTGGGCGTTCAACCGGAAAGCGTGTCCCGTTCTAGGCCTTGATTCCGGGACACGGTTTCCGCTAGGCATGCCATCTGGAAAGCGCATCCCGTTTTGAGCACTCAGTCTGGGACATGGTTTCCGCGGGAGCTTCCGACCGGAAAGCGTATCCCGGTTTGGTAGGCAGGCGGGCATAAGCTCAGCAGCTCCTACAGGTCTACCTCGTTGAGCCATGTCGGCAGCGCGGTCTGCCGGATGCCTGCCGTCTGCAGCTTTTTGGCGAGCATTCCTGCCGAGCGGACCTCGTTCATGGTAAAGCGCAGCAGAGGGTGACCGTAGAGCGATAGATGCGCCTCGCGCTGTCGTTCGGCAACGAGCGCCTCGGCGGTGGTGCGTCCGGCCAGCATGGTCTGGTCGGTATATTTGATGAGCCCGTCGAGTTCGCCCAGCGTGAGCTCCCGCGCCTGGCGCTCCCAGGCAAAGTCCGTTCGTATGGGCTTGGCCGAATCGAAGGGGTCCGTTAGCTCGTATTGAAGCCCATCGGGTGCAAAGCCCGTTTCGATCATGACGGCTCGGGCGACCGATTCCCCGCCGCTCTCGGCGCGAGCGTCGGCATATCGAAGCGTTGTGAGGGCGGTGCGAATCGCGAGACCATTGCGGACAGTCGCTCGTTGCTCAACGGCCTCCATCAGCTGTTCCGGCGCAAGGCCGAGCTTTGAGATCGCCGAATCGGCAATAGGCATGCCGTCGGCAAAACCAGTTTGCAGCAGGCAATCTGTGGCCGTTTGGATGGGCGGTGTTACCGATACGCCGGCTCTGCGTATTGCTCCGGCCGGCTCAATCTGGTGTCGCTGAATATGTGCGCCCGGACGAGCCGACGGCTTTGTCGAGCTGCAAACATGCACGACGTTCAGGTGTCGCCACGAGACCTCGAGCCCCAGCAGGCAAGCTGCCGAAAACGAGCAGAACGTCCAATCGGGACGGATGATCGCAAGGGCGCGAATAATCTCGCAATGGCGTTGCGCTCGGTTGAGTTCATCCCAGCGCGTTTTTCGCGCAAACAACCCCGGCATGGGCGAGACAACCGTGCCGCCGGTGCGCCGAAGGAGCGCTTTTCGGATCGCCGTGCTCGGGGGAATCAGACAGCGCCCCTCTTGTTCGGCTTGAGTGAGCAGTTGGTCGATGAGCTGGTCATTGCAATGGGTCATGAGCTACCGCCTCCTTTTGGGTAGCAAAAACGTATCAGCTGGAACTTGCCGCTCAGCTGACCAAAAGCTGACCAAAATCTAACCATGCAGGTAGATGGCCTGTTTTCGGCGACATTTTTACATCCGAATCGGTGGGCGGTGATTGGCTCCCGTGAACGGCAACAAGTTATGAAGACCTGGTAAGTTTAGGGACGTGTACTTTTTCGAAAAACGGTAGTCTCTCCGCGGAAAGTGCATCCCAGAATTAAGCCTCGGAACGGGATGCATTTTCCAGTAGATGCTTCAGTGGAAAGTTCATCCCAGAATTCAGGCTCAGAACGGGACACGCTTTCCGGATGGCATGCTTGGCGGAAACTACGACCCAGTATTTGGCTCCAGAACGGGACAACCTTTCCGAATCGGTCTTCAAGCGGAAACTACGCCCCGGATTTGACCTTCAGACCGGGATATCGTTTCCGGTTGAGGCCTCGAGCGGAAAGCGCATCCCATAATCCCCAATGGCACCGCAGCGCATTTCGTGTCCGCGTGGGCGTTTGCGCCGGTCGTCGAATGACGTTATAGCTGGCTATATTATGGGTAGCTATAATGTTCGACTTTTCGACAACCCTCGGCCTGTGGCAGAGCATGGGTCGCCAATCAAGGCGGCGGTTGCCGAGGCCTCGTTACCGAAAATCCATTTGTTAAACCTGGCACCCGTGGGTAGAATAAAGTCGACGGCAGCCCAAGTAGTGAAGAGCTGGGCAGCGCCGTTACTCAGTTTAAGGGGTCAATGCCTTAACGGCGTCGACCCCTCTTTTTATGCTTCGAATGCTGCTTGAGTGCCTCGGAAAGTTCGATAAGCGCCGTGAAGAGCGAGACCAAAGCAACCAAGAGCTCTACGAGCTCTGATGGGCCCGGGATGACCTCTGATTCAAGTCACCGGGCCTAAATCTTTTTCAGGCATTTGAATAGAGCGGGCGATTCTCTTGGGGCCGTCTGCATGGCGTATGCCTGGCGCGCGTGGCATTGCGTCCCGCTTTTGTGTCCGCACGGGCGCCTATCCTTACGGCAATGTAGCCGCCTATGTAACGAGCGGCAGTTGACGGAGAAAGGCCCAACCGTGTCAGCTGAAAAGACGCCGTGTATCTCGGCTATCGATACGACGAACTTTGCGCGCCAGATTGTGCTGGACTTTGAGTTTGCGCCGGTGCCAAAGCAGCGTCAGCGCCGTGGACTGTGCAATGAGATTATCGAGGCCGGCACCGTCAAGCTCGATTACCACGGCAACGTTATGGGCGAGTTCTCGCAGTTTGTACAGACGGAATTTACCGAAGGCGTTGCGTTCCCCGTCCGCGAGCTCACAGGGATATCGGCCGTGGGCACCGCGATGGCCGATCCGCTCTACATGGTGATCAAAAGGCTCAGCGATTGGATCGGGCGCTACTCCGCCCAGGTGGTCTGTTGGAGCGGGGCGGATCGTCGACAGCTTTTGATCGAGTGTCAAGCAAAGCACATCGATCTTTCCGCATTTCCTACGGACTGGGCCGACCTGCAGACGTTTTACACCTCGATCATGGACATGAGCAGCCACGGGTGCGTCTCTTTGAGTGACGCAGCGACGTGGTTTGGCATCGAGTTCGACGAGTCGACGGGTCACGCCCACAGCGCCCTAGCCGATGCGCGCGTGACCGCCAAGCTGCTCAAGCAGATGATGGACGGGGACTACCGCGTGAGCCCGCGCGCCCAGGAGGTCCGTCAACGGTGGGGGATGGGCGAGCGAGCTCAGACGCGCCTTTCCAGCAAGTGCTCCGAGCTGGGCGACCTGCTGCTAAAGCTGAAGGCGGAGGGGGTAGGCCTTTTGAGAACGCCATTCGGTTTGGCATGGCGGGGCTGTAAGCGCGAGCCCGCCCTGCTGTTTGAATCGAAGCGTCAACCAGTATGACGAGCTGTCTGGTCTGTCTGCCTACGCCCCCGCGATCCCGCGCGCCACGCTCAGCAGCTCGTACTCCCTCTGACTCCACTGGCGTAGCTCGGCTGCGTCGACGGCATCGCGACACAGATCCAGGAACACCTCGGCGCTCTCGCAGAAATACTTGCGGGCAAAGTCGACCGAGCCGTCCGCGATGCACGCGCCGTCGGCAAAGAGCTTCCAGCTAGATGGCTCACGCGAGTCGTCTCCGAGTGGCTTGATCTGCAACACATGCGGATTGCCAGCAGCACAGAGCTTTTCCTCGAGCTTCTGTACCGTAAAGCGCATCTGGTGGGAGAGGCTGCTCTTGATCATGGCCGAGGCGTAGCCATTTGGCTTATCCAGAAGATGCATGTGATTCGGTTTGACGATCATAAAGAAGGTGCTCGATGGCACTATCCCCGATATTCCTTTACAGAAGAATGAT
>CATWID010000002.1 GCA_958350755.1 uncultured Collinsella sp.
GCGGGTGGTTTCTGATGCGACGCGCTGCGCGCCCCGCACAGGCTAAAGCCTGTAAGCAAAACCACTACAAAGGGGACAGGCCCCTTTGTAGTGGTTCGAACACTTGTTCTATACGTACACATGTTCTATAGTATGGGTGATTGCATCGGATCTAAATTGCAACTAGAATATAGTTGCAGAATGTGAGGCGGGATGACTCGAGCCGATAAACTCATCGCCCAACTGTTTAGCTGCCCTTCGACGTATCGGTATGCCGATTTTTTAAAAGTCATGGCCTCATATGGCTTTGAAATGGACAGCAAAGGCAAGACATCCGGATCGCGCATTCGCTTCTACAGGCCCTCAGATGGCAGGATGTTCGTGATGCACGCGCCTCATCCATCTGACGAATTGACAGCGGGGACAATTCGAAACATCGTTCGATTTCTGCAGGATGTCGGAGGCAGTCATGAGTAACGTTTTGGCATACAAGGGCTATTTCGCCCCAGTCGAGTTCGATGCCGAGCAGCATGTACTAACAGGTATGGTCGCCGGCATTAGGGACGCAATCGTATTTGAAGGCTCCACGGCTGAAGAAGTGGAGCAATGCTTCCACGACGCCGTCGACGATTACCTTGAGTTTTGTGCCGAAAAGGGCAAGGAACCAGAGCGGGCTTTTAAGGGCTCGTTCAATGTGAGAACAGGCTCCGAGCTTCACAAGCAGGCAGCACTGGCGGCGGCAAAGAAGGGCGAGTCACTCAATAAGTTTGTGACCGAAGCAATCGCCGCGGCGTTATAGCGTTAACGCATGGGCCAAAACCACCACAAAGGGGACAGGCACCTTTGTGGTGGTTTCGACATTTGCCCAAATAAAACCTGCCAAAATAAACCTGTCCCTTTTTGGTAGGTTTGGGAGAGGAAGCCGGGATGGACAAGGCTGAGTTGCGGCGGGCGGTGATTGCTCGGCGTGATGCTCTTGATTTGGACTTGCGGGCGGCGAAGTCTACTGATATCTGTGCGCGGCTGGTTGAGCTGCTGGGCCGCTTGGATGCCGCGGCGCCGCACACCGTTGCCGTCTATGCCGCGATGGGTTCCGAAGTCGACTCAGCCGCGTTTGCCGCAGCTGCCGCCAAACGTGGCTGGCGCGTGGCCTATCCGTGCATGCTCTCGGCAACAGACGCCGCAGCTTGTGGCCAGCGCATGTGTATGCGGGCAGTTGCTGCCGGCGACGCGGACGCGGCTCCGTTTATCGCCCACCCCACGCGGGCCTTTGCGGCCACGGACATCGACAGCAGCCGCTTCCCTATCGTGCCTGCCGAAGCTCTCGACATGATCGTCGTGCCGCTCGTAGCATTCGACCGCACCGGCATGCGCCTAGGCTACGGCGGCGGCTGCTATGACCGCTACCTGCCCATGCTCTCGCCCGTATGTCAAATCGTCGGCATCGCCTTTGACGAACAGCACGTCGACCACATCCCCACCGATGCCCACGACCTGCCGCTGCCCAACATCATCAGCGCCTAATCGCCGCCACATCAGCCACGGCTACAGCAGCACCATCGCGGCCTAGTGCTCCTCGCCGGCGCGGGCCAGGTCGTAGGGCGTGGTCTGGTAGACGTAGTAGTTGAGCCAGTTGGTGTAGAGCAGCTGAGCCTGGCTGCGCCAGACGTTGCGCGGCTCGGCGGTGGGATCGTCGCCCGGGAAGTAATGCGCCGGCACCTGAGGGTTGAGCCCGCGCTTCACGTCGCGCTCGTACTCCAGGCGCAGCGTGTCGGTATCGTACTCGGGATGGCCAAAGACAAAAAAGCGGCGGCTGTCGGTCGACTTGACGATATACAGGCCTACCTCGTCGGACACGGCCACGACTTCAAGCTGCGGCTCGGCCTCCACGTCCTCGCGGCGCACATCGGTGTTGCGCGAATGCACGGCATAGAAGCGGTCGTCAAAGCCGCGGACCAGCGGGCTTTGCGGCTTCACCAGATAATGCTCAAATACGCCGCTCGCCTTTGCCGGCAGGTCGTACTTCTGGATACCGTAATGATGGTAGAGCCCCGCCTGCGCGCCCCAACAAATGTGCAGCGTGGAGTGCACGTGCGTGGTGGACCAATCCATGATCTGGCAGAGCTCGGGCCAGTAGTCGACCTCCTCGAACGGCATCTGCTCCACCGGCGCGCCCGTGATGATCAGGCCGTCGTAGTGGATGTCGCGGATGTCGTCGAACGTGCGGTAGAACGTCTCCAGGTGGCCGGCGCTCACGTGCGTTGCCTCGTGCGTCTTGGTGCGCAGCAGGTCCACCTCCACCTGCAACGGCGTGTTGGAGAGTTTGCGCATAATCTGCGTCTCGGTGGCGATCTTGGTGGGCATGAGGTTGAGGATGAGCACACGCAGCGGACGGATGTCCTGGTGCAGCGCGCGGTACTCGGTCATGACAAAGATGTTCTCGCTCTCGAGCTGCGCGGCGGCAGGGAGGGCGTCGGGGATGCGAATGGGCATGGATGCTCCTTACGAGTCAGTTGCAGCTATGGTACAACGAGCGGCCCCATCCGCGCGAGCACATCGCCCGGCGATGTCGCCAGCGGCCCAAATCACTCCAAAAGTAGAGATTAAAGCATGTCCCAAAAATCTACTTCGCTTTAGCTTAGCAAAGTGACAGCAGGACGCTACAATGGTTCGATGCGAGAAACTCGGCCGAAAGGATACATATATGTACCAGACGCGTAAGATCGGTGTGGTCGGCCAGGGCCACGTAGGAGCACATGTCGCCAACAGCCTGCTCATGCAGGGCATTGCCGATGAGCTGTACCTGTGCGATATCAACGAGACCAAGGTGACATCCGAGGTCCAGGACCTGCGCGACTCCCTTTCGTTTGTCCCGTACAACACCAAGATCGTCAACTGCTACGACCACTACGAGGAGCTGGCCTGCTGCGACGTCATCGTCAACGCTGCCGGCAAGGTCGCGCTGGCCGCCGGCAACCGCGACGGTGAGCTGTTCTTTACCACCGACGCCGCCCGCACCTTTGCCAAGCGCATCGTCGACGCCGGCTTTGACGGCATCTTCGTGAGCATCTCCAACCCCTGCGACGTCGTGTGCACCGAGCTGTGGCACCTGACCGGCTACGATCCCAAGAAGATCATCGGCTCGGGCTGCGGCCTAGATTCGGCCCGCCTGCGCACCGAGATCTCCAAGAAGGTCGGCGTGAGCCCCAAGTCCATCGACGCCTACATGATCGGCGAGCACGGCTTTAGCCAGCTTGCCGCCTTTAAGGCCGCGACCATCGCCGGCAAGAGCCTTAACGAGCTTCAGGCCGAGAATCCCGACAAGTACGCCTTCGACCACATGGAGGTCGAGGAGCTCGCGCGCAAGGGCGGCTATGTGACCTACCAGGGCAAGCAGTGCACCGAGTACGCCGTCGCCAACTCCGCCGCGCGCGTCTGCGCTGCCGTTCTGCACAACGAGCACGCCGTGCTTTCCGCCTCCACGCTCATGACCGGCCAGTATGGCGAGGAGGGCATCTTCACGTCCCTGCCGTGTGTGATCGGCGCCGAGGGCGTCGAGGAGGTCTACACGCTCGACCTGTCCGAGTACGAGCTCGAGGGCTTCCACAAGAGCTGCCAGCACATCCGCGACAACATCGCCCAGCTCGACTGGTGGGATGCCGAGGCCTACGACGCAAAGTAGGCCGTAGGCTGCCGCAACCTTGCGAATCTAAACGCGATACTAAGCGGGCCGCGCCGGAAATCCCCGGTGCGGCCCGCTTTTTTGACTCACGCAGTGCCCTTGCGAATCGAAGGTGAATGGTTTTCCCGTTACTTAGTACTGCTCGATGCCCATGTAGCGACGAACCTCGGGGCTGTGGTCGAACACCTTGCCGCGGGCGGCGCGCAGCTCGCAGCTCATCGCGTAGAAGAAGATCGGCTCCAAGAACGAACGCACGCTGGCGGGCACGTCGCCCAGGCCGTACTCGAGCGCATCGAGTACCATGACCGTATCGGTGTGCGTGTTGAGGAACGCAAGTGCGCGCTCCTCCATGGGGCGGCACTCACCCGATCCGAGCTGCACAAAGTAGAACACGCCGGGCTCGGTGGCCTCGAAGGGACCGTGGAAGTACTCGCCGGAATGGATGTAGCAGCAGTGCTGCCACTGCATCTCCATGAGCGAACAGATGGCCATAGCGTAGGTCTGGCTAAAGTTGGGGCCGGATCCCAGGATATAGAAGAACTTGTGCTGCTGGCAGAGCTCGGCAAAGTGATCGCCCAGCTCGGCGTTGACCTTCTCGCGGGCGGCGGGCAGCAGCGCGTCCATCTGCTTAAGGCCGGCGTAGATGTCGGCGAGCGCCTCGTAGCCCTCCTGCTGGTCGAGCAGCTCGGCAGCCATTAGCACGCCAATGCCCTGCGGGACCTCGGCCTGCGACTCGCCCTTGCCCCACGGATAGACCCAGGTGGTCCACTTGCCGTTGTCGATCTTGGAGCCCGCGTAGTCGGTCATAGTCACGACCTCGGCGCCGGCGGCGAGCGCCATCTCGCAGGCATCGACAACCTCCTGCGTATTGCCGCTGTGGCTGCAGGCGACGACGAGCGACTTCGGCCCCAGGCTCTTGGGCGCCATCAGGCAAAACTCGCGTGCCGTGTAGACCGTCGAGGCAAACGTGGTGGCCTCGCGCTTGAGCAGCTCGTTAGCCGGCATCAGGTCGATCATCGAACCGCCGCAGGCGATCCAAAAGACGTTCTCGATCTTACCCTTGCGCTCGATAATTTCCTGAATCAGATCGCGTGCGTTCATGGTGATGCCCCTCCTTTTGTGGCGGTTTTGAACGACGATGGCTCGTACCTGCGGTCGTTCTATATTGTTCTATTTATAGCACGCACAACGACGCTCGTGAAGCCATTTCGCCAAACTTGTTCTATGTTGTTCTATCTGTGGACGTTAGATGTCGAAGACGTAGCGCGAGCCCACGATCTTTTGGCGTCCGAGCAGCAAGGGCCGCTCGTCCGCATCGGTAAAGTACGCCTCCATATAGAAGAGCGGCTCACCAACCGGTACCTCCAGCAGCGGGGCTGCCTGAGCGTCGGCAAGCGCAATCTCCACGGTGCAGGGATCGGACTTGAGCGGCGCGCGGCCCGAATGCTCTGCAACGAGCGCAAAGATGGAATTGTCCGTGAGGTCCTCGTCGCGCATCGTTTGCAGATACGGGTGGTCGGCCAGCACAAAGGCGTTGTTCTCGAGCATGACGGGCACGCCATCTGCCGTGCGCACGCGCTCGACCACGATGAGCTCGCAGCCGGGTTCCACCCCAAAAAACGCCGCATCCTCACGCGTCGCCGCAACCACCGTGCGCGACACCAGGCGCGCTCCGGCCACCATGTCGTTGGCGGCGCAACCCTCGGAAAAGCTCTGAACGTCGCCCTTCTGGCGAATCTTGCGCTTGAGCTTGGGAGCGCACACAAAGGTGCCCCTCCCCTGCTGGCGGTTGAGATAGCCCGCACGCGACAGCTCCTCGATGGCGCGGCGCACGGTGACGCGACCCACGCCGTAGGACTTCGCGAGCTCCATCTCGGAAGGAATGCACGAGCCGGCTGTGTACACGCCGCGCGCGATCTCGCCCTTTAGGTCGTCCATAACCTGCTGGTACAGAGGCACGGCGGAAACCTCGGCGCGCTCAGAACGTTCGGTCTTGTTATCGGTTGCCATCGTTACGCTCCATCCCGCGCATGCTCGGACTCAAATTCTTCAATCGCCGCCATAAACTGCTCGCCAAAGGCGTCGGCCTTTTTCTCGCCGATGCCGTTGACCTGGATCAGCTCGTCGCGCGTCTGTGGACGCAGGCGGCACAGACCGCGCAGGGCCTTGTCGGAGAAGACCATGTACGGCGCCATCTCCAGCTCGGTCGAGATTTCCTTGCGCAGGACGCGCAGACGCTCGAACAGCTCGGCATCGTCGCCCACGCGCGGGCGCTGGTCCAGCTCGGCCTCCTCGCGCAGCAGGTCCACCGCACGGCGAGCGCGGGCCGAGGCCTTGCGCTTGGACGCGCGGCGCTTAACGGTAAAGGCAAACGCCTCGTCCTCGACCTCGCCGGCACGCGGACCCAGGCCCACAACCGGGTACTGCCCCTGCGAGGTGGCCAAATAACCGCGGCCGCACAGCTGGCCGATGATGTCCTTGATGCGCCCGACCGATTCGCTCGACAGCTCGCCATAGCCGCGATCCTCGTCCAGATGCATCTGGCGAATGCGCTCGGTATTGCCGCCGTGGAGCACGTCGGCGATGAGCGACTTGCCAAAGCGCATGGGGCGCGTGGCCACATAGCGCACGGTGGCGCGGGCCATATCGGTGACGTCCTCGACCTCGAACTGCGTAAGGCAGTTGCTGCAGTTGCCGCAGCCCTCGGCCTCGTCCGTGGCGGTGCTGCCCGCACCAGCCGCTGCCGCATGCTCGGCCGCGGCCTCGTCGCCAAAGTAGCGCAGCATGTATTCGCGCAGGCAGCCGGTGGTATTGCAGTAGCCCTCCATCTGGCTGAGCAGACGATATCGATTCTGGAGCGCCCACGCGCGCTGCTCGTCGTCGAGCGCCTCGTCGGCCGCATCACCGCGGTCGATCAAAAAACGACGCATGCGAAAATCGTTGCCGTTCCACAGCAGGTGGCAGCTGGCCGGGTCGCCATCGCGACCGGCGCGGCCCGCCTCCTGGTAGTAGGCCTCGATGCTCTCGGGCACGTTGTTGTGAATCACGTAGCGCACGTTGGGCTTGTCGATGCCCATGCCAAAGGCGTTAGTGGCAACCATCACCTGAATATCGTCATCGATAAAGGCACGCTGGCTTTGGCGGCGGGCGTCGTTACCCATGCCGGCATGGTAACGACCAACGCGAATGCCGCTGGGGCCCAGCGCTTCGGCAAGCTCGCCTGCCAGCGCATCGACCGTCTTGCGGGTCGAGCAATACACGATGCCGCTCTCGCCCGAATGCGCGATCACATAATCGCGCACCCACGCGGCCTTGGCCTTGTCGCCCATCTCCTCGCAACCAAAGTAGAGGTTCTTGCGATCGAAGCCCGTCACTACCGTCGCGGGGTTTTGCAGGCCGAGCATCTGATGAATGTCCGCACGCACGCGCTCGGTTGCCGTAGCGGTAAAGGCCGCCACGATGGGGCGCTGCGGCAGGGAATCGATAAACTCGCGAATCTGCAGGTAGGCGGGGCGGAAATCCTGTCCCCATTGGCTCACGCAGTGGGCCTCGTCAATGGCCACGAGCGGCACGCCAATGCCGCCGTCCGCTGCGGCCTCCTGCGCAAAGGCCAAAAAGCGCGGCTCGAGCAGGCGCTCGGGCGCCACGTACATAAGTTGGTAGCGGCCCTCGCGCGCCCGCTTGAGCACGGTGTTTTGCTGGGCCGGAGTAAGGCTGGAGTTGAGATAGCTGGGCCGCGCACCCGCCGCGAGCAACGCGCGGGTCTGGTCCTCCATAAGCGACAGCAGCGGGCTCACCACAAAGGTGATACCGGGCAGCATGAGCGCGGGCACCTGGTAGCAAATGGACTTGCCGGCGCCCGTGGGCATAACGCCCAGCGCGTCGCAGCCGGCAAGGATCGCATCGACCATACGGTCCTGCCCCGGGCGAAACGAGGTGTAGCCAAAATAGGCGCCGAGCGTGTCGAGCGCCGTCTGCTGCATGCTATCGGTCATGGTTTCCTAACGTCAGAATCATCTGCCGCCGATTATACGCCGCCACGCGGACCAGCGCCTAGTTGCCGCCAGCCACGAGCAGCGCGGTCCAAAGGGTAGTCATTTAAGTCTGTCCCCAATGAGTACCTGGAGCAAAACAACACCGCAGGTAGAGGACGGACAGCGAGCGACGTCCAGGGCGAACAAGTTGGCATGAAAAAGGCAAGGCATAGACCTTCTGGTCATGCCTTGCCTTTTGAATGACAAATTGTCGCCCTGGGCGGCGCGCAGCGTCGGCCCGTTACGCGGTTTGGTAAAACCGCGTAACTTACATGACCATAACGTAGCGCGATCCCACGTAGTACTGCTTACCCATCAGGACCGGCTCGCCATTGGGGCCGATAAAGCCGGCACGCAGGTTGAGCAGCGGATCGTGCGGGGCAATGCCCAGCTCGGTGGCCTGCTCGGCGTTGGCACGAACGGCCTCGACCGTACGGTAGCCAACCGAGACAATCGGCGTTCCGCCAACACGCTCGACCTCGGCAAAAATCGACTTGTCCTCAAGATCGGCCGTCAACAGCTCGCGGTATGCATCAAACGGCACAAAGATGTTTTCCTCAAAGATGGGCTCGCCGTCGGCCGTGCGCACGCGCTTAATATGCAGCAGCAGCGCATCCTTCTGCAGACCAAAGAATTCCATCTCGTTTTGGCGCGCCGGCACAATCTGGCGATCGACCACGTGCGCGCCGGCCTTCATGCCATTGTCGGCACACAACGCAGTAAACGTCTGCAGCGTCGAAGCATGGAACTGGCGATTGATGTGCGGCGTGGAGACAAAGGTGCCGCGGCCCTGCTGCTTAACCAGGTAGCCATCGGAGCACAGCTCCTCGACGGCGCGACGCACCGTAATGCGGCTCACCTCGTACTGCTCGGCAAGCTCAAGCTCGGACGGGATGCGCTCCTTAGGTGCATAAACACCTTTCTCGATCGCTTCCTTGATCTCGTCGTAAATCTGCTGGTAAAGCGGTGCATTTTTGGGCGCTGGCATATCTGATCACTCTTATCAAAATATCGAAATAACTAATACGTATATAACGTCTTTTTATATGTTACCTTAGTTTGATAAAACGATACACCGCATACAGCAAATCTTTACTTGCCGTCGTCCTGCTGCAAGCTTTCCTGGTCGTGCAGACGGGCCTGCCTGCTGGCCATGCGCGCGGGCTTGTCGGGATCGGGTACGGCCGTAGGCATGGGCTCGTCGACATGACCGCCCCACCAGCCGCCCACAAAGTTAAGCGTGTGGAACACATTGATCACGGCGCCGGGATCAATGTCGCACACCAACTTGATGATGTCCTGGCTCTCGTAGGTCGAGACAACGGTGTGCAGCAGGTACATCTTTTCGCGGCTGTATCCGCCAACGACCTCGGCGCAGCTGATGCCGTGCTGAAAATGGTCGATATAGGCGGTCATGACCTCGTCGGCCTTGCGCGTCGTGATCTGCAGCGTTACGCGGTCATAGCGGCGGTAGAAGCTGTCGATGGTCTTGGTCGAAATAAACTGGAACACGATGGAGTACGCCGCGTTGTCCCAGCCAAACATAAAGCCAAAGATCGCCAGGATAAAGCAGTTAAAACCAAAGATGACGCCCCAGATGGTCTTGCCCGTGTGGTTGGAGACCCACAACGCGATAAAGTCGGTACCGCCGGTGGATGCGCCGGACTTAAGCGCGATGGCGGCGCCCAGGCCCGAGACCACGCCGCCAAAGATGATGAGCATGATCTTGTCGCCCAAAAACGGCGCAAAGTGAAAGATGTTAAGGAACAGCGACGAGAGCGCAACCTGCATCATCGAGAAGATGACGAAGCGCTTGCTAATGCCGCTCCAGCATAGGAGCGCCACGGGGATGTTGAGCGCGAGCATACCGAGCGAGATGTCGATGTGAACGCCGCCAAGCGAGGTAACGCGATCGAGCAGGACCGCGACGCCGGTGAGACCGCTCGGAAGCAGATCAGCGGGCTGAATGAACGCCTGGATCAGAAATGTCTGGAGAACGGCGGAAATGGTGACCGCCACGGCGGTAATGGCGCGGCGGACGATGGTAAGGCGGCCGAGCACGAGCACGCGGTCCGTGAGCTGATCGATGGCATTCGCCACGTAGGCTCCCTTCGAAGGCAGATGTAGTTGTGGGGCATGTCGGCGATTGTAGCATGGAGCGACAGAGGGCGCCTCAATTCACCCTCTCTCGACAACCAAAACGGGACCGGTAACCCCACAACCAAAGGCCCAAATTCTAAGTGAGTAGACTTTTCGCAACCTGCCGAGCACAGCCAATAACAGCCACCTCTGTGACCTGCGGTTTTACTAAGGCAGAAACGCTTTGTGCTCGGCATGCGCCAAAAAGTCTACTCACTTAGTCTGAGTCGAAGCCAAACTGATCCAAATTGAAGCCAAAATGAGCCAATCCGCCGCGATAAATGCGCGAATCGGCACTTCTCGCGGCGGATTGACGCTACAAAGCGGCCAGAATGTCGGTCAGATTATCGATAACGGCATCGGCTCGCGATTGATCGAGGTTGACGCCCTCATGCGGACGCAGTGCCAGGACGCGGGCGCCGGAGCGCTTGCCAGCCTCGATGCCCAACGGCGAGTCCTCGATAACCAGGCACTCGGCGGGGTCAACGCCCAGCGCCTCCATGGCACGCAGGTAGATCTCGGGGTCGGGCTTAAATGCACTGCACTCGTGACCGCTGATGGTGTAGTCCAGCACGTCGGTGATACCGGCAATCTCCACCAGCTCGTCAATGAGCTCGCGATAGGACGAGCTCGCGATGGCACATTTCATGCCGCGCTTGTGCAGCTCACGCATCACCGGCTCCGTCTGCTCGTTGAGTAGCTCGGCATACGGAACGGGATGGTCCGGGCTGTAGACCTGCTTGTACTCCACGCGCAGGCGCTCGCGCAGCTCAACATCGTCGGGCACCAGCGACTTCCAAATGGCGGGCTCGTTAGACCCCGAAAGATCGGGAATCTCGTCAAAGTGGAACCCCTTCTCCTCCATAAACGCCACGCGACGACGGTTGTAGAACCACTCGGTATCGACCAGCACGCCGTCCATATCAAACAGCACTGCCTTGATCATACGCATCTCCTCCCACCTGCCAAAAAGGGACAGGTTTATTTTGGTAGGTTTTATCTGGGGTTTTATGACGCAACGGACACGCCCCCAAAGCAAAAAGGGGACGGGGCGCAAACCCCATCCCCTCTCAATCAACCCGTAAGGTCTACTTACTTGTGATTAGTAGGAAAGCTTCCACATGTAGCGACGCATGGTCAGCGGGTGCTGACGGGCCTCGGCGATCTGGTTGCCGTACTCGCGCATAACGGCGAGGTGCAGCAGCGGGTTGAAGTAGGTGACGACGCTCGCGGGCACGGCGTCAGCCAGGCCGTAGTCCTTGGAGTCGATCAGAGCGACCTTGGCGCCCATGCGCTCAAGGAAGGTGAGGGCGCGAGCGTCCATCGGACGGGTAGCACCATCGGACATGAAGAAGACGTAGGGCTTACCCTCGGTGGAAACCTCGAACGGGCCGTGGAAGTACTCGCCGGTGTTGTAGGCGGCGGCGTCGATCCACTGCATCTCGGTGAACAGGAAGGCGGCGTGAGAATAAGCCATCTTCTCGGAGGCACCGGAGGCCATGAAGTAGATCATCTTGTCGTCCTTGAAGTCCTGGGCGAACTTCTTGGCGAGCTTCTTGCAGTGCTGAGCGGCGTTCTCGCAGAGATCGAAGACGTTGGTGAGGCCGGTGATCATGTCCTCGTAGTGGTCATAGCCCTCGGTCTGCTGAAGGATCTCGAGAGCAAGAGCGATGGCGTAGCCAGGCTTCTCGCACTTGGCAGCGTAGTTGGCATGGAAGCCGTGAACGATGACGTGGTCGGCGTCGACGGTCAGAGCGGAGCCGGCCTTGTTGGTGAGGGAGACGACCGGGCAGTTGTGCTTCTTGGCGGTCTTGTTGGCCTCGACGGTCTCGGGCGTGGAGCCACCGAGGGAGCAGGTGATCACGAAGGTGTGCTCGTTGACCCAGGAAGGCGTGTCGTAGTTGAACTCGTTAGCGGTGAAGATCTGAACGTTCAGCTTGTCCGTGTTGTTGGCCAGGAAGTACTTGGCAGGGTAAAGGTCGGACATGGAAGCACCGCAGCCGACGAAGGCGACGCTGTGGATCTCGTGGTTGGACAGGACGTCAGCGACGATCTGCTTAGGGAGGTTAAGGTCGATCTCGTACATCTGACACATTCCTTTCGATTTTTTGCGGCGCCACATTGCCGGGCGCTCGCAGGGTTACCGTGGTTTGGACCGAGTCGCCGGCCCGTTGAGGATGTGACAAAGGGACTGTCCTTTGTCACGTATAGGGATGGAAGCCTGCCTGGGGTATGGGATGCCAGACAGGCCCCCGGGGGAAAGCGGTTAGACGCTGGGTCGCGACTAGGCCAGGATGCCGGCCGCGGAGAGGGCGATGCCGCCCACGATGGCGATCACGAGAAGCCAACCGGTGTTGACGTTCTTCTTGATGAGCCAGTACATAAGGCCGGTGAGGCCGAGGGAGATCATCTGGGGCATCATGCCGTCCAGGATGTCCTGGATCACGACGGTGCCGTCAGCGAACTGCAGCGGGGTGGTGGCGCCGATCAGCGTGGCGATCATGCCGCCCACGGACATAAGACCCACGATACCGCAGACATACATGAGCTTCTCCATGAGGTCGCCGCCCTGGAGCTTGCTCAGGTACTCGTGGCCACCCTGGTAGCCGATCTTGGCTGCGAACCAAGTGATCAGCACGGAGGGCACGATGGAGATGAGCATGGCCAGGATCGGGCCCATGATGGAGCCCTGCTGAGCCAGCTGAACACCCAGGCCAAAGGCGATAACGCGGATGGTGCCCTGGAAGAAGGAGTCACCGATGCCGGAAAGCGGACCCATAAGGGAGGTCTTGACCGCGTTGATCGAATCGGGGTCGAAGTTCTCGGGATCCTTGGCGTACTCTTCCTCCATGGAGGCGGCGAGGCCTAGGATGAAAGCGCTCGTCTGCGGGGTGCAGTTGTAGAACGCCATGTGACGGTGGTAAGCCTCTTTCTTAGCAGCGAGCTGCTTGGGGTCGGACTCGTCCGGATAGAGGCGATCGAGCGTGGGAACCATGCCGTAGAGGAAGCCCATGTTCATCTGACGCTCGTAGTTCCAAGAGGCCTGGATGGCCCAGGAGCGCCAGAAGAACTGGCTGACCTTCTTGTTCAGGGACACGTCCTTGGTTGCGGTTGCCATAGTGTGTTCCTCCTTAGTCTTCGTCGTCTTCGAGCGGATCGTAGTCGGAATCGACACCGGCGGCTGCATGGGAACCGTTGAACTTGAAGCCCATGAAGACGACAGCCAGGCACACACCGATCAGAGCGACCGCGATAACGGACAGGTTGAGGTAAGCGGCGAGCAGGAAACCGATGAACAGGAACGGAGTCATACCCTTCTTGATCATCATGGTGAGCAGCAGGGCCAAGCCGTAGGCGGTCATGATCTTGGTCGAAACGTTAAGACCAGTGGACAGCCACTCGGGAACCATGTTGACGATGGCCTGAACCAGGTCGGTGCCAACAAAGACGGCGAGGAAGATCGGCAGGAAGTACATGACGGCGTACAGACCGGAGCCGGCGCAGATGTGCATGCGGTAGGCGGTCTTGAACTTTCCGTTATCGATCGCGCTATCTGCCACATGGGTGAGGGCGGCGATGATGGAACGGAACACGATGCCGAGGAGCTGACCCAGGACGGCGACCGGGATGGCGATCGTCATGGCGGTCTCGGCGGAAGCATCGGTCAGGCACGCAAAGGCAGCGGCCACGATGCCGCCCAGGACCATATCGGGCGGAACGGCGGCGCCGACCTGCACCAGGCCCATGGACACGAGCTCGACGGCGGCACCGACGGCAAGGCCGGTGGGCACATCGCCCAGCAGCAGACCGACGAGCGTAGCGCCAACGAGAGGCTGCTCGAAGTTAAGACGACCGAGCAGGCGGGAGTCCCACATGCAGAACACGCCGACGAGGCCGACGAGCACCGCACTGATGAACGTATTCATACCCTTCTCCTTTCAGTCAGGCAAAAGCCTGGTTGATTACAGCTTGGCGTCGATGTCGACGCTCTGATACGTAGGGGTCTGCTGGACGTAGAGCTTGATGCCCATGTCGAGCAGCTGGTTGACGTCGGCCTTCTGGGTGGCGTCGAGGAAGACGGAGCTGTCCTTGCCGCCGACCTGATCGGCACCGTCGTGGTTGGCGGTGGCGCCCAGGTTGATGGCGTCGAGCTTGTAGCCCTGGCAGAACTGCAGCATCTCGGCCGTGTTGCCAAAGACGAACATGACGCGCTCGCCGAGGGTGTTGAGCTTGTCCATCTTGGCGAGGGCACGCTCGACGGTGAAGACGTTCAGGCGCACGCCCTGGGGCTTGGCCAGCTTAAGAGCGCCCTTCTTGATGTCATCGTTGGCGGCAGCGTTGTCGACGACGATGATGCGCTCGGCCTGAACCTTGGTGGTCCAGGTAAAGACGACCTGGCCGTGCAGCAGACGGTAGTCAAGACGTGCGAGGACGATCTTGGCGGGACCGGAGCTGTGACGGGACGCCTTGGCCTTCTTGGCGGGAGCCGCGGCGGCCTCGACCGGTGCGTTGGGGTTGGTCAGACCGGTGCGGGCCTCGTTGATGAGGGCCGCGAGCTCGGCACCCTTGACGGGGACGGGGCTCATAGCGAGCGTGAGCGCCAGCGGGATGTTGAAACCGCTAACAACCGTGAACTTCGTGCCGTTCTTGGAAAGCTCGACCATGTTGTTGTTGACCGAGCTGCCGAGCATATCGGTCAGCACATAGACGGTGTCGTCCGCGTTAAACGTGGCGATCATGGCGTCCACCTTATTGGTGATGGGCTCCTTGTCGTCACGAGCAAGCGACACGACGTGGACGTTCGACACGTCGCCGAGAACCATCTCGAGCGTGTCTTTGGCGCCTGCGGCCAGGCCGCCATGAGATGCGAGAATGATCTGATTCATCTTGCCTCCTCCTTTTCGTTATGGTCATTATAACGTCTTATACGTTGCGGATATTGATAATTAGTATATAAACCGTTCGCGGGTGAAAAACGACCGTTGGCGGGTTTAACGCAATCGAAACGATGGTCTTGGGTAGGCCGGCGCTGGCTGGATAACCCCAGGTCGGACGCCGCGCGCAACCCCCTATCGCACGAAGTACCAGGGGCTTTCCTGCACGGTGGGCTCCAGCGCAATGCCCGTGCGCTCGCGGAACAGATCCATGTCCTGCGATTTCTCCGTCCACCACGCGTTGGGCTTAAAGGTCATGCTCTCAACGACATGACCGACAAACACACTGTTGCGCAGCTTGGAAAAGTCGGTGTTCATAATCACGATGGACGCGAGCACCAAAACGATGCCCAGAACTTTGATCGCGCCGGCGGGCTCGGCGTAGACACCAATGCCCAGCAGTACGGTGACGACTGTCTCGAATGACATTACGACGGGAACTTTCGACGTCTCGAGCCCCATGGACAGACCCTGCATATATAAGATGTAAGCCACGGCTGTGGGGATGAGTCCAAAGCCAAGGAACAGCAGCAGCAGCTGTGGCGACATTGCCGCGGCGACATCCGGCCACGGAGCCGCGATAGCTGCCATAACCGCACCGCCAAAAACAAAGCCCCAAAACGTGACAGCCAGCGGGTGGACCGTCTTGGTTGCTATCCGGCTAAACACCGCGAGCGACGCACCACAAAGGCCTGCAATCACGCCCGACGTGACGCCCCAAACCGAAAAATGAAAACCGGAAAGGTCGCCATTGGTCACCGCAAGCACACAGCCAATGATGTTAAAGACAATGGCGACGAGCTTGTTGAGGGTCACGTCCTCGCGATAAAGGACGCGGCCGAGCGCGACGCCAAACACCGGCGACGTGTAGAGCAGCACCGATGCCGTGGACATGCCCACCTCGCGCATGCACTCGTAATAGCAGGTGTTGGCGGCAGCCAAACCGACGATACCGACAAGCGCGCAGGAAACAAGCTCTTTAGGGCTTGCCTTGAACAGGGTCAGCGGACCCTGAACCACGGTAGACCCCTCACCCGGACGGCAGCCCATAAACATCAGGACCGGCGCCAAGATAAGCGCTCCGACCAACAAGCGAAAGGCAGCCATGCTCTGGGACGAAACGCCCATGGCTGAGATGCCGTTTACAAAGATTCCGATGCTGCCCCACATAAGCGCGGCGATCAGCACCAGCACATAGCCCAGATTGCTCCTCTTCAACGCAGCCTCCTCAGTATATTTCCAATATGTTTCATACTACGTTATAGTCGTTATATACATTTTTCAAGGCACAAATCGGCGAACGGGAAATCTCTCGACACAAGGAGTGTCCCCAACTGCCGGCAGAAAGGGAACGTCCCCAAGTGCCGCTCTAGCAGTTGCAGTGAAATAGTTCTCAAACAGAGGCTTCACGCCCCCAAACAGGAACTATTCCACCGCAACTCATGAGGGGTATTGGGCTGTTAGGCCGCTCTATCCCTTAGTAATCCAGCTTCCACATGTAGCGGCGCGTCATGTAGTCCTTGTGGGTGACGGCGGAGAGCGCACGCATGTAGACGTTGTTGAGGATCGGGGCAAAGATCAGGTGGTTGAAGTACTCGCTCACGCTGTCCTTGATGTCGTTGAGGCCGAGCTCCTTGGCGTCGAGCTGGTAGACGCGCTCACCACCGTACTGGTTGACAAAGCGAATGCCGCGCTCGTCGTTGCAGCGGCTGCGGCCGACGCTGATGAGCTGGAACAGCGAGGTACGCTTGTCCAGGATCTCGAAGGGACCGTGGAAGAAGTCGCAGGTGTTGATGGTGCAGGAGTCGATCTGCAGCATCTCCTGCACGTTGCAGATGCTAAAGACGTAGGCGGCACCAAAGAGCGGACCCTGAGCCATCACGTTGATGCAGGGCTTGTCGGCGTTCTGCTCGGCCCACTTGGCTGCGAGCGGACGGGTGTACTCGACGGCCTTGCGATAGATGGGGTCGACCAAGTCGAAGGCGGCCATAGCGGTCTCGTACTCGGCATAGCCCTCGGTCTGCTGCGTAAGCTCCATGGCGATCATGGTCACGACGGCAGAGTTGGTGCGGCCCATGCAGGACTCGTCGACGGCCAGGCTGTCGTACTGGATCTTGTAGTCGCAGACCTCGGTGAGGCCGGACTCGTCAACATAGATGGCGATGGTGCTGGCGCCGTGGTCCTTGGCGACCTGGGCGGCGACGATGGTCTCCTTGGTGCCGCGCATGGACACGACGACGGCCAGGGTGTTCTCGTTGACGTAGGCAGGCGTGGCGTGCACGAACTCGTTGCTGGTGTAGCTGGAGCTCACGACCTGCGTGGCCTCGTGCTCCATAAAGTACTGGGCAGGATAGTTGCCGCCGTTGGATCCGCCGGCGCCGATCCACACGACGCGCTTGATGCCGCCCTTGTCTGCCTTGTCAGCCAAAACCTGGGAGACGACGTCCTTAACCTGTTCCTGAGTAGTCATCGTGCATCAGCCTTTCTTCTCGTTTGATGCTGTCGATGGCATACAAGTTACATACATGTTTTAACGATGTCGACTAGTTGTATGCTATATTTGTCTTAGAAATTTTGCTGATGCGGTTTTCGATAACTCGTTACCAGCGATTTTATTGTTGTATTGGATACATGCTTGATTAGCCAAGCATACAAGTTAGATACAGGTTGTTCGCATGAGCACTTCGTCAAAAAAGAACTTGGCCCAATACGAGCGTCTGGCGGGTACGCTGCGTGACCGCATCGCCGCCGGCACCTACGCACGCGGAGACAAGCTGCCGTCCGAGATGGAGCTCATGGACGAATCGGGCCTGTCGCGCAGCACTGTGCGTCACGCGCTTAAGGTGCTTGCTGACGAGGGTCTGGTTCGCACCGAGCGCGGACGCGGCGCCTTTGTGGCTGACACGCCGGCGCTCCACGAGAACAACCTGGTGTTTTCGAGCTATACCAAGCAGGTCGAAGGCCAGGGTATGAAGCCCACCACGCGCACGGTGGACTCGGGCTTTGCCAAAGCAATGGGCAGCGTGGCCAAGTTCTTTGACGCTAGCGTGGGCAGCAAGCTTGTCAAACTTGTCCGCCTGCGTTACCTGGACGATGCGCCACTGTGCCTGGAGACCACCTATTTGCCGCCAAGCTTTGGGTCGCTCATCGATCGCGATATCAACGGTTCGCTCTACGCCACGCTGCGCCAGGAGTTCCATCGTGCGCCGGCGCAGGGGCATAAGACCTTTGAGGTGTGCTATGCCTCGCAAAACGAGGCGTTTTTGCTCAACGTTGAGCGCGGGCAGGCGCTGATCCTGATCACCGACTACGTCTACGACACCGACGGTCGCCCGCTCCATGTCTCCAAGCGCATCCAACGTACCGACCGCGCCAAATACACCGAGCCCATCGGCTAACCTGCCAAAATAAACCTGTCCCTAAATGGTAGGTTTGGGGAGATCGGGGAACCAGGTTGGTTTGGGTTGGTTGGGCGTGCGCTCGGCCAGGACCAGCTCCATCCAACACATGTCGTACCAGCGGCCGAACTTTTGCGCGCAGCGGTCGAAGGCGCCCACCAGGCGGTATCCCATGTGGGCATGGAAATCCTGGCTGTTGTGCGTCAGATACTCGTCGTCCTTATCGTGCGGCACGGCGATGAGCGCGCACATGCTGGTGATGCCCATCGCGGCCAAGCATTGCTTGAGCGCGTCGTGTAGCCTGCGGCCCAGCCCGCCGTGGCGCACGTCGCGCGCCAGATAGATCGACGTCTCGACCGACCAGTCATAGGCCTCGCGGCTGTTAAGCGCGCTCACATAGGCATAACCCACTGGACGCCCGTCCAACTCCATCACCAAATACGGGTAGCGCTTGAGCGTACGCTCGATGCGCCCGGCGAACTCCTCAACGCTCGGCACCTCGTATTCGCAGGTTATCGCCGTCTCGCGTACATACGGCTCATAGATGGCAAGCAGCGCCGGCGCATCATCGGGCGTCGCCAGGCGAATTGTCGGCTCGGACATCTCGGGCATACAGCCCCTCCCCCACAAAAGCAAAGGCCGCCCTGCGCCAAACCCAGGCGTAGGGCGGCCCCTCGTCATTACATCAAGCTACAGGACAGCCGCCAGCGCGTCGATGTCCTCCTGCGTCGTGGCCCAGCTGGTGCAAAAGCGCACCACGGTGTGGGTCTCGTCGTACTTTTCCCAATACTCGATCGCGGCATGCTCGCGAATACGCGCCATGTCCTCGTTGGGCAGAATCACAAACTGCTGGTTTGTGGGCGTCTCCAAGAAGAACTGGTAGCCGCGCTCGTGCAGCACGCGACGAAGCGCCTGCGCGGTTTCGATCGCCTGGCGACCAATCTCAAAATACAGGCCATCGGTAAAGAGCGCCTCAAACTGCACGCCCGTCAGGCGGCCCTTGGCCAGCAACGCACCGTGCTGCTTAATGCGCGGAATGGGATGCGCCGGAGCGTGCATGCCGCAAAACACCACGGCCTCGCCGCACAGAGCGCCGCACTTGGTGCCGCCGATGTAGAACACGTCGCACAGCTGTGCCAGCTCGGGCAGGGTGATGTCGCACTCGTCGGCTGCCAGCGCATAGGCCAGTCGGGCGCCATCCACAAACAGCGGAATCTCGCGCTTCTGGCACACCGCATGAATTGCCGCGAGCTCGGCCTTGGAGTACAGCGTGCCGTACTCGGTCGATAGGCTCACGTACACGGCGCCCGGGAACACCGTGTGCTCGTAGCTCTCGTTTTCGTAGAACACCTGGATATAGTTCTCGAGGTCCTCGGCGTGCATCTTGCCCTCGTAGCCGGGGATGGTGAGCACCTTGTGGCCGCCAAACTCGATGGCGCCCGCCTCGTGGCAGGCGACGTGGCCAGTCTCGGCAGCAACGACGCCCTCGTAGGGCGCAAGCAGCATGTCGATCACCGTCGCGTTGGCCTGCGTGCCGCCCACCAGAAAAAACACGTCGGCATCGGGGGCCTGACAGGCCTCGCGAATAAGGTGCTTGGCACGCTCGGTGTGCGCATCGGTGCCGTAGCCGGGCTGCGGCTCCATATTGGTGTCGACGAGCGCCTGCAGCACCGCCGGATGGGCGCCGTGGGAATAGTCGTTGTTAAACGCGAGCATGGCAATCCTCTCTTACCGGGTATCGGCCAGATGATTCAAACGGGGCTATTGTACGCCGTTGGGATAGGCAATGCGCGCGGCAAGACACTCAAGTGCCAGCACCAGGGCAAAGCCGCAGCTCACGTCACTCAAAAAGTGCGCTCCGATCACGATGCGGCCAAAAGCGACGAGCGCCGCAACCACAGCGGCAGCCCAAAAGACCACGCGGCGGCGCGACGGCCTTTCCTTAAAGGCCGCCGCGGGAAGCCCGGCGAGCATAAGGCCGATCGCCGCGTGCGCGGTGTGCCCGCTCGCGAACGACTTAAAGCCGTCCTTGATCACGCCGGCGGCAATATAGCTCCACTTATCGGGATTGCCGATTACCCACCACGGCTGAAAATTGAGCCCCGGCGTGACCTCGATCACGCGCATGCGCGGGCGCGACCACAGCGGCTTGACGATCACGTTGAGGATAATGGCCTGAGCGACCCACACGGCAAGCACCATCAACGCCCAGCGCGTGAGCTCGTCGGGATCGGTGTCGCGTGTGAGGCGGTAGGCGATAAGGTTGGCAGCGATGACCAGCACAAACGTCAGCACCAACTGAGCTGCGATGAGTTTGCCGCCAACCCTCAGGGACGAAACGACCTCGTAGCCGACCAGGCCAATGTTGACGAGGATGCCGAGCGCGGCGAGCCACTTGCTCGCCTTGGAATCGGGGCGTGCCGAGCGCACGAGCATAACGCCCGCGATGCTCGCCGTCAGCTCAAACGGTAGCTCGCCGGCCGCCTCGACAAAGCGACCGTACATGCTGCCGATGTTGAACAGCGCGCTCGAAATCTGATAATCGAAGAAACTGCCCACGCCCAGGCAGAGGGCAAGGATAACCGCGATAGCAGCGGCGTCTTTCTTATAGATGTACCCGAACATGCTTTCCTTTCGATGGAACCAGATTGCCCAAATGGGGCGTTTGTAGCGTCGACCCGTTAGTCATCGTCGCTCGCGCCCAGCTGCTGCAGCAGCATGAGCGCCGCAGCTACGGGGCCGGCGCCGTCGTTGGCGTCGAGGCCGCGACCCAGGCCGCTGCCCGCGCCGGCGCCCGCCTTGTAGGGCACCGACAGCTTGCGGCTCTTGGGGAAGTTCACCGCGCCATAGCGATTCTTGAACTCAAAGGCTACCTTCTTGGGAACGTCAACCCCCAGGAAGGTAATGCGCCCACCGCTGAGCGTGACGCTCTCGAGCCCCAGGCGCTCGCCGCGAATGCGGATGCGCGCGCGGTTGAACAGGTTGAGTCCCGCCAATGGCAGCTCACCATGCGCAGCCTCGGTCTCCTCCTGCACCTCGTCGACACTCTCCAGGTCCTCAGCCGCCGCGAGCTTGCGGTACACGAGCACGCGCTGGTCCACCGCCGGCATGTACTCCTCGGACAAGAAGTAGTCGGCCGGCAGGTTGATGCCCACGCTCGCCGCCTCCACGCCGGCATCGTCATCGCCGCGCGCCTCGGCCACGGCCTGTCCCAGCATCTGCGTAAACAGGTCGAAGCCCACGCTCGACAGGTTACCGTGCTGCTCGGCACCCATGAGCGAACCGGCGCCGCGAATCTCCAGGTCGCGCATGGCGATGCGCATGCCGCTGCCCAGATCCTGGAACTCGGAAAGCGCGGTCAGGCGTGCCGTGGCCTCCTCGGTAAGCGGCAGCTCGCCGGGGAACATAAAGTACGCGTATGCCTGCGTGGCTGAGCGGCCCACGCGGCCCTTGAGCTGGTAGAGCTGTGCCAGGCCCAGGCGCTGCGAGTCCTCGATGATGAGCGTGTTGGCCGTTGCGTTGTCGATACCGCTCTCCACGATGGTCGTGGCGATGAGCACGTCAATCTTCTTGGTCGCGAACTCGATCATCACGTCCTCGACCTCGCGCGGGCTCATCTTGCCGTGTGCCACACCCACGCGCGCCTCGGGCGCGGCCTCGTGCACGCGCGCCACGGCATCGTCGATGGTCTTGACGCGGTTGGACACGTAATACACCTGGCCACCGCGGCCCACTTCCAGACGGATCGCCGCGCTCACCACGTCGGGGTCGTACTCCCCCACGTGCACGATCACGGGACGGCGCCCGGTCGGCGGCGTGGTGATCAGGCTCATATCGCGCACGCCGCTCGTGGCCATCTGCATGGTTCGCGGGATGGGCGTGGCCGAAAGCGTGAGCACGTCGATCTGCTCGCGCAGGTTCTTGAGCTGCTCCTTGTGCTGCACACCAAAGCGCTGTTCCTCGTCGATGATCACCAGGCCCAGGTTCTTGGGGTTCACGTCGGCCGAAAGCAGACGGTGTGTGCCGATCAGCACATCGATCGTGCCCTCGGCAAACGCCTTGAGCGCGCGCTTTTGCTGCGCCGGGGTGCGGAAGCGGCTGAGCACCTCGACCTCGAGGCCAAACGGGGAAAAGCGCTCAAAGAATGTCTCGTAGTGCTGCTGGGCCAGAATGGTCGTGGGGCAGAGCACCATGACTTGGCGGCCGGAGTCCACGCACTTAAACGCCGCGCGCAGGGCGACCTCGGTCTTGCCGAAACCCACGTCGCCGCACAGCAGGCGGTCCATGGGCTTGGGCGCCTCCATGTCCGCCTTAATGTCGGCGATAGCCTCCAGCTGGTCGCGCGTCTCGTCGTAGGGGAAGCTCTCCTCCATCTCAATCTGCTCGGGCGTGTCGGGCGGACAGGCGATGCCGGTAATCGACGAGCGGCGCGTATACAGGTCGACCAGGTCAAACGCCAGCTTTTTGGCATTCTTGCGCGCCTTGTTGGTGGCACGCGTCCAGTCGGCGGTGTTGAGCCTGGTCAGGCGCGGCTTATCGCCGTCGGGACCAACGTAGCGCGTAATGCGGTCAACCTGCTCCAGCGGCACGTAGAGCTTGTCGCCATCGGCGTATTCCAGCAAAAAGTAGTCGCGTTCCTTGCCGCCCACTTCCTGGCGCGCGATCTCGCTAAAGAGCGCGATGCCGTGGGTAGCGTGCACCACATAGTCGCCCGGCTTAAACGGGAAGGTAATCTGCGTAATGTCAACCTTGCGGCGGCTGCGCGCGCGGTTGGCATCCATGCGGGCGTTGAGGTCGGCGATCGAGAACACGGCCAAATTGGCGTCGGGCACCACCACGCCCTGCGGCAGGGCAGCGTCCACAAAGGTCACGCGCCCGCGCGAGATGGTGGGCACGGCGGCGCCGGCGGCAGCCTGCGCGGCGCCCGCCTCGAGCGAGCGGGCATTGAGCGCATCGGCCTTACGCTCGCGAATGGAAGCATGGGCCTCCTGGCGTGCGGCACGGTCGGCGGAATCCGCTGC
Source organism: uncultured Collinsella sp. (assembly GCA_958350755.1). Taxonomy (GTDB): domain Bacteria; phylum Actinomycetota; class Coriobacteriia; order Coriobacteriales; family Coriobacteriaceae; genus Collinsella. Next base: position 23,188 of record CATWID010000002.1, read on the forward strand.
TGCCACGCGCACGCGGTCGCCGATAGCGCCGGCATTTTCGGGGGCGGCCGTCAGCGACTCCTCAAAGGTAACGCCCTCGTCGCCAAAGGTGAGCTCCATCGACTCGCGCGCACCGCGGTCGGGGATGGCAAACACGCAGGCATAGCGCTTGCCCACGACCTCCTGGATGCGCGTCATAAAACGGTTGTCCGAGCCTGCGATGGCAGGCTGCTCAATCTTGAGCTCGGCCGTCACCGCACCGCCGGCACGGATGAGGCTCACATAGTTCAGGCGTTGCTGGGAGCCAAAGTCGAGTTGCTGGGCACGCACGTACAGGCCATCCAGACGGTCGACCCCCGCCTCGCCGGCACGCGCCTCGATATCCTCGTAGGCGCGCAGGCAATCGTCGAACAGCGAGCGCGGCTCGGACAGCACCACGAGCGCCTTGCCGCTCACATGCGACAGCGGGCTCACGGTCTGGCCGTACATCACCGGCAAAAAGCGGTCGAGCTCAGGCGTGACGATGCGCGCATCCACCATCTCGAGCAGCGCCGCCAACTTGCTGTCGTCCTGGCTGGCGCGGTAGAGCGCCACATGCATGTTGTGGACGGCCTCGTCGGTGAGCGCCAACTCGCGGCACGGGAAGATCTCGATGCTGTCCTCATTGCCGATGGTCTGCCCCGTGGAGCTCACCATACGACGGATGCGATCGATCTCGTCGCCAAAAAACTCAATGCGTACGGGTGCCTTCTCCTGCGCGGGGAACACCTCGACGGTATCGCCGTGCACGCGGAACAGGCCGGGCGCGTCGGCGGCCCCGGCATTGGTGTAGCCCATGCCCACCAGGCGCTGCGGAACCTCGTCAAAGGGAATTTCCTCGCCCACCGCAAAGGTGGTGGACTCCCAGTAGCGGCTCTCGACCGGCGGCACACAGCGCAGCAACGCACGGGCCGAGGCAACCATGATGCAGTTGTCCCCGCGCACGATGCGCCCCAGAGCCTCGCAGCGCTGCGCCACCACGGCGTCGTCGGGCGCCTGTTCGCGCCACGGATAGTCCTTGCGCTCGGGAAAGCGGCACACGTGTGCCAGGCCCACGTAGGCGGCAAGGCTACGCGCGGCGCGATCAGCCGCATCCTCGCCACTCACGATATAGACCGTCGGGCGCGGACGACGCGCAAACTGGGCGGCCGCCATAAGCGTGCGGCCCGACTGCGACACAGCCAGCGTCACGTCCTCGCCAGCATCGAGTCCGGCCTCGACGGTCTGCAGCGCCTCGGCAGTGTAGAGCTGCGCGGCTATACGGTGAATGAGCATGCTGTTCCTCCGGCATTGCAACGCTAAAAGCCCGCCGGGGCAAGCTCGGCGGGTATGCGGCGGATTTCATTGCCTGTCATGGTAGCGCATGAGATGGACACGCCAGCGCACGCCAAACAGCTACCCCAAAACGCGCATGCCTGAACGCCCTCGGCACAAAACAGCCTGATCGGACAGCACCAATTACCAGCTTCTACCTGTATTACTTTGCAATTATGGCAATTCCTACTTTACAGTTGTGGTAACTTCTAGTTAGTAATTATGGTTTTTTTGCCTTGCCGATGTGGCAAATCCCAAAGACCTGCCACGCAACCCGGCAGATACCGACAAACTCGGTACGAGACTTTCGAACCAAAAGCATGCCTACGAGCATGCGATGCTAGACACGAAGGGCGTTAAAAATGATTGAGCGAACCATGGCCCAGAAGCTACGCGACATGTCAGAATGGTTTCCCGTCGTCTCGCTTACGGGGCCACGCCAAAGCGGCAAGTCAACTCTCATCAAGGCCGTTTTTCCTGAATATGAATATCTCAACCTCGAGAACCCGGAAGTCCGTCGCGCCGCACTCGATGACCCCGTCGGCTTTATCAGCAGGCGCCCCGATCATCTGATCATCGACGAGGCCCAATATGCACCGGAGCTGTTCAGCATGATTCAGGTCGCCTCCGACGAACGCGGAAAGACCGGCCAGTATGTATTGTCCGGCTCGCAAAACTTTTTGCTCATGCACAACATCCAGCAATCGCTTGCCGGGCGCGTCGGCATGCTCAAGCTCTTACCTCTCTCCTACCAGGAGCTCAGCGATACGCAAATCTCGCTTGACACCTACCTGATTCGCGGGGGATACCCGCGCATATATGATGCGGGCATCCCCATCGACATGTTCTACCAAAATTACCTTATGACCTATGTGGAACGCGACGCGGGCGGCCTTCTCGACGTGCGCAACCTGAGCTCCTTTAGAAAAATGATCGGGCTGTGCGCGGCTTGCGTGGGAGGACTGCTCAACCTATCAAGACTCGCCGCTGATGTGGGAGTCGCCACGGCGACGATCGGCTCGTGGCTTTCGATCCTGCAGTCAAGCTATTTGGTGTTCCTACTTCAGCCATATGCTGGAAACATGCGCAAGCGGCTTACCAAAGCGCCAAAACTGTACTTCTACGACACGGGGCTACTTTGCCATCTGCTTGGAATTCACGACGAGCGCAGCCTCATGAACCACCCCCTAAGCGGGGAAATATTCGAAAACCTCGTTGTCTCAGAACGCCAGAAGGCATATCTCAACAGAGGCATCGAGCCCACGCTTGTCTTTTATCGCGACGACAGCAAACGAGAGATCGACCTTATCGATCTAACAGAGCCGGCTCGCCCACAGGCATTCGAAATCAAATCGGGCGCTACCTATCGCGACACATTTGCTCGATACCTACGCTCTGTTGGTTCCGAACTTGGCATTCCCGCAAAGGACCGAGCCGTCGTATATCACGGCTCCGAGCGCTACGATACCGAGGGCGCATCGGTTGTGCCGGCAGAAGAGTTCTTGCTTCGGGAGTCGTAGCGAGCGCCGCGGGCACCGGCCGCGCCTCGATTTGTGCCGCCCGGAGATACGCAAAAGTGGTGACGCCCCACCCTTGTAACCTAGCCCACCCGTACGCTGGGACACAAATCCGCCAGCGGACACTCGTCGCACTTGGGCTTACGGGCATCGCAAATCTCGCGACCGAAGGTGATCCACTGGTGATTGACCGACTCCCAATACTCGTGCGGCAAAATCTTGAGCAGATCTTGCTCGGTCTTGAGCGGCTCCTTGGCATGCGTCTTGGGGCTCAGCATCAGGCGGTGCGCGATGCGGTTGACGTGCGTATCCACCGCGATGCCTTCCACGATGCCAAACCCAACGTTGAGTACGATGTTCGCCGTCTTGCGCCCCACGCCCGGCAGCTTTACAAGCTCCTTCATGTCGGCCGGCACCTCGCCGCCGTAGTCGGCAACAATCATCTGCGCGGCCTCCACAGCATGCTTGGCCTTACTCTTATAAAAGCCGAGTGACTTAATGGTGTCCGCCACGTCGGTCACACTTGCCCCCGCCATGGCCTCGGGCGTGGGCCACTGGGCAAACAGCTGGGGCGTCACCTTGTTGACCTGCGCGTCGGTCGTCTGAGCCGAGAGCAGTACCGCGATGAGCAGCCTAAAGGGATTCTCGTGGTCCAAGAAACACTCGACCGGTCCATAGCGGCGGTTGAGGCGCTCGCACACCTCAACGGCGCGTTCGCGTTTGGCGGCATTGGTCTCGCGTGGCATAACGACTCCTCGGCTCAGCGGCACAACAAAACTACGGGCACGATTGTCCCACGTATGGAGTCGTTACGCCTCCAAAAATGCGCCGGTCTGACGGCTCCACAGGCTCGCGTATTCGCCGCCCGCCTCGACGAGCCGCGCATGCGTACCATCCTCGACGATCTCGCCATCCGCCAGCACCACGATGCGGTCGAGCGAGGCCACGGTGGACAGGCGATGCGCCACCACAATGGAGGTGCGGCCGTGCATCAGGTTCTCGAGCGCCTCCTGCACCAGCGCCTCGGACTCGCTATCGAGGGCAGACGTCGCCTCGTCGAGCACCAGAATCGGTGCGTCGGTGAGGATGGCACGGGCGATGGCCACACGCTGGCGCTGGCCGCCCGAAAGCTTGACGCCGCGCTCGCCCACCATGGTGTCGAAGCCACGGGGCAGGCGGTCGATGAACTCCAGGGCATTGGCCAGGCGTGCGGCCTCGCGGATCTGCTCGTCAGTGGCGCCCGCGCGGCCGTAGGCGATATTCTCGCGAATGGAGCGGTGGAACAGCAGCGCCTCCTGCGGCACGTAGGCAACCTGGCGGCGCAGGCTCTGCTGCGTGCAGCGCGAAACGTCCTGACCGTCCACGAGCACGCGGCCGCCCTGCACGTCGTCCAGGCGCAGCAACAGCTTGGTGAGCGTCGTCTTGCCCGAGCCCGATTTGCCCACCAGGCCCACGCGCTGGCCCGCCGCCACATGGAGCGTCAGGTCGTCGAACACGCTCTCGCCCGCCGCGGCGTCACGGTATGCAAAGCTCAGGTGCTCAAAATCAATCGCGCCCTCGCCCACCTTGAGCTCGGGGGCGTTCTCGTCGTCTGCCACCAGACGCGGCTCGTCCAGCACACGCGTCATCTCGGCCGCATCACCGAGCGCGCGGTTGATGCGCTGCATCATGGAGCTCACGTAGTTCAGACGCATAGTGAGGTTGTACGTATAGGTAAAGATCATGACGAGCGCGCCGGCCGAGATGCCAAACCACGCGTTACCGCCCGCCACAAACACGCTCACCACCGCCATGGTGATGACGATGAGGCCCGAAGTCGTAAAGTTGCGCTGCATCATGGCGTGCATCGAGACCGTCTCGGCATCGCATGCGGCGCGGTCGGCGGTGTCGAACAGGTCGCGCTCAAAGTCCTCGCGCCCGCAGGTCTTGACGGCCAGGATGTTCGTGACCGCGTCGGACAGCACGCCCGAGAGCTTGTTCTGAGCGGCGGACGTCGCAGCCGAAAGCGGCATGATGCGCTTGTACATAAGCCAGACAAACGCGATGTAGACGACCATGATGCCCACCAGGATCACGGTAAACGCGGGCACCACCGGGGCGAGCGCCGCCACCGTGCAGATGACCGAGGTGATGGTGGGAATGAGCGAGTACGCCGTCACGTCCACCAGCCCCGTATAGCCGCTCATAAAACGGCTCGTCTGGCTGACGAGCGATCCGCCAAAGCGACTGGTGTGAAATGTCATAGATTGGTTGGAGAGCGTATCAAAGCACAGGCGCGCCAGGTGATAGTTGCCCGCGATCTCGAGCTTGTAGACGGTGTAGTCCTGCAGCTTGGAGAGAATCTGGCCCACCAGGTTAACAAGCACGAGCGCCAAAATGTAAGGGCCAAAGACCTCAAACACCTGGTCGCCCGCCACGGGGCCGGCCTGGACGCGGTCGACGATGAGGGCCATCACGTAGGTGTTGGCAAACGTGAGCAAAAAGATGTAGCCCGCCGACGAGAACACCGAGAGAAAGACGATCAACGGCTGCGTGCGCGTGACGTCCCAAAAACGCTGCAGCGTGCGGCGCACGGTGGAACGCTTGAGCGGACTGGTGCTTCTCTGAGACATGGGCTTCCTTTCGCGTCTGATAGGGCGAAAGGCCATTGTTGCACATTAAAGTGCGCTTTAGGCAAGTGCAATGCGAAAAGCGCCCGCGCCCCGCGTTTACGCCGGCGCGCCGCCGTCCGTTGCGGCTAGTCCTCGTCTTCCTGGCCCGCAAGTAACCCTGCGGACTCCAAGCCCAAAATCTCGTCGGCCTCCCGCGCGTCTTCCAGCGCGTCGATATCCTTGAGCTTGCGCTCCATGACGTTGGTACGCGTGGTGATGATGCCCTCGACCGTCTTTCCCGCGGTCTCGATCTGCTGCTGGGCGCGACGCAGCGCCGCCTGATAGCGCGGTAGCTCGGCCTTGACGGCGGAAAGCACGCGTAGCACGTCGTCGGTGCGCTTTTGCAGCTTAAACGTCTGGTAGCTCATCTGCAGGCTGTTGAGGATGGCCGCCATGGTGCTGGGGCCGGCAACGTTGACGTGATAGTCGCGGCCCAGGGTCTCGATAAGCCCAGGGCGCGTGACGACCTCGGCGTACAGGCCCTCAAACGGAACGAACAGGATGCCAAAGTGGGTGGTCGCGGGCACGCTCAGGTACTTTTCGCAGATGTCCTTTGCCTCGCGCTTCACCATGGTGTCGAGCGTCTTGCGCGCGGCGGCGACGGCCTCCGCGTCGCCCGACTCCTGGGCGTCGAGCAGATGCTCATACGCATCGCCCGGGAATTTGGAGTCGATTGGCAGCAGCACGGGGTCTCCCTCGTCTACCGGCAGCTTGACGGCAAACTCAACGCGCTCCGAGGCGCCGGGCTTGGTGGCGACGTTTTCCAGATACTGGTCGGGCGTAAGGATGTCCGCCAGGATCGCGCCCAGCTGCACCTCGCCCAAAATGCCGCGCGCCTTGACGTTACCCAGCACGCGCTTAAGGTCGCCCACGCCAGTGGCGATAGATTGCATGTCGCCCAGGCCCTTGTACACGGCCTCGAGCTGGTCGCTTACCTGCTTAAACGATGCAGACAGGCGGTCGTTGAGCGTGCGGGAGAGCTTCTCGTCCACCGTTGCGCGCATCTGATCGAGCTGCACGCTGTTGTCCTTGCGGATGGCGCCCAGTTGGGCATCGACCGTCTCGCGCACCTTGTCCAAGCGGTGCTCGATGCCTTCGCGGTTGACACCGAGCTGCTGGACCGTCTCGCGGCGCAAGTCGTCCATGCGGTCGCCAGCCTGCGAGAACTCGCGCGCGATGGTCAGGTAACGCTGCTGCTCTACAGCGGCATCGGTCATCTGCTGCTGCGCAATGGCGTTTGCCGTACGGCGGGTTTCGGCCAGCGCGACGTTGAGGGCATCGAGCGTGCTGTTGGCCTGCTCGAGCGCCGCGAGCGTCTCCGCGTCGTTGCCGCCACGCTCCCGCAGCTCGGCACGAAGGCCTTTAAGCTGCAGGGCGCAAACCACAGCAACTCCCACCGCCACCAAGGCAATCACAACAAGCGCAATATCAATAGCAGACATAGACTTCCGCCCAACAAACCCAATCGATATCAATCAAAACCGAGACCAATCTTACCCCGCCACACGCACCGGGCGCCCGGCCCCTTCTTGGGTGCTTCTCTCCTCCGCATATTCCATAATGCGACGCGCTGTCTTCCTGCTCACCTTCGAGTCATCACCGGCTAAGTATGCGTACACGTTTCCCTTATTCAGATTCAAATCGCGGCATAGACCGTAGCGCGTTACACCCGATTCCTCCAATGCTTTAAGTGTTCTCTTTCTCATCAGGGCGTTCACCCTTCTGTCGGCCGCTGGCTTTTCTTTCACCCCTCTATACGCACGCCAAACGTTGGCGTAACGATTGGGGAGCATATCCTCGGAGCATAGAGATGCCAGGCTACTCGCTTGGCCATACAGAGACAAAACACCTCGATAGCCCTCTTCCATCCACGAGCCCTCGGATAAACCCAGAACGTATTCGGCCTTACCCTGCGCCAAAGCGAGCAAAAACAGAGGCTCCGCCACACGCGGCTCAACCGTTGTTGCCTGCTTTACAAGCTTCCTAAAACTCAGCGACTGCTGTCCGGACAGCTCTCGGCAATAGCCTTTCAAAAATCCCTCAAAAGTCAGATTCAACCGAGCACCTCCTTTTTGTATTGCCTGTATGCGCAGACCATCTCTTGATAACTCCGCTCCGAAGGCGACGACGCCAGCGCCTCTCCATCGTCGAATATAAGCCGCTCGAGCAGATCCCAATCAAGTCGGTCGATAAATGTTCGACTATGGAGGTCGATGATGTCGTTCGGACGATAGGCATAGAGCTTCATCACCGCCAGATCCTCCAAAGATGGCGTAAAGTACCTGATAAAATGCGCCCCAATCTCCAATGGGATCAGGCGATCTTCGTAATTGAATGGCATCTGGTTGCAATATGCCACTGCCATACCATTCACCTCGGGGTATCGAGCTATGATCTCGCGGAGGCACCTGTCTGCCTCAAACACATCAATGTCATGTGTAACTGCCCGATTCGTCACGTCGTTTAGCATGAAGGCGCTTCCTCCCACCAATACAACGCTCGGCCTATCGTCTCTTGGACCTATTTCCAGCTCCGCCTCTTCGTCAATATCCAAAAGAGTCTGCTCTAAATCCTGCTTATACATAGCAAATCCTAATATTATTCATCTTCAATAATACTATTCAGTCGCACGACAGGACCCACAGGATGCAAGGATTCCACTCGTGGCGATAATCCCTACACCCTAGAAGTCCTAATGCGACAAACGCTAGCTCTCCCAGCCGGCGCGGATGGTTGTTATGACGTCACCTAGGCGCTGACCCAGGGCCGCTAGATGCTGGAGCACCTCGTTGGGCGATGCGCCGTTGAGAATGCACGAGAGGGCATACGACACCAAAAAGATGGCCGCAAGCCCCAGCGGGATGAGCACGATCATCGCCAATGTGCGCAGGCGCTGGCCCAAACGGCGGCGGCGCGCACGGCGTTTATCGAACGCGAGCTCCTGGGCATATGAATCTTGCTGTACGGAATAGGTCTCTGGGGTCGCCTCACCCGCAGGCGAAATCGCGGGCGCAACGTTTTGTGCAGGAGGTTGGATGGCCGCCCCTTGCATTTGCATCTCCATAAGCCGTTGCTGCTGGCGCAACATGCGCTCGGCTTGTTGCTGCGGGGTCTCAAGAAACAGATCCATGCTGGCCTCCAAAATCTGAGCATTCGACGCTTGCGCCCAGCATCCCGCACCGTCAATGCCACGGCAACGCAATCCGTAGCAATAGCCGCAAAGTTTCTTGTTGACAAAAGCTGTCGAAAACCTCAACAACTCCCCTACCAGCACTTTCTCTGAGCTTTTTTCGCCAACAATCTTTTGGCCTTCCACCCTTACGCCAACTGACCAAAATCTAACCAAAAGCTTGACGAAAATTGTGGGGACAGGGACCCCACACAAAAACGTGCCGCCCCAAAAGGGGCGGCACACAAACTTCTAATCAGCTTTTCAGTAACGAGCACGCGACGACCCGAAGCCGGAGCGCAGGGCGGGAGGCCGGATCGCCTTCCCTCAACGCGACCCTGCGGAGCCGTGAGCGGGGAGGGAAGGCGATCCGGCCTCCCGCCCTGCGCTCCGCAGCAGCCAGCGCCAAGCGCTAGTAGTTCACCACCTGCTCCTCAAAGTACGCCTTCGGGTGGTTGCACACCGGGCACACCTCAGGCGCCTCGGCACCAACGTGCAGGTGCCCGCAGTTCAGGCACTTCCACACCTTCACGCCCTCGCGCTCAAACACCTCGCCCGACTCGATGCGCTCGACGAGTTTGTTGTAGCGCTCCTCGTGGGCCTTCTCGACGGCGGCGACACCACGGAACTTTGCGGCAATCTCGGCAAAGCCCTCTTCCTCGGCGGTCTTGGCAAACTCGTCGTACATCGTGGTCCACTCGTAGTTCTCACCCGCGGCGGCATCGCGCAGATTGTCCAGGGTATCGGGGACGGCGCCATCGTGCAGATACTTAAACCACAGTTTGGCGTGCTCGGACTCGTTGCCAGCCGTCTCGGCAAAGATGTTCGAGATCTGAACGTAGCCGTCCTTCTTTGCCTTGGAGGCATAGTAGCGATACTTGGTGTGTGCCTGGGACTCACCGGCAAAAGCGGTCTCGAGGTTCTTCTTGGTTTGGGAATTCTCAAAATCCATAGGTGTACTTCCCTTCAACGCATGCCGCCCGTAGGCTTCGAGCGGCCTCGTCTTTAGGATGCCCTCATGTCGGAAATCTAAACCTTACAATCCTGTTCTTCAGATTTCCACGGGCTAAATGCTCAGCCAGCGATCGCCCTCGGCTCGGCAAAAGCCCTCACGCTCCAGGTCGGCCAGAATGCCCGCGACAAGCTCGCGCTCGACCGGCCCGCGCCCAGCCGCCGCTTCCATATCGTTAACGCCCACCACGGCATCAGCAAGCGTAATCCCCGCCGGTTGGCCATCGCGCGCTGCCAGCAACATGCGCACGATATGCGCGCGCTTTTGGCGACGTGAGCCCTCAAACTTTGATTGACGGCTATAGCCCGCCGAGCGCCTGGACGGATTGGGCAACGTCTTTTTTAGATATGCGCCGTAATCCAGCAACGCGTAATACCACGCGCGCGGCGTGTCGGCATCATCGAGCGGCACGGCAAAGGGAGCGATCTCGTCGGTCGCCGCACCGGGGACCGCCGGACAGGCCGCCTGAATCAGCGGCACCAGCTCGCGGTCGGGAACAGCCGGTACATCGGGAAAGAAGTGATGCAGAAAGACCGTGCGCACGTTGGTCTCCAGATACACGCCTGGAAGGTCAAACGCAAACGACCGGATACCTTGCGCCGTTGCCGGGCCAATACCAGGCAGAGCGACCAAGTCACGCGTCTCACGCGGAAACTCACCGTCCCAGTCCTCCACAACGCGCTGAGCGGCCTTGTGGAGCGCCAGAGCGCGTCGGTTGTAGCCCATGCCCTGCCAAGCGTCCAAAACATCGGAAGGCGCGGCTTGGGCAAGCGCCTGCACGGTCGGAAAGCGATCGAGCCACGCCGGCATACGCGTCTCCACGCGTGGCACCTGTGTTTGCTGCAACATGACCTCGGAAAGCCAAATGATGTACGGATCGCGCGTGCGGCGCCACGGAAGGTCGCGATAACGCAGGACCCCTTCCGAACGAATCATCGAACGAAAGGGGTCCTGAATCATATCTATGCTCCTTATGCGGCGCTATTCCTCCCGGCATGTATACGCACAGGTGGCGTACTCGGGAAACGCTTCGCGGTCGGCGAACTTGGGATCGACGGCCGGAAACTGGCGGTGAGCGACGATGTCGCCGAGCGAAACGGAATCGAGGTAGTCGCGCATCAATGCTTGAGCTCCGGCCCACAGGGGATGATAGCAGCACGTGCCCATGCGCGCACAGTCGCCATCAGGTGCGGTGCAATCATTCATAACCATAGGGCCCTGAACGGCCTCGACGACCTGGCGGATAGTGACGTCGTCCGGACTGACCTTGAGACGCATGCCACCGTGGACGCCACGCAGGCTCTCCACAATACCGGCCTGGACCAAACCGTGCTGAATCGAGCGGGCAAACGAATACGGAACATTGACCTCTTCGGCAGCGGTGCGAACAGAAAGCAAACGCTCCGGATCCTCGGCAAGCATCGCCAGCATACGAAGGGCGTAATCAGTCTTCCTCGATATGTCCATTTTTCCCCTTTCAAGGAATACGAACAGCTCGAACGAGCTCCGGGGCCGAGCTTGTGTCGAGACGCTAAATGACCGCTAGGACATCCAAATGATAAATAGGATATCCACTGAATGCCGCGCTTGGAGCGAAATGCATCAGATGCGGCCTACAGTGCAATTTAGTATAACCTAACCCCCTGTCTCGTTGAACAGGTGTTGCGCAACAAAGCTGCTGTTTAGACAGATATACTTATTGGATTTTACTTGCGTTCCCGAAGGCGCGGAGATTCTGGGCAAAGATGCATCAGGGCGATCGTTCTATCGAAACAAAGTGTATCAAACGCAAAAAGCCACGTCCGAAGACGTGGCTTTAATTGCGTTGGCGGGAAGTACGGGGCTCGAACCCGCGACCTCCGACGTGACAGGCCGGCGCTCTAACCAAACTGAGCTAACTCCCCAGGCAGGCGTTCGCGTTTGTTTCCGCTCGCGTGCGCTGCGGGGATTAGTATACACAGAAGTCTGTCCGGCGCGCAACAACTTTTTTGAAAAAATTTTTCGGTCCCTCCGGGAGGGTCTCCGGGGCTGAGGGCGGGGGTTAAGTTTGCTGCTCTACAGTCCTGCGCAAGACGGAAAGCACATTAAGTGCTTTCCTTTGCGTGCGGAACTCGCGACAAACTTAACCCCCGCCCTCAGCCCCGGAGACCCTCCCTGCCGTCACTTTCTTCAACCAGTTCTTGTTGCTCGCCGCTTCGCGGCTCGGCGGCCCCGTTCTCCGTGGCGGGGTTGTCTTAGATTCTTGTTGGGACTCTGCCTTTGGCTCATAAAAAACGGGGGATGCATTGTGCATCCCCCGTTTTTGTTGCGGTTAGTCTAGGTCAATAAACTTGGTGCTTAGGATCTTGCCGTCTTTGACGAGCATTCTGGCCATGGTGGGGCCTCGGGTGCCTCTGGGGTAGCTGGCGCTACCCGGGTTGAGGACTAAGCAACGGCCCACTTGGGCTTCTTTGGTTACGTGGGTGTGACCGTTGATGGCTACGTCTACGGATCCCACAGGCAGGTCTTCACGGTAGTGGGCTACGGCGAATTTGAGGCCTTCGTAGGTAAAGAGCGCAAGACGGTCTACATCGGGGCCGTAGTCGCGGTAGTAATCGTTGTTGCCCAATACGGCCCGCACAGGGGCGATGGTGCACAGGTGCTCGTAGTCCATCTCTGACGTGAGGTCGCCGGCGTGGATGATCAGGTCTGCGCCCTCAAGCTCATCCAAGAGCGCAGGCGATAAATAGCCGTGGGTGTCCGAGATGATGTCGATACGCTTGGCGCTTGCGCTGTTCATGGGATCCCTTCCGCAAAAAACGATTCGGCAGATACATACAAAAAAGGCCCCACGGCTCCGCAGACGATGGGTCTACAGGGCTGCGAGGCCAGTGTGCTAGAGACTCAAGGCCTTCTTGAGCGGCACGACGCGGCGGCGCGAAACCGGCACGCGTTCGTCGACGCCCGTAATGCCCAGCTGGATGGCGCCCGAGGGCACCGTCTCGACGTCCGTAACGCACGCCAAGTTGACGATATAGCGGCGGTGAACACGGAAGAAGCCAAAGTCGCAGAGCTTGGCCTCAAACTGCGCCAGCGAGGTCGTCGACAAAAAGCGATCATCGACGGTATAGATGCAGGAGTAATCGTCCTTGGCCATGATAAAGCGAATGTCGTCCACGGGAATGAGCACCTTGCGGCCGCCCTTTTCCACCGGGATACGCTCGATGGTCACCTTGCTGTCCGTAACCGGCTTGGCGCGTTGCATGACTTTCTCGATCGCGCGATCCAAGCGAGCTTCCTCGACCGGCTTCATCAGATAATCGACGGCATCCACGTCGAATGCCTCGACCGCATGGTCGCTATACGCAGTCACAAATACGATCGCCGGCGGATTTTTGAGCTTATGCAGCGCCTCGGCAAGTTGCAGGCCCGAGGCACCGGGCATCGAGATATCGAGAAACACAACATCCACGCGACTTTCCATAAGCATCTCGATGGCGGAGCGGACGCTCGACGCCTCCGTGATCGTGCCGATCTTGCCCGTTTGCTCGAGCAGGAAGCGAAGCTCCGAGCGAGCCGGCGCCTCATCATCCACAATCATCGCACGCAGCATAGGGATAAAACCTTTCGTCAACTAACTACGCCGGGCATCCGTCGCATGACGTTGAGCCCGTAGCCTTTTATTTTACTCTTGAATGTCAAAGATGCTCTCTGACAAATCAAGATGAAGGAGCACTTTGGTGCCCTTGCCCGGCGCCGATTCGACACGCGTATAGGAGTGCGGCCCATAAAAGCGATGGATGCGCTCCGAAATATTGTGCATGGCCACACCGGCGCCGCCACCCTGGGGAGAGCTGGCGTCGGGACGGGCAGAGCGCTCGTCAAACAGTCTGGCGGCGGTACCCTCATCCATGCCCACGCCATTATCGGCCACGGCAATCAAGATTGCATCCTCGCCGTCTTGGTGAACGGTCACGTCGATCCTCAGGGCGTCGTCATCGCCCATACCATGACGTACGGCGTTCTCGACAATCGGCTGGATCACGAACGCCGGCACCAGCGTATCTTCCACGTCCTCGGACACATCGAACGTCGCAAGCACGCGGTCCTCGCCAAAGCGGGCCTTCTCAAAGGTAAGGTAGCGCTTGGTCTGTGCGACCTCGCGCGAGACCGGAATAAGCGATCCCGAGTTGTCGAGTGTAGCACGATAGAACGATGAGAACTCACGAAGCAGTTCGCGGGCCCGCAGCGGGTCGGTGCGCGTAAACGATGCAATGGTGTTCAGCGTGTTGAACAGGAAGTGCGGGTTAATCTGCGCCTGCAGCGCACGCACCTCGGCGCGCGCCGTGAGTTCCTTTTGCACCTCGAGCTCGTGGATGGCGAGCTGCGTGGACAAGATCTCGGCAAAGCCCGAGGCAAGCGCATACTGGGTACGGTCGACGGCGCGCGGGGTCTTGTAGTAGAACTTGAGCGTGCCGACGGTACGATCGCCCACCTTGATGGGGGCGATAATGCCGGCGGGAACTTGGTTGTGCGAGCCGTCCGAGCCCACGACATCCACCATACGGTTGAACGACTGCACGATGCCATGTTCGATAACGTAGCGTGTGGCAAGCGTGTGGATGGGAGTATCGGGCAGCAGTTTTTCCTCAAACTCGCCCGCGCAGGCAAGCACGTTGTCCTCGTCGGTGATGGCCACCGTCATGGCGCGCGTCTCGGGCAAAATGCGCCGGCACACCAAACGCGCCGACTCCTGCGTCAGACCGCCCTTAATGTCCTCGAGCATGGCCGAGGCCACCGAGAGCGTCTCCTCGGTGTACTGGGAGCGCACCGAATCGGGATTGAGCGTCAAAAAGATAAAGATGCACAGAAAGATGCACAGCAGCGCGCAGGCAATCACCGTGGCGATCGGCTCGATACCGGTCACCAAGGCAAAAATAAAGTACACCAGCACGCAAATGGCGCATGCAACGGCAATGATGCGAAAGATTGATATTGAACTATCGCGCTGGGCGCGGCGGTCGATCATTCGGCCCCCTCCAGGATACTGATCAGTTGTGCGTCACGCCAAAGCCCGTCCATGATCTTGGGCCAAAAGCTCTGGAAACGCAGGTAGCTTGCAGCGTTTTGGCGCGCATAGGCCTTTGCCTCGCCGATACCATGGCGCCAAATGCGCAGGTAGCCCTCATGCTCGCAGGTAAACACGCTGCGGACCATAGCGGTCTTGCGCACGCGGTCGTCGAGCTCGCGCGAAATCCACGGGCCCGGGTAGGGCATGAGCGATGCCGCCGTAACGGGGATGAGCTCCTTTTGATGCGCGGCGAACGTCAACTTGGCCCGTTCGTAGTACCAACGGTATACATCCTGCATAAAGCGCGGTGAGCGCTTTTCGGACTCCGGAGGCAGATGGCGCACGGTCCACTCGTTATCAAACCACACGTCGTAGCCAAACATACGCATGTTAAAGAGGTAATCCAAGTCCTCGCCGCGGGTGATAAACGGGTCAAAGGCCACACGCGTAAAGGCGCGGGCGTGCAGGGCCATCAGGCCGCCGCACACGTAGTTGGAGCGCGAGATGCGGGTGCCCGAGAGCGCCTTTTTCATCCAACGGTTGAACTCGATGCGCTTGGTCCACCAACGATGGCAGATGCCCGCCTTGTCCGTGGGAGCCAGCGGCGAGCCGTCGCGATCGTAGAAATAGCCGCTCTTGACCAAGATCGGCAAGCCCTGACGCGTCTGCTGCCCCAACGCATAGGTCGCGCGCTTCATAAAGTCGGCGTCGATGACAGTCTCATCGTCATCCAAAAAGATAACCGCGTCATGCCCCAGCACAGCGGCACAGGCTAGCCCCATGTTGCGGATGGCACCGTAGCCTCGCAGGCTCACGCACTCGCCCGAACCCTTGGGCGCGATCTGAGCAACCCGGTCTGCGATGCGCGAGGCCTGGGTGTTGGTGACAACGGTGACCTTGAGCGTGGGATGCGCGTCGACAATCTCGTGCACGCGCAGCGACACATCGGCTGTGGCAGAAACGGGACAGACCACCAAAAGGATGATGCGCGGGATGTCACGTACCTGCTCAAGCGAGGCCAGGCAGCGGTCGAGTTCGGGATTGTCGGCGTTGAGTCGCGTCGAATGGTCATAGGTGCCAGGGGCGTTTGCGCAAGCGTCATCGCCCGCCCAATACGTTGGAATCACGACCGTGGCGTTCATGCCTTACCCTCCCTGCAACACAAAAACGGGACGCCGCCAAACACAGGCGACGCCCCGCGACCTAGCTGATTCCATCATACCCACTTGGGCAAATCATTGCTCGCAAGTCGCAATGTTTATTGCGGATAACCCCAAAAGAGTACCGTGGACAGGCACAATAGCCGCTCGCTCCTATGCGGCATGCCCTGCCGCCCGAGTCATGCGGGACAAGCGGACCAGCAGCATAAAGCCAACGACCAGCAGCACACCAATGGAAAGGACGCCCAGCGACGGGTTGCCGGTCAGCGAGGTGACGACCGACACCAGGAAGGTGCCCATAACGCTTGCATAACGACCAAAGATGTCAAAGAAGCCGTAGTACTCGTTGGACTTTTCCTTGGGGATAATGCGGCCAAAGTAGCTACGGCTGAGCGCCTGCACACCGCCCTGGAACAGGCCGACCATAATGGCAAGCACCCAGAATTCAAAGGCGGTCTTTAGGAAGAACGCGGCGAACAGCACAATCCCCATGTAGGCGGCGACCGCCACCAGGATCATGTTGAGCGTGCCCACGCGTCCGGCGAGCTTGCCGTAGATGATGGCGGACGGAAAGGCCACGAACTGCGTAACGAGCAGCGCCAGCACCAGCTGCGTCGAATCGATGCCCAAGGCCGATCCGTAACTGGTGGCCATGGAAATGACCGTGTGCACACCGTCGATATAGAAGAAGAACGCGATCATGTAGACCAGCACGGTCTTATTGTGGGCAATCTCGCGCATGGTGTGTCCGACCTCGGAGAACACACCGCCCACGATGTGGCCGATGGTGTCCTCGGGACCGCGCTCGCGACCGTACTTTTGCTTATAGGTGCGAATGAGCGGCAGAGTAAAGATGAGCCACCAGGCACCAGTGATGATAAACGACAGACGCGTTGCCAGCATGGTAGGGACGCCAAGGGCGGGGCCACCCATGATGAGCGCCAGGCAGATGACGAACGGCACGGTGGAACCGATGTAGCCCCAGGCATAGCCCGAGCTGGACACGGCGTCCATGCGCTCGTCGGTGGTAATGTCGGGCAGCATGGCGTCGTAGAACGTCATAGAAGAGTTAAGGCCGATGGTGCACAGCACGTACACGGTCAAAAATGCCATGGCGGACATTGGGATAGCCTGCGCCAGGCAAAGCACCAGGCCCGTGAGGAAGAAGCCCAAGAAGAACTTGATCTTGTTGCCGGCGTAGTCGGCAAGTGCGCCCAGAATGGGCATGAGCATGGCGATGACCAGCGAGGCGATCGTCTGCGCATTGCCCCAAGCGACCACCAGGTCGGCCGAGGAAGCGCCGGTATTGATGGCGTTAAAGTAAATGGGCACCACCGAGGTATTGAGCAGCACGAGGGCCGAATTGCCCACATCGTACATAACCCAGTTACGCTCGAGCTTGGTGTATTTCATGGACAGGGACCCTTCGTATTTGCCCGATATGCAGTTAGTTCATCGTACCCCAATTGTCCAGAAGCACCGGTAAGGATTCGGCAAAGGGGCACGCATGAGCCCTATTCCTCGCGGTCGAACTCCTCATCGGCATTGAGCACGCGACCGCTGTAATTGACATGGTTGGTCACGGCTTCCATATCGCCGGTCTCGATAAAGCGGGCAACCGTGCACTCGTAATCGAGCAGCGCGCGGTCAAAGACCTCGGGGAAGCTCTCGGTCGAGACTTCATCGGTAAAGGGGTTCTTCCATGCCAAGTGGCCCAGGTTGCCGGTACGCTCGGGCAGCTCCGTCGTCACGCGATGGGCAAGGCCGTCGAGCAGCGAGTAGTCGTGCACCAAGCCCTCAACCAGCGAGATCGCGCGCGTCTTTGCGGAGCCGGCCGGCTCAATCGCGCGGTAAAGTCGCTGCATATTGGCAACGGCAGCACCGTACTCCCCCGCCGGAATGTCAATGCCGTACACGCGTCCGGCAACATAGCTCATCAGCACGCCGGCCACGCGATTGATGCGATCGGTGGTGACGATCTCGCCCGCCGGCGGGCAATCGTCAACCGTAGCGCCATCGCGTTTAAGCTGCAGCATCAGCACATCCAGGTCGCTCTCGATCACGGCATGGACCTGACTGCTCGAATCCTCAAGCTCTGAATCGGACTCCACGATGCCAAACTGCTGCTCATAGACAAAGGGGTGGGCGTTGCGGTCGAGCACGTAATGAGACAGCAGGCCCAGCGCAAAGGCACGACCCAAGCTGGCGTCGCGCGGCAGCAGATGCGACACGCCGTCGCGCAGGCACGCGAACTGGCGAGACATGCGCGACCGATGCATGACCTGCGCCAGCAGCGTACAGTCGGAAACACGCGGTGTCAGAATGTGAAAGAAAAACGGGTCGGGGCCTTGGTTGCCCAAGATAAAGGCAATGCGCTCTTCATCGGACGTGATGACGCCCTGCGGAAGACGGTCGATGCTTTCCTCGCCAAACAGATGATGGGTGATAAGCGCGGGCATAATGATCCTTTCGATTTCATTCGATGCCACCCATTATGCCCACCGCGCGCCCATGCCAAACCTGCGATGGTAAACGACAGCACGCAGACCGTCTACGCAAGCCCCAAGTGTGCTTTAACCTCGGCAGCGCGACGGCGGGACACGGGTACCGTCGAGTTCACGCGGTCAAGCCTGAGCTCCATCAACCCCGTGGAGCCAATCTCAACATTGTGCACGTCTTCCAAATTGACCAGGTAGCTGCGATGAACGCGAATAAAGCCCTCGGAGTCCAAGCGACGCTCGAGCGAAGAGATCGACTCATTGATCAGGTACGTTCCCTCGGCGCAGATGGCGTTGCAAAAATCGGCGCGCGCCTCAAAGTAGCAGACGTCTGCGGCAGGAATGAACACCTTTTTGCCCCCGCGGTCCACCGTCAGACGCAAAGGCTGGCGCGGAGCGTGGATAACACGACGGACACCCAAGGCTGCCTCGATCTTGTCGAGTGCCTTTGACAGGCGTGCGTCCTCGACCGGCTTGACGACATAATCGACGGCATCGAGGTTATAGGCATCAGCCGCATACTCGGCAAACGCCGTCACAAACACAACCACCGGCGGCGTCTTTAGGTTCTGCAGCGTCTCGGCAAGCTCAATTCCCGAGCGACCGGGCATGGTAATGTCTAAAAACAGCACGTCGGGCTTGTTCGACAGAATCGACTCTACGGCTTCGGTGACATTGCCCGCCTCGGCAATCTGGCCCACACGCGTATCCTTTTCCAACAGATAGCGTAGCTCAGCCCTAATGGGAGGTTCGTCATCAACCACCAAGATGTTCCAGCCTTCGGACATATGTGCTTCCCCTCTTTTTCTCTCAATCCAACCGCGTGCTACGCCGTCAACGGCGCGGGCTCATGCGGCTCGCCGTTCAGCTCGACGATGACCTGCGTTCCCACGCCCTCCTGGGACTTCACGCGCATGCCGGAATCTTCTCCGTAAAAGAAATGGATGCGCTGAAGCACGTTGAAGAGCGCCAGGCCGCAACCTCGCTTGACGGAGCCGTCGGCGGTAATGCTCTCGGGCTCCTCCAGGCGATGTTGCTCAAACAGATGCGCGCAGACCTCTTCGCTCATACCGATGCCGTCGTCCTCGACGATGATCTCCAAACCGTCATCGGTCTCGAAAGCCCTAACATGAATAGAAAGCGGCTCGGTCTCGCGCTGCGCGTGCTTGATGCAGTTTTCGAGCAACGGCTGCAAGATAAACGGCGGCACCATGCAATCGCGCACCTCAAAGTCGATATCGACCGAGACGCGCAGACGGCCGTCGCCATAACGAGCCTGCATAAGATTGATATAGCGAGTGCCCTGTTCCACCTCGTGCTCGAGCGTTGTGAGGGTATCGGGATCAGAAAGCGTCTGACGGTAGTAATTGGAAAAGTCGATGAGCAGCGACCTGGCCTTGTCCGGCTCGGTACGTACGAGCGACACGATGGTGCTGATGGTGTTAAACAGAAAATGAGGATCGACCTGCGATTGCAAGGCGCGCAGCTCCACGCGGGCCGTAAGCTCGTCCTGGCGCTCGAGCTCAAAGCTCGCAAGCTGCGTGGAAATGAGGTCGGCAAAGCCCGAGGCAAGCGCCGTCTGGCGCATATCGATGCTGCTCAGACGGGGATAATACAGCTCGAGCGTGCCCACGCAATGCCCGCGCACGGTAAGCGGTGCGACAATACCGGCGCGCAGGCGCGGAAAGTAGCCACCCGTCTCAGTCGAGGCATCGCGCGAAAATACGCTTTGCTCACCGCTGTTGATCACGTTGAGCGTAGTCCGCAGCACAACCGGAGTGCCCGCGGGGCATTTTGCCGAGTCCTCGCCCCAGCTCGCCAGCACCTGCTTGCCGTCGGTAAAGCAGATGGCCGAGGCAATGGTCTCGGAAAGGATGATTTTGGAAGCGCCCAGGGCCGCTTCGGGCGTAAGGCCTCGTGACGTATAGGCGAATATTTTCGATGCGATGGCGAGTGTGCGGTCGGTAGCGCTCGACGTGAGGTCGTCGGGAACGACAAAGACGTACGAGAAGAAGAAGCACAGCATGACCAAGCCGGCAATGACGACAACGCCCGGGACGGGGTTGGGATTATCGGTCAAATCCCAGATAAGCAACAGGATAAGCGCCGGAACGACAACACCGAGCAGGATGGCCTGGACCACATGCTGGGCCGTACGAAAGACCTTGGTAGAGTTGTAGCTCTTGCCCAGAATCAGCCTGTTTAAATCCACCGTCATCCCCTTTTATCTACCGCACCCATAGCAATAAAGAGGGCCGCAAGCGACCCTCTCCATTGCATTATGCAATCAAAAACTGTGTTTTACATCCAGCCATCGACAAACGGTATCTTAGGCGCTGTATTTGTTGGCCTCGCCAAAGGTGCCAGCCTCGACAATCCAGCCGTCCTTCATGATGACGTCCATGTTGTCGGTGTTGAGCACGTGGATGTCGGCGGCGACGTCACCGTTGACGACCAGCAGGTCGGCGCACTTGCCGGCCTCGATGGAACCGGTCTCGTCCTCGATGTGGCACATCTTGGCACCGTTGAGGGTGGCACAGGTGATGGTCTCGACCGGGGTGAAGCCGATCTTGTCGACGAACTCGTACATCTCCTCGATGGAGCAGGTGCCGTACGGGGTGACGAAGGAGAAGGAGTCGGAGCCGATCGTCATGACGACGCCGCGCTTCTTGGCCTCGCGCAGGCAGTCGTAGTTGCGCTGCAGTTCCTTCTCGACCAGGGTGCCCTCGTACTTGTCGTGCAGCTCGGGGACGTAGACGGGCGGATAGGTGGCGTACCAGGTGGGCAGGAAGGCGATCGTCGGGGTGAAGAAGGTGCCCTGCTCGGCCATGAGGTCCATGGTGCGCTCATCGATATCGAAGCCGTGGATCAGCTGCTCGCAGCCAAAGCGGACGGAATCGTAGGCAGCGGCATGGTTGTTGTAGCAGTGGCTCCACACGGGGATGCCGACCATCTTGGCCTCTTCGACCACGGCCTGAATCTCCTCGGAGCAGTAGTGCTGGTCGCGGCCGGAGTCCCAGCGCCAGATGCCGCCACCGGTAGCCCAGATCTTGATGGCATCGGGGTTCTCGCGCAGGCGACGACGGACGGCCTTACGCAGATCCCAAGGACCGTCGACCTGATCGCCCCAGGGGTGCGATTCCTTGTTGAGCTCCTGGCTGCAGTGGTGGGAGTCGCCGTGGCCAGCAACGCGGCAGAAGCCAAGGCCGGTGGCCAGAACGCGCGGGCCCTTGAAGACGCCCTTGTCGATGCAGTCGCGGATCTGGATACCAAAGCGGCCGATCTCGCAGACGGTGGTGAGACCGTGGGTGAGGCAGTCGTAGGCCTGCTTGACGGCGACGGCCTGCTTCTCGAGGAGCGGCTGCATGACCCAGTCGGTGTCATCGTCGGTCAGGTTGCCCGAGAAATGCAGGTGGGTGTCGATCAGGCCGGGAAGGACGGTCTTGCCGGCGGCGTCGATAACCTCAACGCCCTCGGGAAGGTCCTGCATGACACCGGCGTACTCGATCTTGCCATTGTCGTCGACGAGAACGAGGGAGTTCTCGACCGGCTCGGCACCGGTACCGTCGATGAGCTTGCCGCCAACGATTGCATACTTAGTGGACATGGTTCCTCCTTATGGATCCATATAGTGGGCGAGGCCGCGTTGGGTTAAGGCCTCACAAAACTACCCAAGTGGTGCCGGGTTCGGTGCGCGGGAGAGAGGGCCCCGCGCACCCGATCCGCCCCGGCTAGGCGTTATTTTTTGCGGGAATTGGTGAAGGCCATGAGGGCCAGACCAACAGCCAGCCAGCCGATCACGATGCTCCACTCCACCATGTTGAGGGAGGCGGGAGAGAACGGGATCACGAGCAGGCCAATGATGGTGCCGCAGGCAACGATAGCGAGGCTGATGCCAAACTTGCCGCCGGGCACCTCGTAGGGACGAGGCAGGTCGGGCTCGGTGAAGCGCATGCGCAGGCAAGCGAGGGCGACCATGCCGCAGGAGAAGATGAAGGCGAGAGCCGACACGTTGGTCAGAGGGATGAGCATGTTCTTGCCCAGGAACGGACCGACGACGGTGATGACGCCCAGAACGACGCAGGCGAGCTTTGGAGCGCCGGACTTGGGATCGACCTCGGCGAACTTCTCGGGCAGCTGGCCCTTGCGGCCCATGGCGAGCATGATGCGGCTCGTGGCGCCGTAGAAGGAGTTCATCGGGCCCATGGGTCCAAGCGTGGCGATGACGAGCATGGCCAGGTACAGGAGCATGTTGATGCCCTTGAGGCAGGCAAGCGCGGGAACCGGGCTCTTAACAAACTCATGCCAGTCGAGGATGGTGCCGAACGAGTAGATGCAGACCATGTAGAAGCCGCCGGCGGCCAGCAGGGCCAGGGAGATGATCTTGCCGAACTTGTTCCAGTTGAGGCCCTCGGCTGCTTCCTCAGCCTGCTGAGGAATGGTGTCGAAGCCGGCGTAGAAGAACGGGGTTAGAACCAGGACCGAAACGATGCCTGCGAACAGGCTGGTGCCCTCGGTAGCGGGCTTGCCGCCGCCAGCACCGGTGACCTGGGAGAACACGGGCATGGCGTTATCCGGCGAGCCGGTGAACAGCGAGACGCCCATGGCGAGCAGCATGCCGCAGAGCAGGGCCTTGGTCAGGAAGGCCTGCAGCTTGGCGGCCGAGCTGGCACCGCGGAAGTTGAGGAAGATGACGTAGGTTGCAAAGCCGAGCGCGATCAGCGTCGGGAACAGGTAAACGTCGGCGCCCAGGATAGTGTAGAGCTTGACGGCGCGCAGCCACTCAAGGCCGGGCAGGCTGCCGAACATCTCGGACACGAGGGTCGAGATGGCGATGGCCTCCCACGGGCACAGGATGCCGTTGCCCAGGGCCAGGAGCCAGCCGGTGATGTAGCTCATCGTACGGCCAAAGCTACGATCGACATACTCGACGATGCCGCCCGAGATGGGGATAGCAGCCGTGAGCTCACCGAAAACAGCTCCGACGGGCACGAGGAAGATTGCACCCAAGAGGAATGCGATCATAGCGGGAACGGGACCGCCGCCCACGACCATCCAGTCGCCGACCTGCAGAACCCAACCGGTACCGATAATGGCACCAAAACCGATGGTGAAGAAGTTCCAGAGCGAAAGCGTTTTCTTCATGCCGCCGTTATCCTCGACTGCAACTTCTGCATTCTTGTCCGCCATTGTTCCCCTCCTTTCCTTTTTGACGCCCCTTGGCGTCACCCCTTGCGCGGTCCGTTTTGCCGCGCGCTTTTATTCCATGGCGTTAAGATACGGCCTTGGCGCAGCAGCGCCGCTCGCAGCTCGACCGAAGGCAGAACTGCAAAACGAGCGGCACCGTTTTTGGGACGAACGGCGGAAGACGTCATTCGTCTTGGACGCTTTCATCTTGTCTGCTTTTGAATACCTGTTGCCGTGACGCTTGGCGCGCGGCGCGGCAACGTTCATACCATTTGTCAGGCTTTTGGCGCACATACCCATGTGTCGTGCATCTTTTTATGTAGGATAGACAAGTTACACATGAGGCAAGGTGATTCGAATGGCATACGGATACAATGACGGCGACCAACGGCCACAAAGCGTGCGCCTTGCCGGCCGTACCACACCAACGCCCAGAAGCACCTCCGACAACGACAACCAGCAGCGCCCCCAAGAGCAGCCCGGGGCTTCTTCTCGGCAACAAAGCCGTACCGTGCAGCAGTCAGACCGCGTGAGCACGAGCGCACGCCAACGCCAGATCGACACATCGCAGCCACGCCGCTACGATTGCCGTACGACCGACTACTACGTTAAGCGCTCCTTTTCGCGACCTCAACGCAATCGCGGCAATTCCGCCCCTCGCCCCGCGTCGCACACCACAAGCCACGCACTTCCAGCCCGCCGCCTACGCCTTGCGCTTTGCTCCATTGCCGCCTGCCTCGTCTTTGTGTTTTTGGGATCCTGTATCTCGCACGGATCAGCCGGTCTTGAGCCCACTGCCGAGGACAAGCTGCTTAAAGCTCCCGTCGCGCCCGGTTACTCCTTTGCGTTCTCGACCCCACGCTCGCAATGGCAGGCCGGCACCATGCCCCACATCTACCAAATTGACCCCGCATGGTCGGAGCTGCCCTATGCCGGTGGCACTATTCGCGAAAACGCTTGCGGTCCCACCTGCCTCACCATGGTCTATATCTTTAAGACCGGCCATACCGATAAGACGCCGGTCGATATATGCGCACTGGCCGAAGCCGGCAACTACGCCCCCACCGGTGCCACCGAGTGGTCGTTTATGACAGGCGGTGCGTGGCAGCTGGGGCTCAACGGAACACAGCTCTATAACGATCGCGAATCGATTACCCAAGCACTTCGCTCGGGTGCGCCCGTTATCGCCGCAGTGCGCCCCGGTACGTTTACCAACGTAGGCCACTACATCGTGCCCTACGGCATCGACGATGCCAGCCAGATTGGCGTCTACGACCCCAACTCGGCCAGCCGCAGCGCCCGTCGCTGGGGCGTCGTAGAGGTCCTCAACGAAGTCGAAGCCATGTGGGCCTACTACTAGTCATTGGGCACTCATTGGGGACAGACTTAAATGAGTAGTCATTTTTTGACCAGTCGTTTAAGAACGTCCCCAACGGCTACTCATTTAAGTCTGTCCCCAATGAGTACCCGCAGAATGAGAGTGGATAATCTCCCGTTTTTGGCCTGTTTGCAGGCTCAAAGTGGGAGATTATCCACTCTCGTCATTTTGGCGCGGCCCGCAGCACTACCCATGAACAGCTACCTCAATAGCAAAAGCCCCGCAGCCGGAGCGGACTGCGGGGCTCATGAAGAGAGGCTAGTTTGTGGGCGCTTTGCCTGGCGCCCACGAGAGAGGCAACAGAGTAGAGACTACTCGTGGATGCGAGTACCGGAGAGGCCAGCCATGGTCTCGGCGGCCTTGTCCAGGGCGCCGATGATGCAGGTGCGGCCCTTGCGGGAACGGGCGAACTTGATGGCAGCGCGGACCTTGGGCTCCATGGAACCCTTGCCGAACTGACCCTCGTCGGCCAGACGCTCGGCCTCGTCGGCGGTGAGGTCCTCGAGCTCCTCCTGGTTGGGCTTGCCAAAGTTGATGGCGACATGCTCAACGGCGGTCAGCAGGAACAGAACGTCGGCGTCGCAGTCCTCGGCCAGCAGCTCGCCGCCCAGGTCCTTGTCGATGACGGCGGGAACGCCCTTGTAGCAGCCCTTGTTCTCGTAGTCGCGGACGACGGGGATGCCGCCGCCACCGCAGGCGATGACGATGAACTCGTTGTCGAGCAGGTTGAGGATGGAGTCAGCCTCGACGATCTTCTTGGGATCGGGGGAGGCGACGACGCGACGCCAGCCGCGGCCGGAATCCTCGACGAAGACCTTGGAGGGATCCTCGGCCATGAACTCCTTGGCCTGCTCCTCGGTGTAGAAGGGGCCGATCGGCTTGGTCGGGTTCTTGAACGCGGGATCGTCGGGATCGCACTCGATCTGGGTGACGACGGTGGCGGCGTGCCAACGCTTATAGCGCTTGTGCATCTCGCGGCCGATGCCCTGCTGCAGGTGGTAGCCGATGTAGCCCTGGGACATGGCGCCGCACTCGGGCAGCGGCATCTCGGGGGTGCCGATGGCATCGTGGGCAGCAGCGAAGGCGTTCTGGATCATGCCGACCTGCGGGCCGTTGCCGTGGGTGATGATGATCTCGTTGCCCTGCTCGATAAGACCAAGGAGAGCGTGGGCGGTGTTGCTCACGGCCTCGATCTGCTCGACGGGGTTGTTGCCGAGGGCGTTGCCGCCGAGGGCGACGACAATACGATCGGGCTTGCCAAGAGGCTTAGACATTGCTGGAATCCTTTCTGTAAAAGGCCTACAACCCATTAATAACCCGCGTCCGTGCGATACGCGAGTTTATTAAGGTTTATATTCTCTTTATCGCTCATTTTATTCATTTTGAAAATACCTAAGCGGCGAACGGTCGATTTTACCCGCTCAGCGTAAAGAAGCCCAGTTCAGGCATATCTACGCCATTTACGTGCAACTTTATTTAAATAGAGCAGGGATTAGACCAGATTATGCAAACTATATCTTTGCTAAACACAAAACGGACAGCGCAATATCTTACTCGCACTATACGAGATTCTATACATTTATTAGACGAGTATGCACCCCTGCAAAAACACGGGGCTTTTCATCCAACAAAAGGGATAGCCAATCGCGCTTCACCCCGCGGCAAGCGGCTGTGAGTTCGCAGTATGGAACTTTACCGTCGGCTTCTGCATGAACGCTGCCGACGCCCTTTCGCTCCTGCGCGCCCAAGCAGCCGAGAACGCTAACGGCGCCACTGCCAACCTGGCCACCCTCAACAACGGCGCCGCCAGCCTTTTCGCAAAGTACCGTGCTGGCTCGCTGGCTTTGAGGCCTAAGTGAGCTTTGCTATTTGCCAATTTTTGTATGATTTGGGTCAAATCTATTTGTCAATTTTTGTATGATTAGGGGCAAATCTATTTGCCAATTTTTGTCAATGAGGTGTTTTAATGCTACGCCGCAAGGTCACTGATAGGCTTTTGAGCTGGAAGAATAACTCCCATAAGGCCCTGCTTGTTACCGGTGCGCGTCAGATTGGCAAGAGCTATGCGATTCGCGCGTTTGGAAAGAGCAACTACGCTTCGTATTATGAGGTCAATCTGCTACTTGATGCCGAGGCAAGAGACGTACTTGTTGGCGCTAAGAACTCCATTGACTTCATCAACCGTGTGGCCCTTCTTGCGGATGCACCGCTTGTTGAAGGAGACACGCTTATCTTCGTCGATGAGATTCAGGAGTATCCGCAGATCGTTACACTTATGAAGGCGCTGGTCGAGGACGGACGCTTTAGCTATGTCTTCTCGGGGTCTATGCTTGGGGCTGAGTTTAAGGGGATCTCTTCTTTTCCGGTAGGGTATGTCGAGCACATTGTTATGCGGCCGATGGATTTTGAAGAGTTTTGTTGGGCAAACAGCGTCAGCGAAAATGTGCTTGCAGATATTCGCAGCCGCCTTGTCGAGAGACGTCCCGTCGAAAACTATATTCATGAGGCGATGCTCAAAAACTTTAGAGCCTATATCGTTTGCGGCGGCATGCCGGAGGTCGTTCAGAACTATATCGATTCGGGCTATTCGCTCGTGAGAACGCGTGAGCTTCAAATTCAGCTAGTCGATCAGTACAAAAGCGATATCTCTAAATATGCATCGACTCGAGCGTTTAACGTTCGCGCGATTTTCGAACAAATTCCCGTTCAGCTTGAGGCGGAGTCCCATCGCTTTGTTGTTTCATCCCTGGGCGAGGGGGCTCGCCTTCAAAAATACGAGCAGGATTTCCTATGGCTGGTGAACGCGGGCGTCGGTTTGATGGTCGCCCAGGTGACGGAGGCCCGGAGTCCTCTTAAGAGGACAGAGAAGGCGACCGCCTTTAAACTATACGAGTCTGATACAGGCATGCTCGCATCACGGTATCCCGGCAGCACGGCACGCGCTGTCTACCTTGATATGAAAACCCCCAACCTCGGCGGTCTCTATGAGAACGTGGTCGCACAGGAACTCGTTGCCCTCGGAGCAGATACGTGGTACTACCAAACGCGTGAGGTCGGTGAAGTCGACTTTGTAATCGAAGGTGCCCGCGGGCATGTTGTCCCAATCGAAGTCAAATCGGGCAAGAAAGTTCGAGCACATGCAGCCCTCGACCGTTTGATGAGTGTGGGCGAGTACAAAATTCCCGAGGCCGTTGTGCTGAGCCACGAAAACCTTTGCAAAGAGGGCAAGATCCTTTACGTTCCAATCTATATGACATTCTGTCTCGATGAGTTTATGGAAAAGGACGACCCCAACAACGATTTCTCGTTTGCACCCATATCTCTCTAGGTCATCTGAGTCCGCAAGCCAGCCCCCACGCCCAAAGTACTGCGCCTTTCGCGCCAAAGGCGCGAAACAGCAAGGGGATAGAAGGCAGCGACAACCAACTCCCCCACTATGCCCAAAGTGCTGCGATGTTTCGCGCAAAGCGCGAAACAGCACTGGGGCAGCAGAAGGCCACAATCAGCTAGCCCTCCATGCCCAAAGTGGCGCGTGGTTTCGCGGCCACGCCGCGAAACAGCGACCGGGACAAGGCACCCCCACAACCACGTCCTTCATCCGCCCACACAATCCGAGGACGTAGTCGTAGCAGGATCTGAGGGCTAACCTTCGCGGACACTCCGCAGGACGAAAGAACCCCCGCCGCACGTAGTGCACAGCGGGGGTTCTTTCATGTCCGAGGACGTCCGCGAAGGTTAGCCCTCAGATCCTGCGGTGGGAGACCTAGGCCTCGTTGTACACCGTCTTGAGCTTCAGCAGGTGCTGATAGCGGTCCATAGCGGCTTGCTCATTCTCCTTGAAGAGCTCCTCGGCGCGCTCGGGGAAGGAACGCGTCAGCGAAGCGTAACGGGCCTCGTTCATCAGGAACTCCTGATAACCGCCCGCGGGCTCCTTGGAATCGAGCGAGAACTTCTTGCCGGCAGCAGCCTCGGGGTTGAAGCGGAAGAGGTTCCAGTAACCGCACTCGACAGCCTTCTTCATCTCGGCTTGGCAGTTCTGCATGCCGCCCTTCTTGATGGAGTGCATCTCGCAGGGGCTGTAGCCGATGATGAGGGACGGGCCGTCGTAGGCCTCGGCCTCGTGAATGGCCTTGAGGGTCTGAGCCGGGTTGGCGCCCATGGCAACCTGTGCCACGTAGACGTAGCCGTAGCTCATGGCGATCTCGGCCAGAGACTTCTTCTTGGTCACCTTACCGGCAGCGGCGAACTGAGCGACCTGGCCCAGGTTCGAGGCCTTGGAGGCCTGACCGCCGGTGTTGGAGTAGACCTCGGTGTCGAAGACGAAGACGTTGACGTTGTGGCCGGAAGCCAGGACGTGGTCCAGGCCACCGAAGCCGATGTCGTAGGCCCAGCCGTCGCCGCCGAAGATCCAGAAGGACTTCTTGGTGAGGTAAGCCTTGTCGGCGAGGATTGCCTTGGAAGCGTCGCAGCCGCACTTCTCGAGCTCGGCAACGTAGGCAGCGGCAGCGGTCTTGGAGGCCTCGGCGTCGTTGACGGAGTCGATCCAAGCCTGACCGGCGGCCTTGAGCTCATCGGACGGACCATCGGCAGCGATGATGTCCTGGGTAGCGGCGATCAGCTTGTGCTGAACGGCCTCATAGCCAACGGCCATGCCCAGACCGTGCTCGGCATTGTCCTCGAACAGGGAGTTGTTCCACGCCGGGCCGTGACCGTCCTTGTCCTTGCAGTAAGGAGCGGTGGCAGCGGGGTTGCCCCAAATGGAGGAGCAGCCGGTGGCGTTGGAAATGAACATGCGGTCGCCGGCGACCTGGGTCACCAGACGTGCATAGGCGGTCTCGGCGCAGCCGGCGCAGGAGCCGGAGAACTCCAGGTAGGGCTGCTTAAACTGGCTGCCCTTGACGTTGGCCGCGATGAGCTCCTTCTTCTCGGAGACGTTCTCGACCATGTAGTCCCAAACGGGCTGCTGGTCCATCTCCTGCTCGGTGGGAACCATCTCGAGGGCGCCCTTGGGGCAGACCTTGACGCAATTGGTGCAACCCATGCAGTCGAGCGGGGACACAGCCATGGTGAACTTCATGCCCTTGGCCTTGGGGCCCATGGCGTCGAGCGTGCGGGTAGCCTCGGGCGCGGCGGCAGCCTCGTCCTCGGTCATCGCAAACGGACGGATGGTGGCATGCGGGCACACGTAGGCGCACTGGTTGCACTGGATGCACTTGGTCTCGTCCCAGTGGGGAACGACCACGGCGACGCCGCGCTTCTCGTATGCGGAGGCGCCCAGCTCAAACTGGCCGTCGGCGCAATCGACAAAGGCGGAAACAGGCAGGCTGTCGCCGTCCATGCGATCGATGGGCTCGAGCAGGTTCTTGACCTGCTGGGCGATAGCGGACTTGGTCTCCTCGGAGAGCTCGACGGGAGCGGCGTCCTCGGCGGTAGCCCAGTCGGCCGGAACCTCGAACTTACGGAAGGCGGTAGCGCCGGCATCGATGGCCTTGTGGTTGGCGTCGACGATAGCCTGGCCCTTCTTCATGTAGGACTTGGTAGCCGCGTCCTTCATGTACTGCAGGGCGTCCTCGGCGGGCAGGACCTTGGCCAGCGCGAAGAAGGCGGACTGGAGCACCGTGTTGGTGCGCTTGCCCATGCCGACCTTAGCGGCCAGGTCGATAGCGTCGATCAGGTAGACGTTGACGTTGTTGTTCGCGATGTAGCGCTTGGCCACGGCGGGCATGTGCTCGGCGAACTCCTCGTCGCTCCACTGGCAGTTGACCAGGAAGGTTCCGCCCGGCTTGACGTCGCGGACCATCTTGAAGCCCTTGACGATGTAGCTGGGGTTGTGGCAGGCGACAAAGTCGGCCTTGGTCACGTAGTACGGCGAACGGATCGGGGAATCACCAAAGCGCAGGTGCGAGACGGTGACGCCGCCGGTCTTCTTGGAGTCATACTGGAAGTAGGCCTGGACGTACTTGTCGGTGTGGTCGCCGATGATCTTGATCGAGTTCTTGTTGGCGCCGACGGTACCGTCGCCACCCAGACCCCAGAACTTGCACTCAATGGTGCCGGGGGCTGCGGTGTTGGGCGCATCCTCGGCCTCGGGCAGGCTCAGGTTGGTCACGTCATCGACAATGCCGATGGTGAACTCGCGCTTGGGCTCGTCCTTCTTGAGCTCCTCGAAGACAGCGAACGCGGACGCGGGAGGCGTGTCCTTGCTGCCCAGGCCGTAACGGCCGCCGACGACCTTGATGCCCGTCTTGCCGGCCTCGTAGAGAGCAGAAACGACGTCCTGGTAGAGCGGCTCGCCGATGGAACCCGGCTCCTTGGTGCGGTCCATGACGGCAATCTTCTGGACGGTCTCGGGGAGAACGTCGACAAAGTGCTTGATGGAGAACGGACGGAACAGGCGAACCTTGACCAGGCCGACCTTCTCGCCGTGAGCGTTGAGGTAGTCGATGACTTCCTCGAGCACGTCGCAGAAGGAGCCCATGCACACGACGACGCGGTCGGCATCGGGAGCGCCGTAGTAGTTGAACAGGCCGTAATCGGTGCCGAGCTTCTCGTTGATCTCCTTCATGTAGCCCTCGACGACGGCGGGAAGCTCGTCGTAGACCTTGTTGCAGGCCTCACGGTTCTGGAAGAAGATATCGCCGTTCTCGTGGCTGCCGCGGGTGTGCGGGTGCTCAGGGTTGAGCGCGTGGTCGCGGAAAGCCTGGACGGCGTCCATGTCGCACATCTCGGCCAGATCCTTGTAGTCCCACATGGCGACCTTCTGGATCTCGTGGCTGGTGCGGAAGCCGTCGAAGAAGTTAAGGAACGGGGTCTTACCCTCGATGGCGGCAAGGTGAGCCACCGGCGAGAGGTCCATGACCTCCTGGACGTTGCCCTCGGCGAGCATGGCGAAACCGGTCTGGCGGCAGGCCATGACGTCGGAGTGATCGCCAAAGATGTTCAGGGCGTGGGAAGCGACGCAACGCGCGGAGACGTGGAAGACGCCCGGGAGCTGCTCGCCCGCGATCTTGTACATGTTCGGGATCATCAGGAGCAGACCCTGAGAAGCCGTGTAGGTGGTGGTCAGAGCACCGGCGCCCAGCGAACCGTGAACGGTACCGGCTGCACCTGCCTCGGACTCCATCTCGACGACCTTGACCGGGGTGCCGAAGATATTCTTGCGACCCTGGGCCGCCCACTGGTCGACATGGTCGGCCATCGGGCTGGACGGCGTAATGGGATAGATTCCCGCTACCTCGGTGTACGCATACGAAACATATGCGGCCGCCTCGTTGCCGTCCATAGACTTAAACTTACGCGCCATATACCCCTCTCCTCTCATATAGGTATACAGGCCCCGGCGATCGCCGGGATGTTGGCGTGATGGGATTTTCGCTGTTGCTTCCAATCATCTGGCAGGCAGGCTCAGCAGCAGGTACATGGCGTGGAGAGAAGGCATGCCGAGGCGAGGAGGGCTGCACGCGCTCCACAAGCCCAGCTACCCGTCTTGCACATGACCGAGCGCCGCAAAGGCCGCATGCCGGATGCTCCCGGGCACGCCCCGGCGATGGGAAGCGCCCGCAACGGAAATCCGCATGCGGGTTTATTGTACCCCGCCGTCAAGTGTAATTTCGGCAAATATAGGCGGGCGGTAAAGGTTTACCTTGGGTGACCATCAAGGGCAAAATTGATCCTTCCGTCACCGAGGGACCAAATGGCAGCTGCGGTGAAATAGGAACTGTTTTTGCCGGCCGTAGCCTTAAACAGCCCCTATTTCACCGCAACTTATTTAGGAGATGAGTCAGAGGGCGCCGAGGAGGATGGCGTAGGTAGTGGATTCGCCGAGCTTGAGCTCGTCGCCGGGATTGAGCTGGGCGGAACGGCCGGGCTCGACCTGAATGCAAACGCGCGTGGCCCCGTTTACCACCACGGTTCCGTTGGTGGACGACAAGTCCTCGACGTGCCAGATATTTTGAGCATCGCACCAGATATGGGCATGGCGGGCCGAGACATCGTCGCCGACGTCGGTAATATCGCCCTCACCAGTGGCCAGCGCGCCAATCTCAACACCCTGCTCACTCGGCTGAATCCAGCGCGGGGCGCTCACGACAAAACTGTTTTGCACGCGCAGCAAGCCCAAAGGGTGCGCCGGGGCGGGTTCGCGTTCGCCCGCAGTCAGCGACATGCCAAGCGAACGCGGCGTGGATGTGCCTCCGCCGCAGGTCGCGTTCGCGTAGTCGATGGCATAGTTCACCGAGGACCGCACATCCGCCGAACAACCGACGGCGACAAACAGCACCAGCACGACCTCGGCGCGCTCGGCGGGCATGAGTTCCGCCGCCTGGGACAGGCGATCGAGCGCGTTGCGATAGAGATTCGTGTCCTGGTGGCACTCTTCGAGCGCGCGTACCATCGGTTCACCTGCAGGACCGCACACCATATTGATTACAGCCGTGGAGTCCATGGGATTGCGCTGGCGCAGGGCCAGTTGCGACATAATACGCGCAGCCGAGGTACCGTATTCGGCAAAGTAGCGCTGCTGAAGCGTGCCGACCGGCGCGCGAACGATAAAGCGGGAAACCCAAGAGCGATCGGCGGCCCGGCTCTGCGGGCTGCGGCCGTCGGCGAGCGGACGGGACGAAAGCACCAAGCCGCACAGCTCGATATGGCTCAGATGCGCCGCGCGCTTAAAGATGTCAAACATGGCCCCGCATGGGGTGAGCTCAACTTGAGATGCCATGACCTAGGCCTCCTTGGTCGTAGAAATAGAATCGGACGATACTTCGACAGGTCCGCCAAAAGTACGGGCAGCTGCGGCTCCACCGGCAAGCGGAGTCGCCATCTGGGCTTTTGTGCGTCGCGGTGCCGAAACGGGAAGTTCAAAGGCAAAGCCCATCGCAAGCAAAAACCACGTAAGCGTATAGGTTGCAACCAGAGCGGCAACAAGGCCGCCCATCACGGCGCGTTGGGAAAATACGCTACATGCAGCCACAACCAGCACCGGAACCTCGCAGGCAGAAAGCGCAAGCACGCCCTGCAGGAAGCCCGAACGCCGATCGCGCGCAAGTGTCCCCGCGGCAACGCCGGCTATACCTGGCAGCGCCAACGCCAGTGCGGCAATAATACCCGGTAGCGACCCAGACCACACGAGCGATCCCAAAGTCGCCGTCACGCGAGCGCCCGACGCCAGCAGCGCGGCCGAAACCACGACCACAGCCCAAACCACGCCACAGACGACCGTCGCGCCGACCATCAGCGCGCGACGAAC
Source organism: uncultured Collinsella sp. (assembly GCA_958350755.1). GTDB lineage: Bacteria > Actinomycetota > Coriobacteriia > Coriobacteriales > Coriobacteriaceae > Collinsella. The sequence continues at coordinate 57,389 of CATWID010000002.1, forward strand.
CGCGCGGCCGGACGCATCCATGGGGCACGGCGTGAGCGGCTCGCCGCGGAGCGAACGACCGACATTTTGCGTATAGTGGTCACAAAACGCCGAGAGCGCCGCCTCGACCGCCGCCGGCTCGGGACGATCTTTTTGATGGCTGGACAGACAGGCCATCACCACGTCGAACAGCTGGGCATCGACAAACGCCAGCGCATCGCGTAGCTCTTCGGAATCCGGCTCAAGCCCTAGCTGCTGGGCCTGCTCGGCCGCGGCGAGCGCCACATCGGGCTCACGACGAAGCAGCTGAGTCAAATCGCAACCGGGCGCATGGGCACCAATGGGATAGTCGGGCCGCGTGTCCATCTTGAGACGGTAGGGGCTCGCGATGTCGTGCGTCTTTTTGCGCGAACCCGAGGTGCCCGAAGCGCTCGGCGCGGCTTCGTATGGCGCGACGCCGGCAATGAGCTCGTAAACCGTGCTTGCCGCGGCATAGACGTCGATCGCCGGCGACATACGCAAAGCGCGCAGGTCGGGAATATCGTCGGTGAGCATCTCGGGCGGGGCGTAGGCAACCGTCGCGCGACGCAGCGTGGCATAGCGCTCCGTAAACGACGCCTTGCCGCCGGTACCGGCCACGGCCGACGCAGGCTCAAGCGCCAGCGACGAGCCAAAGTCGATCAGGCACAGGTCAAAGGTGCCCTCGGCAAGCTGCCGGTCAAGCGGTAGACGCGCCGTACGCACCATAATATTAGCGGGCGAGATATCGCGATGGACAAAGCCCTCGCCCACCAGGCTCATACGGCAGAGCAGATCGAACAGGTCGCGACCCAGACGCGCCGCCACAAGCGGCGACAGGCGTCCGGCATCATCCACGGCAAGTCGCGAACGCAAGCGGGCAAGCGTCTCGCCCTCGACCCATTCCATGACAATTGCAGGCACACCGTCGACCTCGCCCCAGCCATAGAGACGGGGAAAGCCCTTAAGGCCCGAAAGGGCACGATGGCATTCATATTCCTCGCGAAATGCCGCTTTGAACTTGGCGACCAGCGCCTCATGGGCGGCATCGTCGTCAAACTCATCGCGCGTCGGCAAGATGAGCTGTTTGAGTGCTACGGCCTCGCCTTGGGCGTTGACGGCACGCGTCACGCGGCCGATACCGCCACGGCGCATGGTGGCATCGTCGGCAAACAGCATCGTAAAACGACGCAGATAGGCAGGCAGTTCGTCCTGACCGAGCGCAATGGCCGGCTCAAACCCGTCGACACGCGCCAGGCGCAAGCCGACCATGGGATCGCGACCGAGCGATTGTGGTGTGGTGGATGCAAGATCGGTCATCATAGGGCAAGCGCCGCCACGTTATTGTTGAAGTTACCGAGCGCGACGTCATCATCGCCGTAATGGCCGACCCATTGACATAGGTTGGTGTAACAGCCCCACAGATTGGCATACTGCTGATACCACTTTGACCGGGGCGAGAATGTCTGACGACCGAACTCGGCTCGAATGACAAACATCTCCCCGACCAGGCTGTCGCACGGCCTGGGATCTCCCGTAGAGTTATAGGTCGAGACCACGTCATTGGCACGAGAAACATAGCCGTCGAGCATGTTGTACTTGGTCACAAGCCAACTGTGAATGCTCTCTTCCTCAGCAGCGGAAAGGCCACCGGAGTTTGCATCGTTGTCAGCGTTGCCGCCCGTCGAGCCGCCGTTTCCAGACCCTCCGGCAGAGGAACCCGACCCAGAGCCGCCGCCCGAACTCGACGAATCCGAGCCGGAGCCAGAAGTATCCGAGCTACCGGGCTTTCCGGACTGCTGGGCGTCCTGCTCCTTCTGCCGCTCGACCTTATTCACCGTTGCCGCCACGCTATTGTTGGACAACCGATCGATGATCTTGGTGTTGGTGAGCACGATGGTTTTGCCATTGGCAAGCGTGACTTCGTTGTCCGGGGCCTCGGCGCCGTCCGCGTCGTCGGCGCCAAACACAATATGCGCGACCACACTTGCCCAAGCATATCCAGTCGTGGTGCCCAGATCACTTTTGACCTCATGCCCCACGCGCGGTTCGCGTGCGGCATGTGCCTGCATCATGGACGGCACGGTCATGCCATAGGCAGAAACGCCAGCTATGACCAGCACCAGCGAGCAAGACAGCAGTGCGTACGCCCGCGGCGCCAAGCCCAGTCGGCGTCGCATGCGCACCGCGGCGCCGCGCTTTGTCTGAGTGCCACCGGGCCGCATGCGTTCTCCTCCAGCAAAAACACGCCGCTCGGGAGCGGCGCATTCATTCGAATCCATATTTGAGTGTATCAGCGAACCCAAAAGGTTGCGCAACGAATGGGCAAATTAAGGATGCGAGTGGAAGCATCCATGCGATAAGCGGATACAAAGCATCTTTGTTGCACAACAAACTTACAGTCGCACGGGGAAATTATGACTACCCCGTGCGTCGCGAGGAAAACATACGGCAGGAGCAGGCTCGCCACCTAAATCGTGCGACGGGCCTCAATGGCGCGCCCGAGCGTAAGCTCGTCGGCATACTCCAGGTCGCCGCCCACGGGCAGACCACTCGCCAGACGCGACACCTCGACGCCCAGCGGCTTGATAGTGCGGGCCAGGTAGCTCGCCGTGGTCTCGCCCTCAATATTGGGGTTGGTGGCGATGATGACCTCGTGGATGTCCTCGTGACCCAAGCGTGCCAGCAGCTCGCGAATGTGCAGCTGCTCGGGGCCAATCTTGTCCATGGGGCTGATCACGCCGCCCAATACGTGGTAGAGACCGTGGTAGCTGCCCGTGCGCTCGATCGCCTGGACGTCGCGCGGCTCGCCCACCACGCAAATGCGAGTGGTGTCGCGCATCGAATCCTGGCAGATGGAGCACTCGTCGGCCGTGGCGTAGTTAAAGCAGCGGCTGCAAAAGTGAACCTCCTGCTTAACCTCCAGGATGGCCTCGGCCAGGCGGCGCGCCTCCTCGGCGTCAGCCTCCAACAGGTAATAGGCGATGCGCTGAGCTGACTTGGGACCAATGCCCGGCAGGCGGCCCAGCTCATCGAGCAGTTTTTGCAGACTGTGATTCGCACTCATATATATGCGTGTCTTAGAACGGCATGCCCGGGATGTTGAGGCCGCCGGTGATGGCGCCCATCTGCTTGTTGGCGAGCTCGTTGACGCCGCGAACGGCCTCGTTGACGGCAGCCATAATCATGTCCTGCAGCATATCGACGTCCTCGGGATCGAGCGCATCGGGATCGATGGTGAGGTTGACGAGCTCCATCTCGCCGTTGACGGTCACCTTGACCATGCCGCCGCCGGCAGAGGCGTCGACGGTCTGGGACTTGAGGTTCTCCTGCGCGGCGGCAAGCTGCTCCTGCATCTTGCGAGCCTGCTTCATCATCTGCTGCATGTTCATACCGGCCATGATGGCTCCTTTACGTGCGGCCGCACGCCGAGCTGCAAGGGCAGCCGGAGCGCGGCGGGACTTTCAAACTCAAAAATCGTACCACGGCGCGGGGCAAGCAAGCGGGGCGGACACGCTACCTCAGTCGATATACATGTCCTTGAGCGTGACGCACGCCCAAGATTATGCAAGGTCGAATTATGCAAGGTTGCATAATTATCTCAAGCTACATCTAGCAGAGCTGGAACCAGGCAGTTTATGCGTAGGGCTACAAGGCTACATGGCAAAATGCCGAGCCGCTGCTCGAGGCGGCACGCATGGCGGCTGGGTATAATTTGATTGTCATAGATGACGATTTGGAGGTGCCCTCGTGAATGTCCCAGCCGTACTCCAAAACATCCGCTCAAAACACCCCGTTGCATATGTGGTTCTCTATCTCTTTGTCGTCTGGGTATTACTGGTTATCATCACCCATGCCATAGCTTTTGGAGCAGAACTGCTGATAGCCAGCTCGGACCAGCCCGTCGTCAAATGGGAGACGACCGATGAATGCACCGACGGAACCCGAACCATTTACTACAACAGCCCGTCCCTCTACCAAGAGTTCAAGGTCAAGATAAAGGACTCCAAGATTGTCGATGCCGAACTGGGCTCTTTATTTACAATCGGAGCAACCGTCAACGCCGAGCAAGTCGAGTACACGGACAGCCATGCGACGTATCGTATCGACCTCAGCATCCTAGGCCGACCGTCACGCGCCTGTCTGCTCGAATGCGATATACGCGGCACCACGTTGCACATGTCCGAAATACAGATGCGCCCGGGCAAGGGGTTCTCTTCTTGAGCAGTATACCCGCCTGCGCAGCTACTCCACCGGCTTGAAGATGGTGGACTGGCCGAAGACGCTGCGGATGAGGGCTTTGGCCTCGTCCTCGGTCTGCGGGATGCTCGGGGCTGCACCCTGATGGCCGAAGGGGCCGCCCGCACCGGAGTTGGACTCCCAGGGAGCTGCAGGAGCGTCCTCCTCTTTGGGGGCAGTTGCAGCGGACTTGGGCGCGGACGCCGCACCCGGCACGTCGAACGGAGGCAGATCGTCCCCACCAGCATCGGCAACAAAACCGCCAACCATGGCATCGTCGTAGGGAACCTGCTCGGATTCCCATGGCGCAGACGGCGCGGCGGGCTGAGCCTTGGGAGCGGACGCGCGCTCGGGCGCTCGGGGCGCGGGCTCGGTCGGGAGCTTGCCCGTGGCAGGAGCGCCGGCGGGGTTGTCGGAGCGCAGCCAGGGGGCTTTGCCCAGGTCAGACGACTTGGGCGCGGGCGAGGCAGGCTTGGGCGCGGGTGTCGGAGCAGCCGGTTTGGCCATGACGGGCTTAGGCGCCGACGGGGTCGGCGCCGCTATCGGTGCTGCTTTTGGCTGCGTCGCGCTGGCGCTCGAGGATGCAGGGGCCGCCGAGGACACGGGTTGCGGGTCCGCAGATACCGCAGCCCGTGCAGATGGAGAATGCTCCTCATGTTGAGGAGCCGGCGTGCCACCCCCATCCAGGACATAGTCGACGGTACGACGACCGAAGACCGCACTGACTGTCGGCAGGACCACCGACTGCGTGTCGGCGCGTCCAAGCATCTTGATGGCAAAGGTCGAGCCCGCGGGGAACGAGACCGTGAGCCTGGAGCCGTCGTCAGCCGTGGCGCGGGCATTGAGCAAAAGCCCCGCGTAGGAAGCCTGACGCGCCTTGACACGCTCGACAACCTCGGCCCATTTGCGCTGCAGCTCTCCGGCATCCTCGACCGCGGGCGTCTCGGCAGTACCGGCGGCGGCAACCTGGGCGGCATTGTTGGACTGGGGCTTAGGTGCCGGAGCGGTGGCAGGCGCGGGAGCCGCAACGGGCTGAGGCGTCGGAGTCGGCGCAGGCTGAGGTGCAGGCGCTGCAGGCTTGGAAGCTGACACGGACGCAGCACGAGACGCCGGCTGGGCCGCCGGAGCGGCAGCACCGCGATCCCAAGGCATACCGCCCTGGCGCGCGGACGTAGCAGCAGGGGTAGCAGATGCCGCCGGAGCGGCAGCTCGGGCACCCGAGATAAGCGTCGGCTGCTGGGCGGCAGCGGGTACGGATGCTGCAGGCGCGGCGGCCTGAGCAGCAGCCACGCTCGCCGGCACCGCGGCATTGGCAACCATGGCCTCCAGGCGCGCCACGCGCTCTGCCAGGGCCTCAATGGTCAGATCGGCCTCGGGACGTGCCAGACGCGTACAGGCGATCTCGAGCACCAAGCGCACATCGCTCGCGCCCCTCATCTCCAGCGCAGCATCGTCGAGCACCGTCAGCACGCGGGCCAGGCGGTCGGCCGGATGCTCGCCAAAGACAGCAGCCTCAGCAGCAAGCGCCTCGGCCTGCTCGGAGCCGCCCTCAAACAGCTCGGCACGGGCACCGGCAACGCACGCCACGTACACGTCGCGCACGTGCGCCACCAGGTCGCGCGTCAGCTCCAGCAAGTCATTGCCCTCCTCGACCTGGGCGCGAATGAGTCCATAGAGCTCGGCAACATCGCGCTCGGCAATGGCGCGGGCAAACTCGCCCAGGATCTGGTCCGAAACCTCGCCTAAAAGCGAGCGGGCATCGTCCGCATGCACGGAACCATTGCCAAAAACGCTCAGCTGCTCCAGCGTGGAGAGCGCGTCGCGCATGCCGCCCTTGGCATGGCGCGCCACGATGGCCAGCGCCTCGTCGTCGTAATCGAAGCCCTCCTGCTCACAAACGTAGGACAGGCGATGTTCGATATCCTCGTTGCCAATGCGATGGAAGTCGAAGCGCTGGCAGCGCGAGAGGATGGTCTCCAGAATCTTTTGCGGGTCGGTGGTGCACAGCACAAAGATCACGTGCGCCGGCGGCTCCTCGAGCGTCTTGAGCAGCGCGTTAAACGCCGCCGTCGTGAGCATGTGGACCTCGTCGATGATATAGATCTTGTACTTGCCGCGCACCGGGGCAAAGTTGACGGAGTTGATGATCTCCTCGCGCACATTGTCCACGCCCGTGCGGCTTGCGGCATCGAGCTCGTAGACGTCCGGGTGGTTGCCCTCGGCGATGAGCTCGCACTCCTCGCAGGTGCCGTCGGGCATGCAGCCGCTTGCGCCCTCGGCGCGCGCCGCCTCGGCATTGCGGCACAGCAGCGCCTTGGCAAGGATGCGCGCCATGGTGGTCTTACCCGTGCCGCGCGGTCCGCAGAACAGGTAGGCGTGGGACAGGCGCCCCTCGGTGATGGCGTGCTCGAGCGTCGAGACGATATGCTGCTGGCCCACCACGGAGTCGAAGGTGAGCGGGCGATACTTTCGGTACAACGATTCCATGGGTGCTCCCCCGGGTATACTGAGTCTTGTTGCCGCGGCGGCCATGCGGTCGCACGGCATACTGCATTCCATAATAACCCGTACGGCGAGTCCGCCGCGATAGGAGTCCAAAGAGCATGGCAGACGCAGAGAGCAACCTCATTCCCTCCGAAGCAGCCGACCAGGTCGAGGTCGCGCTCGAGGCGCAGGCCGCGGCCGATGACGGCATTCTGTACCTCAACGAGTATCAGTACGAAAACGACCTCGTCACCGACTTCGCCCGCCTGGTCGCCTCGCCCAGGCGCCGTGGCTCCCTGTACGTCGCCGCCGCGATTGCCGTGCTCATCGGCATCGGCATGCTGGTAGCCGGTGGCAACTGGATCAAGTTCGGCGTCGTCCTGATCGTGTTCGGTGCTTTTTTGGCCTGGTGGAGCAAAAACCTGCACCACACGCTCGCCCGCGATTTTATCGATGCCGTCGAGGCCGACGAGTCCATGGGCGGCCGCTATCGCCGCGTCGCCGCCAACGAGGACGGCCTGATGGTCTGGGGCAAGAGCGGCAAGTCGCAGTTCTTCCCGTTTGAGAAGCTCGACCACGTGCTCGACGGCGAGCGCATCTTTGTGGCCATGTTCGCCGACCAGGGCGTGACGATCCCCAAGGACACCTTTGTTCGCGGCGATGCCGAGCAGTTTGGCCCCTTCCTCAAGGCGCGCATCAACAAAAAACTCCGCATCGAGACCAAACGCAAGAAGATGAAGGCAGAAAAGGCCGCTGCCGAAGCAAAACAGGCCGACAAGCCCCAGGACAACAAGGGCAAGCAGCGCAAGCAGAAGAAGAACAAGAAGAAGCGGTAATCCGGCCGACACCGAAGGTGCCTCGTCCCGCGCCCGATTCCGAGTCGGAGCGCCTGAAATCGGGCGCGGGTACCGCCGATGGACCCATTTTGCCTAACTCTCGAGCTACTTCACTTCAAACCTTAAGAGCCTTCGCTCCGGCAGATCGGTCATCTTCATCGTATAAGTCCCGGGGAAAGCCTTCTCAAAACGGACGGTCTCGTAATCTTCAAAGTAATCGTTGGTGTTTTGCATCATAAATGGGACAAGCAACTCGTTTTCCGCTCCAACCTGCACGGCAAATGCTGCAAGTCCGTCTAAAGCCGGCATTGCCTGCGCTATCAGATCGGTATTGACCATAAAGTCATAGTTTGGCGCGTGCTCCGGTACCAAATGCCAAACATACGTCTTGATGCCGCCTTCGACATTGTCCTTATTCCTGACACGCATCTTTACGGCGATAACACATGTGGTGTCGGCGTCCTTCAATTTTGTTTTCGTATCCACGATGCCATATTTTGAATAATTATCATGCGCACGCTTGAGATACTCGCGCGGCGTGAGCAGCTCCGCCCCGTCTATACAAAACGAATACCCATCAGTCGCCACATCCTTCGACCCCAGAAACGCCCCATCCATCGAGAGCCATTCGCCCTCTGCATAGTATTTCTCAGGAATGACCGTCCGGTTCCCGTTAACGACGCTCACCCTCATGCCCGCAAGGCCAGTAACAGCACAGCCGAAAAGCGCAAGCGCCGACCTTCTCGTCCACAGGGCCTTCTTCATCGCGCTCACGACCTTTCCCGAACGTTCACAACGGCACCGTCGCGCATGCAGTAAACTCTATCGGCAAGCTCAGCGAGCACCTCTCCGTCATGGCTGGACAGAATAACCTCGCGACCCGTTGAGGCCGCCATCGCCACAACGCGCTTGAGCATTCCAACGCCCGCTTCGTCGAGGGCATTTGTTGGCTCATCGAGAACAAGTAGCTTCGGCTTTTCCATAATTGCCGCAGCTATCCCCAGACGCTGCTTCATCCCAAGCGAGTATGCTCGGAACTTCTTTTTTTCGTCTGCATCGAGCCCCACGAGGCGCAGGGCAGAGCGAATGTCCTCGCGGGTTGCAACGCCCTTGATCTGAGCAATGAGCTCCAGATTGTCGTAGCCAGACAGATAGCCCAAAAAGGAAGGCGCCTCGATCAACATCCCCAGACTCGGCGGGAACGAGATGTCCGCCCCAAGCCTTTGGCCATCGATAGAGATTTCGCCTTCGGTAGGCTTGATCAATCCGCAGACCGCTCGCATAAGCATGGTCTTACCCGAACCGTTTATCCCCTGAAGCCCAACCACGGTCCCAGGGTCAACCTCGATAGACACATTGCGCAGGACATCGTTTTTGCCCATGCGCTTCGATACGTCCCTAACGATCACGCTCATATCTTGTCCCCCTTTTCTATAAGGTCGGCCCTTCGAAACCACAGTCCGCCCAACGATAGGCATAACGACATAATCACAATTGAAAACAAGACGCTCGAGCCCGTCGCGATTCCCTCTTTGACAATTCCGCCCCAGCGCAACAGCATCAGGGCATTTCCCAGCAGCACCCAATGCCGCGCAAATGCCGAATAGATCAGGGAGCTCATTAAAACCACAAACGAGACCGACGGCCCAAGCACAAACCCGACCGCTGCCTGCGCAAACGCAAGCGCCTCGAAAGCAAGAAAGAGTCCTACGAAAAACGGCAGCGCATCTGCCTCGGCAGCTTTGAGAAACCACGGCGCCAAATTAGCCAGCTGGAGCGACTCGCCATGGACGACCGCGCTGAACGAGGAGCTCACCACCAAGCTCCAAATCACAACAGAGCAAACCACCACGAGCAGCGAAAATGCCGTTACCGCCGCCACCAAGATAAAACGCGAGACCCACCAAAGGATTCTTGCCCGACATCGAACAAGCGCTTGCAAACCAAACCCGTGCAACGATTCGGTCGGATAATCGAGTGTTGTATAGAGAATAAGCAGAATGAGAAAAAGCCATCCTAGCGGAGGCACAAACATGACCCCGGGCCTAGGCTCAAACGGAGCAGATCCGGCAAACACGAGCGCAAGATTATCCGCAAACCCCAAGGTATCCGTCCTGACTCCATACACAGAAGACAATCCGTAGGCGTATACCAAGTTCGCAACGGTCACTGCCGCGATCGCAATAAAAGCAATGATGTTCTTCTTCAAAACGGTCCTCAGGTCCGCGGCGATCAGCCTAAACAGCATCAGACCACCTCGCGTCTTTTTAAGAATCTCGCGGAAACCAAAGAAAAGACGAGCAACAAAGTGATTTCCGCAAACCCCGCTCGAATGTCGGGCCAGTTATTTAGCGATTCCGACCTGATGCTGTTAAGAATGTTGCAGTTAAAGCCAACGCATGAAAGGACGCTAAAAATCCAATCGTTAACAAAGTGCCATGCAACCATAATCAGATATGGAACGACCATCGCCTTGATTCTGCTGCGAAACACAACCGACAGACCGGTCACGGCCATGGATAGAGCCCCCAGCGTCACCGCATCGAACAGTGTATAAACCAGCACGTACAACAGAGGCCGGGAATAAAACAGGCCAGAAAAATAGCTATGCAGATAGAGCCCGACGTAAGTCGATTCGTCGACCCGGGGGAGATACGCGGGAAACAGCATTGAGACAATCAGGAAGTTCACGAGTAGCGGAATAGCCGTGACCGCAAACGCAGAGAGGAAAGCAGACAGCATCTTCACGTTCACGTATGCATTTCTAGAAACACGTGTGCAGATCTGCGCCTCGTAACCGCTCAAACGCTCGGACAGGCATGACCACGACCCGGCCAGCATGGCAAGCAACGGCAGCGCATAGAAAAACACTGATGCCGATAGCGGTGCATTTGCACTCACAACGATCCAGTTACCAAAGCTACTTTCACGCGTTTGGCCGAGGTATGCCTGGGCTTGCAAACCAACGCCATAGCCAAGCGATAACAGCTGCTTGCGCTCAGTCTCGAGCGTCCACCATGCCTCAATGGCAGTCGCCATCGAAATTGCAGTTGCAACCATAAGGGTCAACGCAAATATAGGATTGCCAAATATCTTGGATAACTCGTGCCGTAATAGATTTCCATTCAAGCGACATCACCCTCCTATTGGCCAGGCCGAGCAGCAACGCTCGACCCGGCCCTAATCACAAGCGGTTAATGATGCGTCGGCGCACGGCAACCTTTGCATGAATAGAGAATGATGTCTGTAAACACCCGCTATTGAGTTAATCGCTCAGGCGTTTACACGTTATCTACCTGCGATAACAATGAAACAAGCTCCGCTTTATTCTTGATCCTCAACTGGCGGTAAGATGCAGACCGCAGTGCTTGCACCGTAGATGCAGCGTAACCGACGTCCTCCGCAATAGCCTTTGTCGTTGCGCCCTCTGCCGTCATCAGCAAGATTTGCGACTGAACATCGGAAAGGGAGCGCGACGTAAGCAGAGCCAGCTGGCGCACGCGGGCCGTTTCGGTGGACCCGTTCGCGCGGTACTCCAAGACAGCCTTCTCGTCCTCAACCGAGCGGGTGAGCGCGATGTGCGTGACTAACATGGGCGCAGACCAGCAGACGATCACCGTTGCCACGACGACATTGACAGCCGAACTATGCCCCAACAACGACGCGAGGAACAACGGCTCGTAAACCGTCAGATCCTGCGCCATATTGAGCAAGACGACCCAAACAGGAGCCGTCGCCCCGAAGCAAAGCATCCATATCCCAAGCATTTTGCGCTGCGGACAGCTTCGCAGCACCTTATATGTGAGCAACATCCCCATCAGCACCGCAAGCCCGTGGATTCGCCCCCTAGCGGCCGCATAGATTAAGGCAACCATGCCCATTGACACCAACGGCACGATAGACCGGGTACGAGCACGCACCTTAAACGGACGCAGCTCAACGGCAAGCGAAGCCATAGACGCCACGCCGCAAAACAGGACCGGCACAGCCATCAACGGATCGCGTACGCACCTCCATGCCGCGATATAGACAAAAGACCATTCCACAGCAGACAGTATCACCCACACGCACGGGCTTCCGAGCCCAATCGCTTCACCTGCTCTATCCAGCGCAGCGCCACGATTCGGTTTTCCACCCGCGTAGCGTAGCGACAGAAGCAGTCCGAGACCCAATGCGTAGCTTAAGAGGGAAAAGGCGACAGCCCGCGAAACACCGGACCCCCAATCGCTATCCGCCATTACCAAGGGGCCAGCCGCAAGGAGGATAAAAATACTGTGAGCAGGTATCGAAACAGCCGGCGCGTTCGAGCTGATGCCACCATATCGTCAGCATGCCGCTGCGGCAGCTCATGCCCTACAGTATCACCCTCACCCGCAAACAACGCCACGAGCTCGCGTGAACCCGCAACCGACGCCTTCCCGTATGCTCGGTGAAGCGTTGTTCGCACCGTCGATGGCTTCGTATCCGTCTCCCTGGCAATTTCCGCCGGCGTTTTCCCTTTGAGCAGCAGTCGAACAAACTGCTCTTCTCGAGGCGACAGGGCGGGGGAAAACGCCCCCGCATCGAATGGGTCGGACGTGCGGGGGATATCCGAATCGTTGTCCCGTTTCTTCCTGAGCAATGTGTATACGAAGGCGGCAACAGCAATAGCGGACCCCATCGACAGCGACACAATGACCGCGGCATCGCTTGCAAAGTATGCCACCTCGACAGCCGGAACAAGGCCAATGGGAACTGCCACGAGCACAGAACAGGCAAACACGTCGCCCTGCCCCCGACCAAAGGCGCGGGGACAGCAAAGCAGCGGGACCGCAGCCAACACGAAATAGACCAGAGGAATTAAAAGCACAAGGCCAATTGATGCGGCCGTTACAGGGGGCATCCCCCATGGCTCGGGAACGACTCTCCATGAAACTCGACAGCAGAACAGCAGACAAGACATGACGGCTATTGTTTCTGTAAAAATCGCGTCCTGCGGATGACGAGTTTCTCTTTCGTCAGCCCGCGTCGCCCCCCCCGCGTCAAAGGAGAGCCCGCCGTATCCCAAATTACATATGAGAGGAGCAACGACCCAGCAAAGCACGAGGCGCATGAAACGCCGCGCAACAGCCAGATAGGCGCAAACACGAATGGAATAGAATCTCCGTGAGCATAGAAGGCCAGGTCGGCCCATTCGGGAACCGTTGCAATAGCAGCAAGGAAAATACCGAAGACGTCAAGGAACCCCGGCCGCCTTATTTCTCTCCCCTTGCGGAGCGCAACACCGTGACCAAACGCCGCGAGGCATGCGCCCAGGATAACGAGCCAGGTCATTGCACCTGACGCCAGGCCGATTGAAGATGAAAACCGGTGATAAGGGGTGACCGCCATTACGACAAGCGCAATGGCGCAGGCAGACGTAGCAGAACGGCGGGAAAAAAGCATATGGCCTCCATAGCGTGTCATTATATCGCTCGAGCCGCTCGTTTATCTCTGTTCTCACACCAGCCAGCATCAATGATTCAGGCGAACTCCAATCCGCGCCAGATCACGGTCCGGCTTTTGTTCGCAGTCCCCACATCAAAGCGGGATGCGGTTTCCTTTTGGACGCCGGTTCGGAAAGCGCATCCCGTTCCAGGGCAATATTCTGGGATGCAGTTTCCGCAGCCCACCCCATTTGGAAGGCGCATCCCATTATTTGGCTGAAAACTGGGGTGCGCTTTCCGAACGAGCCGAAACGGCCCGAATCGATCGGACCACCTCATCCCCGTTTCCTCGCCATCTGCCCGAGCGTGCTACACTAGCAGCATCTATGCCACCGCGAACGGCTCGGCTCCGCGCCCGCCACTCGCAAACGAACTTTAAACGCACGAGGGTTGGCCATGCCGCTTTTCTCGCAACATACCGCCCGGTTCTCGCCGGACGTTCCTTTGGAGGGCACCAGCTCTCGCGAGCTGCTCAAGCGGTACCAGCCGCTCGAGACACTTGCGACCGGCGGTTTTGGCTCCATCGAGATTTGCCGCGACACGCACCTGCGCCGCCGCGTCGCCATTAAACGCATCCCCCTTATCAACGGTGCCGGCATGCCCGCTAGCGACATCATGGATGTCCTGCGCGAGGCGCACACTGCCGCCATGCTTCAACATCCCAATATCGTGCAGGTCATCGACTTTACGCATGACACCGCCTATGCCTACCTGGTCATGGAGTATGTCGACGGTATGTCGCTGGCCGAGTTTTTGCATCGCGTGGACGGCCACTCGCTCACCTTTGACGAGGCCGCGGCCATTGCCGATGCCCTGGGCCAGGCGCTCACCTTCGCCCATAGCAATGGCGTACTCCACCTGGACATTAAGCCCGCCAACGTGCTCATCGACCACTCGGGCAATGTAAAGCTCACCGACTTTGGCATGGCGCGACTGTCGTCCGCCGGTGGCTTTGGCGGCTCGCGCGGCGGCACCATCGGCTACATGCCGCCCGAGCAGCTCGATATCGAGACCGGCACGGTCGACGAACGCGCCGATGTCTTTGCCCTTGCCTGCGTTATCTATGAGGGCTTGTGCGGCAGCGCTCCCTTTATGGCGGCCACGCCCGCCGACTCGCTCGACCGCATCATCGGCGGCGCCACCTATCCCAGCGAGCTGATACCACACTTTCCCCCGGGAGCCGAGGCCGCGCTCATGAGCGCGCTCTCCCCCATGCCGCAGGACCGCCCCAACAGCATCGAGGCATTTTGCGACCAACTCCTTGCCGGTCTGGGCAGCGTGCGCGAGGGCCGTCGCAGTCTGGAGCAAATGGTTGGCGAGCTTTCGGATGACGAGCAGGAGCTCGACGATATCGAGCCGTCGTACTACGAGGACGACGCCATCGAGGTCGACCCCGCGCTCGGCTGGGCGGGCACGCGCTGGAGCCATGCGCGCGACTACACCATGCACGCTATCTCGGCGCTAACGTGCGGCGCCTTTAGCTTTTTGCTGATGCAAACGGCCGGGGTCGCGGCGCTTCCCGGCCTGGTCATTGCGGCTATCGCGATCGGAGCGGCGGCTGGCCTGGCCCCCCAGATCGGCTCGGCCATCTCGGCTGTGGGCTTTTTGGTGCTCATGGCCAACGCCACCATGCAGGCGCAGGGCATCCTGTCGATGTTGCCCGTCGCGGTGATCTTTGCCGCTGCCATGTCCGGTTGGTGGATCGCCTGGGGTCGCACCGAGGCTGCCGCGAGCGCCGCGCTCACCTGTGCACTCGCGCTTGGCTGTCTGACTGGCAATACCTTCCTGGCAGCTGGGGTCGCCGCCGGCGTCGCGTCATTTTGGCTCGGCCCGGCTGGCGCCGCCGCGGCAACGGGCATGGGCGTGCTTTTTGCCCGTCTGGCGACGGTCGCGCTTTCAGCCGGAGGCGTGCTGGGGCTCGGTAACGTTGCCGCAGCGCTGGAAGACCCGCTCCTTTGGGCTGCCTTTGTGCTGGTCGCGACAACTGCCGCAGCGTCATCTGCGCTGCTCAATGCCCATGCCAAGCGTGCCGACCAGGGCTCAAACCTTGCCGCAATCGCCGCCATCGCCGTCACCGGCATCGGCTGCGCAGCGGCATCCTGTCTTGCACACCATATGGAAATTGCCAGCCTTGCAGCCGCGGTCGCCGCCAAGGCGGCAGTTGCGGGAACCCTATCCTCTATAATCGTTGGGATATGCCTATATTTGCTCGGATACCAAAGAACCTATACGGAGAGTGATCTTTCGTGAACTTCCTGAACATCTTCGAGGACCACGTGGCCGGCATCTTCGGTGCCACCCGTGCCCCGTTCTCCTTTAAGAAGCTTGCCAAGCAGGCCGCTCGCGACATGGAGGATCAGACTCTGGTGATTAACGGCGTCAACACGGCGCCGGCACTCTATACCATCCTGATCGCCGCCGACGACGATCCCATGCTCGCCCCGTTCTACCCCGAGCTTTCGCGCGAGGTCCGCGAGTTTGTGAAAGCGCAGGCCGAAAAGCGCCGCTATGTCTTTGTCGGCGAGCCCCTCGTGCGCTTTATGATCGATCCGCAGCTGCGCGCCGGCAAGTTCTCGGTCTTTGCCGAGAACGTCGATGCCCCCACGCTCGGCCGCCTGTACGAAGAAGAGCGCGCCTATCAAAACGGCCTGGGCCAGAACAACTCCGCGGCAAGCCGTGCCGCCAGCGCCCCGCGCGCCGGCCAGCAGCAGTTTGCTGCCCCGCAGCAGCAGCGCCCCGCCGCCATGCCCCAGCAGCAGCCGACGCCTCGCGCCGCCGCTCCCGACCCGCTTGCCGTGGCAGACCCCTTCGCGCCTAGCGTCCCCGACCCCGCCGCCGCACCCATCCCGGTGCCGCAGACCGTCTCGCGCGACGCGCTTGCCGGCATGGGCGGAGCCGCCGCGACCGGTGCCGCCGTGGGCCTAGGCGCCGCAGCCGGCATCGCCTCCAACATGGCGAGCACTCGCGCCCCGCAGCGCCCGCTCGCCCAGCTCGTCGACGTCGTGAGCGGCGAGAGCCATAGCATCACCTCCGCACAGGTGACCATCGGTCGCGAGCGCTCAGTTTCCGACATTGCCCTGCGCGACCCCAACGTGTCGCGCCGCCACGCCCAGCTCACCTTTACGGGCTCGGATTGGTCGATCGAGGACCTCAATTCCACCAACGGCACACTCGTCAACAACCGCCGCATTACGCGCTGCCCGCTGCGCAACGGCGATCTGCTGACGTTTGGCCTGAGCACCTTTGAATTTAGGGGATAGTCGCTTATGAACATCGATATCGTCCTTTTTGCAGGCCGCATCGTCCTGGTCGCCCTGCTCTATATCTTCCTGTTCGCCGTCATGAAGACCGGCGTGGGACTTGTGCGCGGACAGCGCCGCGACTCGGCTATCTGGACGATCGATGTGGACAAGGGCCCGCGCGGTATCCGCGGCATCCACGTAGACATGCTCGGCCCCGTCATCGTCGGTCGCTCGCCATCTTCGGACATCTGCATCAACGAACCATTCGTCTCGGCCTCGCATGCGCGCTTTTCGCTGCAGGGCCCGGCGCTCATCATCGAGGACCTCAACTCGCTTAACGGCACGCTCGTCAACGGCCGCCAGCTCGTGGAGCCCGCGACGCTGCGTGAGGGCGACGAAGTCCAGATTGGCGACGTGGTCATGAAGGTGAACCGTCGATGATCGACGAGGAGAACAAGTCCGCAACTATGACCGAGGCACCGGCCGCCGCCACAGCTGCGCCGGCCCACGCCGCTCCGGCGGGCTCCGCACCCGTGGAACCCGAGGACACCGTGTTCTCCCTGCCTCTTTCGCATGTAACGCATGATATTTCGGATCTCGCCGATAACGAGGACGAAGAGGATGCCGTAGCGGCGCCCATCGGCGCACATGCTGCGGACCAGCCCACAGCGCCCGAAGCAACCTCGGCGCCGGCTCACTTTGCAGAGCCCGTCGCCGCGGCAATCAACGAGAGCGCTGCGGTGTTTGCGGCACCCGAGCCCGCCGCGCCGGCGTTTCCCATAGCCCCGGCATCCGAGGTTGCGCCCGCGTCTACGCCGGCGCCCGAGGCGGGGCCATCCCCCGAGGACGGCCCTGCACCCACGGCCCCGCAGCCTGCGCCCGCAAGCGAGTCCGATGCCGTGACCGAGCCCGCCGCCCAGTCGCAAAGCACGCCCGCGCCGTCGCACTTTGCGACGCCCGAGCCTATAGACGTCAGCCCGCAAGACGACGAGTCGACCGCCTGCGCGTCCGAAGAGCCCGACTCCCCGGACACCGGCGATTCCGAATCAAACGCCGAGACCGACACCGTCTCTCCCGGTGACACAGCCGAGATCGACGTTGCCGCCGTTGAGGCCAAGCTCAAAGACCCCGGGTCGACCATGAGCTTTGAGCCCCTGACCGAGGAGCGCATCGAGACCGACTCGACCTATGATGCCGGCACCACCACGCAACTCATGTGGGGCGCCCGCTCCGACGTTGGCTGCGTGCGCCCGCACAATGAGGATTCCTACCTGGTGCAGTCGCCGCTCTTTTGCGTATGCGACGGCATGGGTGGTCACGCTGCCGGCGAGGTGGCCTCTTCCATCGCCGTTGAGACTATTGCCAAGACGGCCCCGCAGTCCGCCGACGCCGCACGCCTGGCGGCAGCCGTCGAGGCCGCTAACGCCGCCGTAATCGAGGCCGCCTTGAATGGCCTGGGCAAGCCCGGCATGGGCTGCACAGCCACTTGCGCCTATATCGAAAACGATACGCTCGCCATCGCCCACGTGGGCGACTCGCGCGCCTACCTGCTCCACGAGGGCACGCTCATCCGCGTGACCCGCGACCACTCCTACGTGGAGGAGCTCGTGGACGCCGGCGAGATTACGGCAGACGAGGCTCGCGTCCACCCCAACCGCTCGGTCATCACCCGTGCGCTGGGCTCGGACCCCGCCATGTATGCCGACCACTTCACTCTGCATATCGAGGAAGGCGACCGCCTGATCCTTTGCTCTGACGGCCTTTCGAGCATGATTCCCGATAGCGATATCGAGAACATCGCCACGCAGTCCTCAACCGCGCAAATCTGCGTCGACAACCTAGTGGACGCGGCGCTTGCCGCCGGCGGCCACGACAACGTGACCGTAGTAGTCGTTGACCTGGTTGACGATGGCGTTATGCGCGAGGCGCAACGCGTGCGTCGCCGCAACGTCACCATCGGCGTCGTCTTAGGTCTCGTCTTGGTGCTGGCGGCTTCCATCTGGGCCTACACGGGTGTCACCGGCTCGTACTACCTGGGTACCTACCAGGGCAATGTCGCCGTCTGGCGCGGCCTGCCCGGCAAGCCACTCGGACTCAAGCTCCACTGGCTCGAAAGCGAAACCAGTATTAAGCTGTCCGACCTGCCCGAAGACACGCAAAACCGCCTCAAGGCGGGCATTCCGCAAACAAGTGTCGACGATGCGCAGGACACGATATCCAAGTACCGCCACCAGATCGACGAGGAGCAGACCCGCCAGGTGATTGACGCGCAAACGATTCGCGACAACACCAATCAGGGATCGACCTCCGAATCAGATTCCGAGAAAACCGCCGAACAGTCCGCCGAGGCCGAAGCCTCCGAAAAGAACTAGAAAGGGAGTGCCGCTTATGAGTCGCCGCAACACCGAGCTGCTCTTGCTCATCGCCTCGGCGTTCCCCGTCATCCTGCTGTATGCGATGTACGTGCTCACCGCGGGCGCCGCCATCTCCTTTGAGACGCTCGCCGTGCCGATCGGCCTCTTTGCCGCCTTCGCCGCGGCCCACATTGCCGTGCGCATCTTGGCGCCCGGCGCCGACCCCGCCATCCTACCCATCGTATTTATACTTTCGGGCATCGGTATCACGTTCGTGACACGCCTCGCCCCCGCTCTCGCCATCTCACAGCTCATCATCCTGTTTGTCTCGGTGGCGCTCATGGTGGGAACGCTTGCACTGGTCAAAAACCTCGACGTGGTTATGCGCTACAAGTACACCTTTGGCATCATCGGCATCATTCTGCTGATGCTGCCCATCTTTATCGGCACCACGATCTCGGGCTCCAAGCTGTGGATTCGCATCGCGGGCTTTACCATCCAGCCCGGCGAGTTCGCCAAGGTCTTTATCGTCCTGTTCCTGGCCGGGTACCTGGCCGAGAACCGCGAGCTACTCTCCATCTCCAACCGCAAGATCCTGGGCTTTAAGATCCCTCGCCTGCGACTGCTGCTGCCGCTGTTTGCCGTGTGGGGTGTGTGCCTGCTCGTCGTCGTCTTCGAACGCGACCTGGGTTCGGCCGTGCTGTTCTACACCATCTTCTTGCTGATGCTCTACGTTGCCACGGGGCGCTTTTCGTATGTCGTTATCGGCCTTGCGCTCTTAGCCGTTGGAGCTGTGGGCGCCTACAAATTCCTGTCTCACGTTCAGGTGCGTTTCCAGGTTTGGGTCGATCCGTTTAAGGACGCCCAGGGCCAGGGCTACCAGATTGTTCAGTCCCTCTTTTCGCTGGCCGATGGCGGCCTTGTTGGCGTGGGCATTGGCAACGGCATGGCCAACAACATCCCCGTCGTCGAGTCCGACTTTATCTTCTCGGCTATCGGCGAGGAGATGGGCCTTTTGGGCGGCGGCGCCGTGCTCATCCTGTTTATGCTCTTTGCCGTGCGTGGCCTCACCACGGCTGCCCGCGCTAAATCCGACCTCGCAGCCTTTAGTGCCACGGGCCTTACGGCCGCCATCAGCTTCCAGGCCTTCTTGATCGTTGGCGGCGTAACCCGCCTGATCCCGCTGACCGGCGTCACCCTGCCCTTTATGAGCCAGGGCGGCTCCTCGCTGCTGGCGAGCTTTATCATCGTCGCGCTCCTGCTGCGCGCCGGTGACGAGGCGACCGGACGCGAGGCCGAGCTTACCGGCACCGGCACCATGGCCGCCATCACCGATGATCAGGTCGCATCTGCCGCCGCCCCGACGGGCACGCGCTTTGCCACCTCGTCTTCCTACGGCAGCGGCAGCCATTCCGTCGGCTCGCGCATGCGCCGTCGCCTGCTCGACACGCCTGAATCCGGTGTGCTCGGCCGCGTTGCGCTCGCCAACCGTCTAACCCGCGCGGTGCTCGCCTTTACGGCGCTGTTCGCCATCCTTATCGGCAACCTCACCTATGTCCAGGTCATCAAGGCCAAGGACTATCAGGACATGCCGACCAACAACCACACCATCGCCCGCTCCAAGTACATCCAGCGCGGTTCCATCATCACGTCCGACGGCGTGACGCTGGCCGAGTCGCTGCAGCAGGAGGACGGCACCTACGTACGCTCCTACCCCAACGGTAACCTGGCAGCGCACGTGGTTGGCTACGTGAGCCAGCAGTATGGCACCACCGCCATCGAGAGCGTCATGAACGACACGCTCACCGGTTCCAAGGATTACTCCAGCTGGAACAACGCCATCGCATCGCTCGCAGGTCAGACCCAGCCGGGCAACACCGCCAAGCTCACCATCGACTCGCGTATCCAGACGGCGGCCGAGCAGGCGCTCAAGGGCTTTAAGGGCGCTGTAGTGGTCATCGACCCGCGTACCGGTGCGGTGCTCGCATGCGCCAGCTCGCCCACCTACGACAACACCAACATCGACGCCCTGCTGCAGGCGGGCGGCGGCGAGGACGGCTCCATGTACAATCGCGCCATGGACGCGCTGTACACGCCGGGCTCCACGTTTAAGGTCGTTACGCTTTCCGCGGCACTCGAGACCGGCACCGCCAGCCTTACCAGCACCTACCAGGCGCCCGGCTCCATGGACATCGGCAACGCGCCGGTCACCAACTATGCCAACGAGAGCTACGGCACCATCAGCCTGCAGCAGGCCTTTGCCGTGTCCTCCAACGTCGTCTTTGGCCAGGTGGCAAACGAAGTTGGCGCAAACACGCTCGTGCAGTTTGCCAACGCCTTTGGCTACGGCCAAAAGCTCGGCCAGGACCTGACCTCCGCGGCCTCCATCATGGCCGACCCGTCGCTCATGACCGAGTGGGAGACCGCCTGGGCCGGCGCCGGCCAGCCTGTCGGCATGGACCACACGCCTGGCCCGCAGACCACCGTCATGCAAAACGCCGTGATTGCCGCCGCCATCGCTAACAGTGGCGTGGTCATGGACCCGTACTTTGTAGCCCAGGTACTCGCCCCGGACGGAACTGTGGTCAAGACCACGCAGTCCCGCTCGCTGGGTCAGGCCGTCAGCTCCGCCACGGCCGACCAGGTCAAGCAGGCCATGCTCGCCGTCGTCCAGTCCGGTACCGGCACCGATGCCCAGGTCCCCGGCGTCAAGGTCGCCGGCAAGACCGGCTCGGCCGAGACCGGCGGCACCAACGTCAACTCGATGTTCGTTGGCTTTGCACCTTATGATTCACCCACGGTCGCCATCTCGGTGGCCTTGGAGGATTACGACAAACACGACGTCAAGGCGGCCAAGATTGCCGGCATCGTCCTGACCGCGGCGCTCGCCGCACAGGGAGCGTGATGCCCATGATCGAATCGGACACCCGAGGCGCGCCGCGGCCGAAGAGTTAGCGGCAACGCGCCACACGGCCCCAGCGGCCACATCGTAGGTACTACACACATCGTTGAGCGAATAGTTATGTTAGGAGCAGGAATGGAACAGAGGGTCCTCGGGGGAAGATACCTCCTCAAGGATAAGGTGGGGACAGGCGGTATGGCGACCGTCTACCGTGCACAGGACCAGGTCCTTGACCGCACGGTGGCCGTCAAGATCATGCTGCCGCAGTATGCCGGCGACGCCACCTTCGCCGCACGCTTTAAGCAGGAGGCCCAGGCAGCAGCCGGCCTCTCCTCCCCCTATATCGTAGGCGTCTACGATTGGGGCAAGGACGGCGATACCTATTACATCGTCATGGAGTACCTGCGCGGTACCGACCTTAAGAGCGGCATCAAGAGCCACGGCGCCCTCGATCCCAAGAAGGTCGCGCAGATCGGCTCACAGATCAGCTCCGCGCTTTCGGTCGCCCACAAGCACGAGATCATCCACCGCGACATCAAGCCGCAGAACATCATGGTGCTGCCCGACGGCAACATCAAGGTGATGGACTTTGGCATCGCGCGCGCCAAGAACAGCCACCTCACGCAAGACAACAACGTGCTGGGAACCGCCCACTACGTCAGCCCCGAGCAGACCCGCGGTCAGGACCTCGGCCCCACCTCGGATATCTACTCGCTGGGCGTCGTGATGTACGAGTGCGCCACCGGCCGCGTGCCCTTTGACGGTGATGACGCCATCTCGGTCGCACTCAAGCAGGTCAACGAGCTGCCTATTCCGCCGAGCCAGATCAACTCCGGTGTCGACGCCGACCTTGAACGCATCATCCTCAAGTGCATGGAGAAGGACCCGGCAAACCGCTTCCAGACCGCTGACGAGCTGCGTCAGGTGCTCAACAGCTACCTGTCGGGCCGTGCCGTCAACATCTCGGAGCCCACGCGTATCATCGGTGCCCCCGGTGAGCTGGGCGCCACCAAGACTCGCGAGCTTTCCGATCAGACGCGCGCCATGGTGCGTCCCGTCTCGGGCGTGAGCGGCCAGAATACCGCCCGTAGCTCGGTTTCGGGCTCCACCGGCTCCTACGAGGTCGAAAAGCCCAAATCCAACAAGAACAAGATCATCGCCGCCGTGGTGGCAGCCGTTGCCGTCATCGGCATCGTGGTGGCATTTGCCACAGGACTCTTTGGCGGCGAGCAGGTCACCGTTCCCGATGTACTGGGCAAGGACCAGCAGACTGCCGTCGAGCTGATCAAGGAAGCCGGCCTCGAGGTCGGCACCATCGACCAAAGCTACAA
This sequence comes from uncultured Collinsella sp., assembly GCA_958350755.1. Taxonomy (GTDB): domain Bacteria; phylum Actinomycetota; class Coriobacteriia; order Coriobacteriales; family Coriobacteriaceae; genus Collinsella. The sequence goes on from CATWID010000002.1 coordinate 80,239, forward strand.
CGACGATGTCGACGAAGGCAAGGTCGCCGAGCAAACGCCCAACGGCCACACCAAGAAGGCCAAGGGCACCAAGGTGAACCTGGTGATCTCCAAGGGCCCCAAGCCCTCCGAGAAGGTTGAGGTTCCCCAGCTTGTCGGCCTGACCAAGGACCAGGCAGAAGCCGCGCTGGCAAGCGTTGGCCTGAAGGGCAACGCCTCCGAGGAGGCCAACGAGGCCGATGAGGGCCAGGTCTTTGAGCAGGGCACCAAAGCCGGTAAGGAAGTCGAGAAGGGCACGACCATCTCGTATAAGGTCTCGAGCGGCCCGGATACCACGTCCGTCCCCGACCTGACCGACATGACCGAGGCCCAGGCGCGCAACGCCCTCGATATGGCAGGCTTTGGCGTCGACGTGAGCTACCAGGAGAACGACTCGGTTACCGAGGGCACCGTGATCAGCTGGAACCCCAGCGGCAAGCAGAAGCCCGGCGCCACGATTACCGTCGTCATTGCCAAGAAGTCCGGCAAGGCCTCCGTCCCGGGCAACCTATACGGCAAGAGCATTTCCGCCGCCGTTACCGCGCTCAACAACGCCGGTTTCTATAACATTGGCTTCTGTGACCAGAACGGCAATCCCGTGAGCGGTAACGAGGATGCCACCGTTACGGGCGTCTCCCCCACCGGCAAGCAGTCCACCGACAACACGATTACGCTGACGGTTTCGATTTCTGGCTCGGGTTCGGGCTCTGGCTCGGGCACGAGCACGGGCGACGATTCCGGTACGACCAACTAGTCGCCGCCCCACCGCCCATTACGGCTCCCGCCGCAAACATATTCGCTCACAGGCGCCCGCTTGCTCCCCCAGCAAGCGGGCGCTTCGTTTTTAACATGACATGAACCAGAAGAGCCCGGTACCGTGACGGTGTACCGGGCTCGATCAATCTCTGGTGCCCCCGGGCTGATTCGAAAACTCCCCCCCGCGGGGAAATTGGTGACGCGGGTGTCGACGGCTCGAACCCTGCCCTTAGACCAGAAGAGCCCGGCACCGCAGCGGTACCGGGCTCGATATTCCTCTGGTGCCCCCGGGCGGATTCGAACCGTCGACACCCGCTTTAGGAGAGCGGTGCTCTATCCCCTGAGCTACGGAGGCATGCTGTACTAGTGTAGCAGATTTACGCCGCTGTAATGCAACGTATAGCCACTCTTCGAAGTTGCGGTGGAACAGCCCTCCGGAAAGTGCGCCCCACTATCCAGGCAAATTCTGGGTCAGACTTTCCCCATGAGACCTCGCCGGGAAACTGTGTCCCAGAATTTCGGCTCGAAACGGGACACGGTTTCCCAAACGGGCCCGTTCCGGAAACTACATCCCGCAATCGGCACTCGAACCGGGATGCACTTTCCCAATCGAGCCTCATGGGAAACCGCGCCCCACTTTAGGGGGGGCGCTCTTTAATGACTAGTTGCCTTTGTGGAAAAGGTTCTTGATGACGGAGGGGATGCTCTTGGCGCCCTTGGCCGTCACATCGATAAAGTCGGGCGAACGAACGAGCTTGTCCTCGTCAATGTACTTACGCACCGCGCGAAGCGTTTCCTTGTCATTGCGCGTCGAAAACGTAAAGTGGCCATTCTCTTTGGTAAAGATGGCAAAACGCGTAATCTTCTTGGTGCCGCGCAAAACCTCGGCGGCAATATAGTCGACCTCGTCCCACGGGATTTGGATATAATCCTCGGGATTACGCTCGTTATAGTACTCAAACGCCTTATTGCCCACCATCACGTTACCGTGACTGGTAAGCCCCATCAGGCAGGTTGCCGGCGTTGCCAAATCGACCGTGCTGTTCTGAGATTGCGCCATACGCGCCTCGCCCTCCAATAAAAACAATCGGACCGCATCCAGTGTACCCACCGGGTGCGGTCCGTTTCAATGGCTCAAAAGCCCTTGCCTAGCAACTCTCGGTCTTAAGCCGAAGCGTGCTTACATGAAGCCGCAGACGCGACCGATGATGCCGACGGCGAAGAGAGCCAGGATGATGACGATCGGGCTGACCTTCTTCTTGAGGAGCTTGCAGACCAGAAGGGTCAGGCACACGGCGGCAAGGCCGGGGATGAGCTGATCGAGGTTGGCCTGAAGCGTGGTGACCTTCACCGGGTCGAGTGCGTTGGCACCGACAGAGCTGTACATCGTCAATGCCTGCTTGATGCCCTCAGAACCGGCGGGCAGGTTGGCCCAGTCGATATAGGCGCCAGCGGACTGCGTGACCTTGGAGACGACCGGGGTGAAGGAGATGGACACCCAGCGCTCGACCAGGGCGCCGATGATGAACATACCCAGGATGGAAGCACCCTCGGTGACCTTGCCCATCAGACCGCCGGAGAGGTCCTTGGCGATGGAGGAGCCGACCTTGTAGCCAAACTCCTGCGTGTACCACAGGAAGGCGTAACGGATGATGTTCCACGCGAAGAAGAACAGCAGCGGACCGGCGATGCTGCCGGACAGGGCCAGGGAAGCGCCCAGTGCGCCCAGAATCGGGCGAAGGGTGAACCAGAAGGCGGGGTCGCCGACGCCGGCGAGCGGGCCCATCATACCGACCTTGACGCCCTGAATGGCGACGTCGTCAATCGGAGCACCGTTGGCGCGCTCCTCCTCGAGGGCGAGGGTAACGCCAATGACGGGGGCGGAAACATAGGGGTGGGTGTTATAGAACTCCAGGTGGCGCTTAAGAGCGGCAATCTGGTCATCCTTGCTGGTGTAGAGCTTCTTGATCGCAGGGATCATTGCGAAGCACCAGCCGCCGTTCTGCATACGCTCGTAGTTCCACGAGCCCTGAAGGAACTGATGACGGAAGCAAACCTTCTTACGGTCAGCCTTGGTGAGCTGAATCTTGTTCTCTGCCATATGTATCACTCCCCTCCTACTCGTAATCGTTCAGAATGTCGCCGAGCGGGTCACCGGAGCCACTGCCCATGCCGCCACCCTGCTTGGCCAGATCCTTAAGGCCAAGGTAGATGAGGGCAAGGGAGATGCCGATGAGGCCAAGGGCGATCAGCGTGAGCTGAGGGATGGCAGCAAGGACAAAGCCGAGGATGAAGAACGGCCAGGTCTCCTTGGTGGCCATCATGTTGATGACCATGGCGTAACCGACGGAAGCGACCATGCCGCCGCCGACAGCCATGCCGCCGGACAGCCAATCGGGCATAGCGTTAAGCGCGTTGGTAACAGCCTCGGCCGGGATGATGCACAGAAGTACTGCCGGGATGGCGATACGAACACCCTGCATGAGGATGCCGGCGTACTGCCAACGCTCGATGCCGGCGAAGTCGCCCTTCTCGGCGCAGGCGTCCATGCCGTGAACCATAGCGGTAGCCAGGGTACGGCAGATCATGGTCAGGAACAGACCAGCGACCGACAGCGGGACGGCGACGGCGATGGCGGCGGTAACGGCCTTGGCCGAATCGGTGGCGCCACCGTTGAGGGCGAGCACCATGATGATCGAAGAAGCGACCGAGGCCAGAGCGGCGTCAGGCGCGACGGCGGCGCCGACGTTAGCCCAGCCAAGGGCCATCATCTGGAGCGAACCGCCCAGGAGGATGCCCTCCTGAAGGTGACCGGTTACGAGACCGATAAGCGTGCATGCCACGAGCGGCTGATGGAACTGGAACTCATCCAGAATGCCTTCCATACCGGCAAGCAACGCGACAATCGCAACAAGCAGAATAGTGATTGCAGACATGTATCGGACCCTCCTTTACTATGCTTGAGCGGCCAGTTCGGCCTTAGCTTTCTTCAACATGGCGTCGAGATCCTCGGAGGAATCCGAAGGAACCTTGCGGACCTCGAACTTGACGCCCTTGGCCTTGAGAGCCTCGATGGTCTTGACGTCGTCATCGCCCATAGCGACAGCGTTAGTGACGACGACCTTGCCCTTGGAGTGGGCCATGGAACCGATGTTGGCTTCCTTGATGTCGACGCCGGCCTCGATGGCCCTGAGCAGATCCTGCGGGTTCTCGAACAGCAGCATCGCCTTGGTGTCGCCAAAGCGCGTGTCCTTGACGACCTCGGCCATCTTCTTGATGGGCACGACGTTGGCGTGGACTCCCGGAGGGGCAGCCTGCTCGATCATGGTCTTGCGGAGCTCGTCGTGAGCAACGCCGTCGGAGACCACGATGATGCGGTTGGGGTTGATCTGCTTGGTCCACGTGGTGGCCACCTGACCATGCAGTAGACGCGTGTCGATACGGACGTGGGCGATCTTGATGTGCCCGTCGCCGATCACCGTTCCCGGAGGAATGGCACCCGCAGGAGCAGCGGCGGCCGCAGCCGGCTTCTTCTCCTCGGGCTCCAGAGACTCGGGCTTGACGCGCACGCCGGCCTTAGCCTCAGTCACGAGATGTTTTGCGATCGCATGTGCAGTGTTCTTTGCGTCAAAGCGCTGCGAATATGCCTCGATGAGCATAGGCAGGTTGACACCGGTGACGATAGCCCAGGAATCATGGCCCTCGATGAGACCGCTGATCTGGTTGAAGGGCGTGCCGCCCCACAGATCAACGAGGAAGAGCACCTGCTCCTGGTCCTCGAAGGAAGCGATTGCTTCCTCGACCTTGGCACGGAAGTCGTCGGGGCCCATGCTCGGCTCGAGCGAGACCACGGCAACAGACGGCTGATCGCCAAAGACCATCGAGCCCGTCTGCTTGATTCCAGCCGCCAAGTCACCATGGCTAGCAAGAACAATACTTACCATCACATAACCTCCTTTTTGTCTACGTATTTCCTACACGACAGTTATGGAGTATAGCTGCAAATACAGCAGAATTGTTTGAAAAACTGCAAAAGGTAGCATTATTTGTTTAAACGTCTTAATTAGTTACAAGTTGATAACATTCCGGCATCATTGGCTGATCTGCCGCTGATAACTGATACCCAACCAATACTTACACGACGGATATGCGCATGCTGTCATTATTACCGCTTTTAAACAGATGCAAACGTGCTGAGACTGAGGCTATTTCGTTTAAACAGCTATGCCTTGACTAATGGCGAGCGATATGCTCTAGCAAAGTAGTTATTGGGGACGTTCTTAAATGGCTAGTCATTGGGGACGTTCTTTTTCGACTAGTCGTTTAAGAACGTCCCCAACGACTAAGTTAGGCGATGTGGAGGGGGTTGGCGGCGTCGACGGCATCGGGGGCATCGGATAGGCCGTCGGGGGCAGCGTCTGTCGGGTCCTCGTCGGGGGTCTCGATCTGCTTGATCATGACCTCCTGGCCCTGCAGCAGATAGGTCTCGCCGCTACCGCAATGGGGGCAGGTCTTGCCGTGCTCGACCGTCGCGTAGTCGCAGCCGCACGCCTCGCAATGCGTCACGGCCTCGACAGGCTCCACAATAAGCTCCGCGCCCTGCGTGATAGGCTTTTTATCTGCCGCCCAGCGCCAAGCGTCGAGCAGCAAGTCGGGAACGACGCCCGAGACCTCGCCCAGCAGCAGCGTGACGCTCGAAACGCGACGCACGCCATTGGCACGCGCCACGTTCTCAACATCGCGAATAATGTGATAAACGATTCCCAATTCATGCAAGGTAGAAACCTTTCAACAACGGTTGATGCGATGCAAACTCAAAGCAAGGGGACGGCGAAATCTAGTCTGCGCCGTCCCCTTACCCGCCATGGTTACCTATTTACGACCGAACTTGATTTTGATTGCACGCTTTAAAGCATACTTGCCAAGGCTCGGGAGCTTTTGCTCGTATTTGACCATCGTGGAGCACTCGGGGCGATCGCGATCCAGATGGATGGCATCGAACGCGCACTTGGTGGTGCACAGGCCGCAGCCGATGCACTTGTTGGGGTCGACGATCGAGGCGCCGCAGCCCAGGCAGCGGGCGGTCTCGGCGCGCACCTGCTCCTCGGTAAAGGTCTCGACGTACTCGCTAAAGGGCGCAGCCTTCTCGCGCTCGCGGTCGACACGTGCCACCTCGCGGCTTGCGTTGTCATAGCTCTCAATCACAACATCGTCGCGGTCAAGCGCGGTGTAGCGGCGCTGGTTGCGGCCGATGGTGAGCGTGGAGCCCGGCTGCACAAAGCGATGGATGGACACGGCGGCCTCGTGACCGGCGGCGATAGCGTCGATGGCAAAGCTGGGACCGGTGTAGACGTCGCCGCCCACAAAGATGTCTGGCTCGGCGGTCTGGTAGGTCTGAGGATCGGCAAGGGCACTCTGACCGTGGCCAGGCTCCACCTTGGAGCCAGCCAGCAGGTCGCCCCACACAATAGACTGGCCAATCGACATGACGACACGGTCGGCATCGACACGGCGCAGATCGTTCTCGTCGTACTCGGGCGCAAAACGGCCCTCGTCGTCAAAGACGCGCGTGCAGCGCTTGAAGGTGATACCGCACACACGACCGGCCTCGTCCAGGTGAATCTCCTTGGGGCCCCAACCGCAGCTGATGTGAGCGCCGTCCTCGATGGCCTCGCGACGCTCCTCCTCGCTGGCGGGCATCTGAGCCTCGCTCTCCAGGCAGAACATCTCAACGTGCTCGGAACCCAGACGGCAGGCGTTGCGGGCGACATCGATAGCCACGTTGCCGCCGCCCACCACAATGGTGCGGCCGGGCAGCGCGTCGATCTTGCCACTGTTGACCTCGCGCAAAAAGTCGACGGCCACGGTCACGTCCTCGGCATCCTCGCCCGGAATGCCGGCAAGGCGGCCGCCCTGGCAGCCAATGGCAACGTAGAAGGCCTTAAAGCCCTGCGCGCGCAGCTCGTCGAGCGTCACGTCGCGACCGACTTCCACGCCATAGCGGAACTCGGCACCCATCAGGCGAATAACCTCGACCTCGGCCTCAATGACGTCCTTCTGCAGCTTAAAGCTGGGAATGCCGTAGGTGAGCATGCCGCCCGGGCGCTCGTTCTTCTCGAACACGACGGGCTTGTAGCCCTTCTCGGCCAGGTAGAAAGCGCAGGACAGACCGGCCGGGCCGGCACCGATGATGGCGATCTTCTGATCGAAGCCGCCGGCGCGCGTCGGCGTCACCACGGGCGGGACATAGCGGGTCGCGGCATCCAGGTCGCGCTGGGCGATAAACTTCTTGACCTCGTCGATCGCCACGGCGGCATCCACGCGACCACGGGTGCAGGCGTCCTCGCAGCGGCGGTTGCACACGCGGCCGCAGATAGCGGGCAGCGGGTTCTCGCGCTTGATGAGTGCCAGTGCCTCGTCATAGCGGCCCTGCGCCGCGAGCTTCAGATAGCCCTGAACGGCAACGTGCGCGGGGCAGGCCGTCTTGCAGGGCGCCGTGCCGGACTCATGCGTCTCGATGCGGTTGTCGTTGCGGTAGTTGGGCGACCACTTGGTGTGGTCCCACTTGGTGGCATCGGGCAGCTCCTGGCGCGGATACTCGGGCACCTTGCCGCCGGCCTTTTTGCTGCAGAGCTTCTGGCCGAGCTTGGCGGCACCGGCCGGGCACACCTCAACGCAGCGACCGCAGGCTACGCACTTGTCCTTCTCGACCTTGGCGACATAGGCAGAGCGCGACAGGTTGGGCGTGTTGAACAGCTGCGAGGTGCGCAGGGCGTAGCACACGTTAACGTTGCAGTTGCAGATGGCGAAGATCTTATTCTCGCCATCGATGTTGGTGATCTGGTGCACAAAGCCGTTGTCCTCGGCCTGGCGCAAGATGTCGTAGACCTCGTCGCGCGTCACGTAATGGCCGCGGTCGGTCTCGACCACGTAGTCGGCCATATCGCCCACGGCGATGCACCAATCGGCCGGGTCGTCGGCGCAGCCCTCGCCCATCACGCGACGGCTCGCACGGCAGCTGCAGGTGCTAGCGGCATATTTGCCATCGTATTTGTCGAGCCAATGCTCGATATGCTCGATCGGCACCGAGGTGCTCGCGGCATCGATGGCCTTCTCGACCGGAATGACGTGCATGCCAATACCGGGGCCTCCGGGCGGCACCATCGGTGTGGCGCGGGACAGCGGGCCTTTGGATGCCTGTTCAAAGAACTTGGCGTAGACCGGGTGCTCCTCGAGCTGGCTCACGCGCATGTTGAGAAACTCAGCAGAACCCGGCACCAGCATGGGCAGCACCCACTGCTTGGCGCGCTCGGGGTTTTCCCAGTTGTACTCGAGCAGACCCGTGTAGCTCATGTCGTCGAGCATCTTCTCGATGTCGGCCTCGGACATGCCGGTGAGCTTGACCATCTCGGGCAGCGTATAGGGACGTCGCATCTTCATCTTGCAGAGCACTTCGGCCTGCTCGTCGGTTGCGGCCTCGGCAAACGACCAGTACTCGTAGCCCAGCAGCTCGTCGCGATGCAGCAGGCGGTTGGTGCAGTGCTCGCACAGTTTGACGATGGCCTCGCGCGGATGCTCCGGCAGCGGCGGCACGAACTCCGCGCCGATATCGGGCTCGGTATAGCTAATTCCCGGTCCGTTGAGAATCATGGTTGTCCCTTCTCTTGCCGCAGCCCGACGAGGCCGCAGCGCCCCTCTTTTTTTGCAGGCCGGGCATGCCCCCATGCCGTTCACCCGCCATTGTTGACATTGTGTCAAAAATAGTATTGACGAACCGTCAACAATATTCAAGACTGTTAGGCGAACGGTCAGGCAAAAGAGGATGAAAGGCGGCATAACATGGGCAGCAACACAGCAGATACCTCTGTGGTCGATGCCGTCCCCGCATCCGATAGCGCGACAAAGCGCCTGACGGGCGACGAACGCCGTCGCGAGATCCTCGATGCCGTGCGCACCGTAAGCTCCGAGCTGGGCGTGTCCCATCTATCCGTCTCGGCCGTGACCAAGCGAGCCGGCTGCACGCGCTCGCTGTTCTACCACTACTTTGCCGATATGGATGCCGCCGTCACCGCCGTTATGGACGAGGCAATCGACGGCTTTATCGCCGAGCTCGAGCAGTGGAATGCCAGCCGCATCGTCGGTGATATCGAGGGCGCGCTCGACACCGTCGCCCCGCTCTTTAAGCGCCTGGTCGCCAGCGGTCACGAGCTGCCGAGTACGCTCACCTCTAGCAGCGGCGCGCTCTACGGCGGCTTTTTGCACAACGTGGTCCAGCGCGTGGCGCAGTATATCTGCGACACCACCGTGGTGGACTTTGTCGCCCATCACGAGCTGCGCATCGACCATGTCTACGAGACGTTCTACACCCTCATCATGGGGTTGTTGATGTATATCCGCACGCACCCCGATGTGCCCGACGAGACAGTCAAGGAAATCATCGCCTCGACACTCCACATCGAGGGCTATACCGCCAAGTACCCCGAGCGCAAGCCCAGGAACTGACGACATTTGGCCAAACTGCCCGCGATCAGAAGAGGGGCCGCGGGCGTGTGAAAGGAGAGCAGCATGCTGTTCGATGTTTGGGGTAGCAATACCCTTATCCACTGGGCCGGCTGGGCCATGGTCTTTATCGGCCTGATCGTGCTCAACGAGGTCGGCCGCCGCACCAAGCTGGGCGCGGCCATCATCTTTGGCGTGGCTCCGCTGGCCATGACTATCTACTGCGTCGCCATCGCCATCGGCGTTTCGCAGGGTGCCGAGTGGGCGCTCACCAACCCCACCCATGTGTACCAGAACAGCTGGTTCCACTACGCCAAGGTATACGCGGCGCTGGCCGGTTGCTGGGGCTTCATCGCCATTAAGTATCAGTGGGGCAAAATCGGCAAAGCGCATTGGTTCCGCGCATGGCCGTTTGTGATCGTCGCCATCAACATCATGATCGCCGTCGTGTCCGACTTCGAGAGTGCCTATCACTTCTTTGTCCTGGGCCAGTCCACCTGGGTCACCTCCGAAGGTGCTACGCAGCTGGCCGGCTGGAACAACGTGTTCAACGGCATCGCCGGTATCATCAACATCTTCTGCATGACCGGTTGGTGGAGCGTCTACGCCTCCGAGGACAAGACCGACATGCTGTGGCCCGACATGACCTGGGTCTACATCATCGCCTACGATATCTGGAACTTCTGCTACACCTACAACTGCCTGCCCACCCACTCCTGGTTCTGCGGCTTTGCGCTGCTGCTGGCGCCCACCGTCGCCGCCTTTATCTGGAACAAGGGCGGCTGGATCCAGAACCGCGCCTTTACGCTGGCTATTTGGTGCATGTTTGCCCAGGTGTTCCCCTACTTCCAGGAGGAGTCCATCTTTGTGACCCACTCCACGCTCGACCCCGGCGCCGCTACCGCGGTCTCGATCGCCGCGCTGGTCGCCAACGTCGCCGCAATCATCTACATCGCCTACCGCGCCAAGAAGCTCGGCCGCAATCCCTACAAGCAGGATGTCTTTGAGGGCACCAGCGATTGGGAGAAGGCCACCGCTCGCCGCGCCAAGGTTGATTACGCTCACGCCGAGTAACGTGCCCAGCGCGAACGCCGCTTGAATGTGAAGCCGCCTGGCCGACTCCGCGCAATGCAACGTATTGCATGCCCCCGGAAAGCGATTTGTCCGCTTTCCGGGGGCTTTTTGTTGTTGCGCGCATCCACACACATTCAAAACCTCTCGCACAGATAAAATCAGATTTCCGATCGCCTGACAGCTCTATATGACCCTGTTTTTGGGTACATTGTTGTCCCGATATTGAGCTTGGGGGATGTATGAATGATGAGACGATGGGCCAAGAGGATGCGGCCCAAGATGCAGAAGCTTGCGCTGAGGCCTTGGAGAGCTTAGACCGGATTTCACTCGATGAGATTGCGTTTGACGATTCGGGCGTTGATGTGCAGGATGAGCCGGAAGCCGAGGCGCAGCCCGATGGTCAGGATGCAGACGACGTTGAGCCTGCCGAGGATGAGGTAGATCACGAAGACACCGAAAGCGAGGCCAGTAACCAGCCCGAATCCGACACGGGCGAGGAAACCGTCTTGCTCGACAGCTTACCGGCCGAGGATTCGCTGACTCGCGAGCTTCCTGGCCTGGGTTCCGCACCAGCCGTGGATGAGACCATCGCCATGGGCGATATTCCCCTGCCGTCCGTTCCCTCGGCACACGAAGCCGAGGTCCGCCATCGCAAGATGTCGCCCAAGCGCCGCAATCTGATGGTCGCCGGTGTCGTGGCCGTCGCGCTCGTCGCCGGCGGTGCAGGCTATGCTGCCTGGAACGGATATCAGCAAGAGCAGGCTGCAGCTGTCGCCGCCAATGCCCACACGATGATGTCGGTGCAGATTGGCGTGCATGCCGCGGGCCTCGACTGTTCCACCGGCTCCAAGATTCCCGTACAGGTAAGCGGTCAGGACGCTGATGGCTCCTCCGTGAGCGAAACGCTCTATGTTGACGAGCACGGCCGCGGCATCAAACTGCTGCCCGGCGATTACACGCTCTCCATCGCTGCCTCCCCCATCGCGGCCGACGGCACCATCTATACCGTCCCGCCCACCAAGACGCAGGTCACCGTTAAGAGCGATGGACAGGATTTAAGTGCCCAGGCCACCTTTAAGCTCAAGGTGCCTTCGGCCGACACGGTGACTGACGACCAGATCGATGCCGCCGCCAAGTATGCCGAGGAGGGCGGTGCGAACTCCGCCGCAGCTGCCAAAGTGCTCCAGCAGGCAGCAACCGCGCGGCGCGACGCCGCCGTCAATGCCGTGAGCGCGCAAAAGGCACAGGCATCCCGTGACGCTGACGCTCGCCACAAGGCAACCGACCTCTACCAGCTCGATATTCCCGTCGAGTGGTACGGTAAGATCGCAACTTGGCAAAACGGCAGCACGCTATGCATCTATCTGGGCGACGACGCCAATACGCCGCTCGTGACGCTCGTCGCCGTGCGCGATGGCGAGACCTTTACGCCCGATGACGGCGATACGGTTTTGGGCACGGTCAGCCTGGGCAACGGTTATACCGTCTATGCCAGCGGCCCCGTCTATCCGTACGTGGTGCCCCAGACTATCAACGGGCGCACCCAGAATCCCGTGTCGACCTACCCCATGGACACGGCCATTGAGCTTGTCGAGCTGACGACCGGCAACCGCTACACCTATAGTCAGATCAAGAACGACCTGGTTGGCAAAGACGGCAACGCAGACGCCGCGACCAAACTCGAGACCGACTACCTCGCGCAAATCCTGCTGCCGAGCATCAAGGCCCAGGACTAGCCGGGCGCATCATGGTACTCCCCAACCGTGATGAAGGGGCCAGGAGGTCCTGGCCCCACAGATCCGTAGATGATTAGGCAAGGAGCCACTTCCATGCGGGCACAGCGTGTACCACACCGTGTTCACATGGAATATCGGCCTGTTCATCCATAGTAACGATTACCGACTCGCCAAGATCAAACTGGGCCATCGAGGCATCGAGGGCTGCAATTTCGCGTTCGCGCGTTTTCTCGCTTGCCATATCCACACTCACCTGAGTCAGGCTATAAGCCTGCATGAGAAGTGCATCCCCAGCCACAAAGTCAACCTCATGGCTTTTATTCTTCTCCTTGACCAGTAGGCGGCAGACCGAACCGACCCGCACCGCAGGAGTCCTTCTTCTGAGCGCATTGAACACCGCAGTCTCGAGCCTCTGGCCCTGGTCCAATGCCGATGCGGGAGAGAATGCTCCAAACATCGCAGGATCGACAGCGTAGACTTTAGACGCAGACCGCGTATTATTTGCAAGTGAACGCGTAAACTCCGGCACAGAAAACAGCAGGTAGGCGTCCTCGTAATACTCAAGTAAGTCGCTGAGCGAATTACGACTGACGGGTATCTGCCTGCTCTTGAACTCGTTGTACACCTTGTTCACCGACAGCTCTCGTCCCGAAGATGCCATACACCGCGTCAGAAACAGTGAGGCCAAACGAGGGCTCTTGACGTCGTAACGCTCCACAACGTCCATAGCGACCGTTCGCGACGCATATTCCTGTAGCAGCTGAATCGCGTCTGCGGGCGTCTGCTCAAGTGTCGCGATGAATCCCCCTCGCTCGAGATATCCGACCAGATGGTGTCGGAGCAACGCTGCAGCGCTTGAGGAGAAGGGCGCGTTCGACTCAGGAACGCTCCCCGTCTTATATCGGACGTATTCCGAAAAACTCAACGGAAAAAGCTCTCGCACAAGAGAACGGCCCCTGAACTCGCTCTTAAGTTCTGAGGACAGCATCTTAGAAGAAGATCCCGTCACGTAAACGGTCGCCTTCTCCGTATCGACCACGCGTCGCAGAAACGCACCCCATTCGGGTATTTCCTGGATCTCGTCAAAGAAAAGGTAGGCGCCCTCGCCTCGAGCAGCAGGATATAGTGCATAGAATGTATCGAGCACGTCCGCTAGTAGCGATGGCTCATACGGACGCAAGCGCTCATCCTCAAAATTGAAATATAGCATCCGGTCAAGCTCGACGCCTTGGCCCTGAAGCCGCCGCATCTCCTGATACAGGCGATACGTCTTTCCACAACGACGGGCGCCCACAATCACATATACGATGTTGTCGCGCTTTGGCTCCTGCGGGTTGCCCAGATCAAGGTCGCGCTCAAAGACCTGCGGAATCCCCTGTTGCTCAAAGTCCTTTATTTTTTGAGCCACCAAGTCGTTGAATGCCATAATTCTCCAATCTTGCTCTCCTGCTAATCAAGATTATAACGATTCTTGATTAGCAGGAGAGCAAGATTGTGCGTATCTTGATTAATGGATAAGCAAGTTTTCTATTAGTGGCCCCTCCCGGAGGATATCGAGCGGCCGAGGGGGGCAGGCATGAACGCCTCTAGCCGAAAACAAAGTAGCTAAAAAAGCCCCGTCCCAAATGAGCTACTTAACGCCAGGGGTCAGCTTCGAAGAGGGGCTCGCGCTCGGGGCGGCGATCGCTATAAGGATCGTAGCCGTCGTCATCCTCGTTCTCGGCACGGATGTAGGGGTCGCGCGGCTTGGGCGCCGGCTTGGACGTGGGCCTGGGCGCCGGCGCGCTTGTCTTGATCTCGTCTTTCATCTGCATAGCTCCTTACATCGCATCCGTTCGGCATCATCGATTGTCGCACGAAAAAGGGCGGCGGACCCAATGGATCCGCCGCCCTTGGCGTTTAGAGACGGCTGGTAGATTTTAAGGCATATCCCAAAAATCTACTCGGCGTCGGGGACCTCGTAGGTGGCCGCCGGCGTGTTATCGCACACGACGGTAAAGCCGCCGTCCTTGTCGACATCGACTGTCACCTGATCGCCCTCGCGCACCGTGCCGTCGATGATAGCGGCGGCGATGGCATCCACGACCTCGCGCTGAACCAGACGCTTGAGCGGACGGGCGCCAAAGACCGGGTCCAGGCCGCCCACGGCGAGCATCTGCTTGGCCGCCGGGGTGATGGCAAGCGTCATACGCTCCTTGGCCAAACGTGCGCGGACGTCGGCGAGCTGGATATCGACGATCTTCTCGATCTGCGCCATGCCGAGCGGATGGAACACCACGATATCGTCGATACGGTTGAGGAACTCGGGGCGGAAGGTCTGAGCCATGGCCGCGTCAACCTGATGGCGCATCTCCTCCTCGTCCTTACCGGAAAGCTCGGCGATAGCCTTGGAGCCCACGTTAGATGTCATGATGATGATCGTGTTCTTGAAGGACACCTGACGACCCTGGCCGTCGGTCAGACGACCGTCGTCGAGCACCTGCAGCAGCACGTTGAAGACATCCGGATGAGCCTTCTCCATCTCGTCGAGCAAAATCACGGAGTACGGACGACGGCGCACAGCCTCGGTGAGCTGACCACCCTCGTCGTAACCCACGTATCCCGGGGGCGCACCGATCAGACGCTGGACGCTGAACTTCTCCATGTACTCGGACATGTCGATACGCACGAGCGCGCGCTCGTCATCGAACAGGCACTCGGCCAGCGCCTTGGCGAGCTCGGTCTTGCCTACGCCGGTGGGGCCCAGGAAGAAGAAGCTGCCGATGGGCTTGTCCGGGTCGGAGAGACCAGCACGGCTGCGGCGCACGGCCGCGGCAACGGCGGAGACGGCCTCGTCCTGGCCGATGACGCGCTTATGCAGCTCGCCCTCCAGGCCCTTCAACTTGTCGAGCTCGCCCTGCATCATCTTGGACACGGGCACGCCGGTCCAGGCACTCACGACCTCGGCGATCTCATCGGAGGTCACCTGCTCGTTGAGGCCTTCGCCGTCCTGCTGCTTTTGTGCCTCGAGCGCAGCCTCGGAATCCTGAATCTGCTGCTGCAGGCCCGGGATCACGGAATAGCGTAGCTCGGACGCACGGCCCAGATCGCCGTTGCGCGTCGCGCGCTCCTCTTCGCTTCTGGCCTCGTCGAGCTGCCCCTTAAGCTCCTGCACGTGGTCGATGGCGTTCTTCTGGTTGAGCCAGCCGGCCTTTTGCACGTTGAGCTTTTCCTGGACCTCGGCAATCTCTTGGCGCAGGGCCTCCAGACGCTCCTTGGAGGCGTCGTCGGTCTCCTTCATGAGCGCCTGTTCCTCAATCTGCAGCTGAGTGAGCTGACGCGTGGTGGCGTCGATCTCGACCGGCATGCTGTCGAGCTCCATGCGCAGGCGGCTTGCCGCCTCATCGACCAGGTCGATGGCCTTGTCGGGCAGGAAGCGGTCGGCGATGTAGCGATCGGAGAGGTCGGCGGCAGCCACGAGCGCGCTATCGGTGATGTGCACGCCGTGGAAGATCTC
>CATWID010000003.1 GCA_958350755.1 uncultured Collinsella sp.
ATGCTCGTGGCGGCCACGGGGAAGGCGAACAGGGGAATATTGCGCCATAGCGAGCCGGTGGTCATGTCAATGTGCTTAGATGCGGTGTCTGCCATACGCTCTCAATCTCTAATATGCTCTTTCGTGCTTATTTGCGCAGACGATGATACTCCTAATGCAGCCAGCCGGCACTTAGGGACGTTCCTTTTCTGTCGGCAGCTGGGGACACTCCTTGTCTCTTCTATGACTAGGTGGGGAAGGCGTGCGACAATGGTGGGCGTTGTGTTGTTCGCGCTAAGGAGTTGCCATGTTGTTGTGTCCCGTTTGCCATGAACCGTTGGTGGACGACGAGCGCGGTGCTGCATGTGCGGGCGGACACCGATTTGACCGTGCGCGCGAGGGCTATCTCTATCTGCTGCGCTCGTCCAAGAGCGGCGACTCCATGGGTGATCCCAAGTCGCAGGCGCGCAGCCGTCGTGACTTTCTGAACCGTGGATACTACGCGCCGTTGCGCGATGCGATGGTCGAGCTGGTGCGCGAGCGGGTGTCTGGACGTGCCGCGTCTACGAACTGCCCCATGACGCTGCTCGATATTTGCTGCGGCGAGGGCTACTACACCAGCGCTATGGGCGCGGTGCCGGGCGTAGATGCTTACGGTTTCGACCTGGGCAAGGAGATGGTGCGCCTTGCCGCCAAGCGCGGCGATGCGACGTACTTCGTGGCCAACATGAAAGATATCCCCGTGGCTGATGGCGCCTTTGATATGGTGACCGAGCTCTTCGCTCCCTTTAACGAGCGTGAGTTTGCCCGCGTGCTGGCGCCAGAGGGTTCGCTCTACACCGTGGTGCCGGGTGCTCGGCATCTGTTTGGCCTCAAAGAGGTGCTCTACGACACGCCATATCTCAATGACGAGAAGCTGCCGAAGACCACCGAACTCGAGTTGGTCGGAACGCAGCGGGTGTTTGCGAACATTACGCTCCAGACCCAGGCTGACATCGAGGCGGTGTTCCAAATGACGCCGTACTACTACCGCACGCGCCCTGCCGATAAAGAGCGCCTGGCAAACCTGGACACCCTTCAAACCGACATCGACTTCATCATCGCCGAGTACCGCCACTAACCTACCAAAAAGGGACAGGTTTATTTTGGCAGGTTTTATCTGGGCAAATGTAAAGGGCCGACCGCGTTGCTGCGCGATCGGTCCTTGTTGGTTGCTTGGATGTAGGGGGCAGTGGAAGGAGGGAGTCTACAGGCGGTCCTTGTTCTCGGCCTTAATGTCGTGTGCCTGCTGAATAAAGAACAGGTCGTACACCACGATGACAAAGGCGCCAAAGTTGATGGCGTCGCCGCCAAACGCGGGAAGCGTGAGCACGGCCTGCGCAATCGTGGCGATTGCGGCGACGATGCCGAGCTTAAACGCACCATCCACCTGCGAAGGCTTGTTGGCGCCCTTGATGCCCGCAACACCTGCGGCAAGATCGACAAGACCCTTGATGACAAGTACGGCCGCGGCGAGCATGGCATTCGATCCGTAGGTGGACTCGAGCTTGCCGGTCGCGATGCCGGCGATTCCAATGATGAGACTGGCGATGCCCAGCACAAAATAAATCAGGGCAAGGATTTTGAGTGTCTTGCGAGCGGCGCTCATAGCTGGTCCTTTCGATGCGGGCGCGGAGAATCTGTCGCACCCAGGTTGCGGCACATATCGTGAAGCACATTGTAGTTCAACGGGGCGATGCATGCGTTTGAAAGCGTTTCTTACCTGCACGGTCCAACCTTTCAAAAAGGAAAGCCGGACGTAAGCCAAATCGATGGCAGTTCAAGTGCGGCGCTGCGATGATGAGGCCATAGCAAGGAGTTGGTCTAAGGAGGAGCCATGATGTACGGAACAGGGCAGGCGCGCGAGCCGCGATCGTTGGGAAGGCGCATGAGCGATTCCGTGATCGCTGCCGTGTGCACGGGATTGATGGCGGTGCTTTGCATTGGGATGTTGTGGGCCATGTCGCATGTGGGACAATAGCGGACGATTGGGTGCCGACACATGCGGCGCTCACGTATCCGCTTTGCTTGCTAAGGAGTGCCCATGGGCGTCGTCGATCCCTTTTCTGTTGCTCGGGCCGCGGGGCTTGAGCTGATCGGGAAGCCCGAGGGCCTCACGCTCACCGACGGTGCGATGGAGCTGCGCGCCGATTTTGTCCGCATGCTTCCACGGCTCAGGCAGGGCCGCCTGCAGCAAGAGCTGCTGGTTAAGGCTGCGCGCACAAAAGGCATCGAGCAGCCATGGGCGATTGACGCCACGGCAGGCTTTGGCGAGGATTCGCTGCTGCTGGCGGCAGCGGGCTTTACCGTCGATCTGTATGAACAGGACTGCGTGATCGCGGCGCTCCTCAAGGATGCCTTGGACCGCGCGGCGGATGATCCGGCGCTTGCGACTGCCGTGGCGCGTATGCGTTTGCATGCGGGCGAGGACAGCATTGCCGGCCTTCGCCATACGGCTGAGCTGGTCGAGCGCGGTGAGCTCGCGGCTCCCGACGTGGTGTATCTGGACCCCATGTTTCCCGAGCGCACCAAGAGCGCGGCGGTTAAAAAGAAGTTCCAGCTCTTGCACCATTTGGAGCAGCCGTGCGCCGATGAGGAGACGCTGGTCGAAGCTGCGCTTGCACCGCACCCGCGCAAGGTCGTTATCAAGCGGCCGGTGAAGGGGCCGCTGCTTGCCGGCGTTAAGCCGAGCTATCAGCTTGCGGGCAAGGCCGTCCGCTACGATGTTTTGGTGCCGCCGCGCCCGTAGTTTGCGTGCGATGGCCGGCGATGTGTCGGTGCCGCGCCGCTGCGTGAGTGTCGCGCCGATGCGGCGCCTATTTCCAAGGGTGCGACGTCAGGTGCCACCCGCCGCAGTATTCACATTTGTAGCAGGCCAAGCCACGTCGTCCACGGTTTTCGCAGTCGGCCATAACGGCCTCGGCCTCGGCGCGTGTGTCGTAGCGGTTTTTGCGCTCGCACGACTTGTAGCGCCAAGCCTCATCGCGCTCGGCGTCCAGGGCATCGCGGCGCTCGTCCTCGCGCGCAAACAGGTCGCTCATATCGCCGCCGGTGGCAGCGCCCAAAAACTCGCTTTTGGCCTTTGACCAGGCGGCTCGCTTTTTGCTTCCCATCCGCTCCTTGCCCTTTCCAAACGTTGGTATCATTGCTCAATCAAAGTGATACCAATAAACGTGAGGTCGCCGCGTGATGATCAGAAAAACCCTCGATACCGACATTCCCGCCGTCATGGCTATCTATGACGCGGCCCGCGCCTTTATGCGCGCGCATGGCAACGCCACGCAGTGGCCCGAGGGCACGCCTTCGGCCGAGCAGCTGGCTGCCGATATTGCCGCTGGTGGCAGTTACGTGTGCGAAGTCGACGGCCGCGTGGTGGCGACGTTTGCCTTTTTACCGGGTCCGGACGAGTGCTATGACGTGATTGAGGACGGTCAATGGCGCAGCGACACTCCGTATGCCGTGCTGCATCGCGTGGCATCCGACGGCACCGTGCACGGTATCGCGGCGGCGATGTTTGCCTTTGCCAAGGAATGCGCCGACCATCTGCGTATTGACACGCACGAGGACAACTTGCCCATGCAGGGCGCCATCGCCAAGGCGGGGTTCGAGCGTGTCGGTATCGTCTATGTGTCCGACGGCACGGCGCGTGTCGCGTTTGATTGGCTGCGCGAGGCGTAGGAGCCAAGGCACGTATCATCACCCAGCTCAAATAAAAAATGGCCCCGAGTGGGGCCATTTTTGGTAAAACGCGTCGTTGTGGGACTCGCATTGTTACCGCCCCAGATGAACCCGGGCAGACAAAAAGGGGAGGTGCCGGCTTTCGCAAGGCGCGAACCTACGAAAATCGCCGCGCGGCAACGCGGGGCGATGAGCTCGGTCGGGGGATAGGGCCCGCTTCGCCCACCGGCCCGTAAATTGTATCATCCAGTGTGGAGCGTGAACGCCCGTTGCCGCGTGCGATGGGCTTGCAATAAGAGGAGAGCCATGTCGAAGCAAGCGGTCGTTGGAATCTTGGCGCATGTCGATGCCGGCAAGACCACGTTGGCCGAGGCCATGCTGTTCAACGCGGGCCGCATTCGCAAGCGTGGCCGCGTGGACGATGGCGATTCGCATCTGGACACTAACACGATCGAGCGCGAGCGCGGTATCACGATTTTCTCGTCGCAGGCCGTGCTCGACCACGGCGATACCCACGTCATGCTCGTGGATGCTCCCGGCCATGTCGATTTTTCTGCCGAGGCGGAGCGCACACTGCGTGCCCTGGACTACGCGATTCTGGTGGTGGGCGCCAACGATGGCGTGCAGGGGCACACCGAAACCCTGTGGCGCCTGCTTGCACGCTATGACATCCCGACGTTCATCTTCATCAACAAGATCGATTTGGAGAATCCCGGCCGCGATGTTTTGCTGGCACAACTCGGGCAGCGTCTTTCCGAGGGCTGCCTGGATGCCAACGAGCTGCTGGCGGGCGCCGCCGTTCAGGAGGACGCTGCTGCGTTGGACGAAGCGGCGCTCGAGGAGTTTCTTGAAGCGGGTGAGCTTTCTGTCGCAACGCTGTCGCGCATGGTTGCCGAGCGCAAGCTCTTTCCCTGCTTTGCCGGCTCGGCGCTCAAGGACCAAGGCGTTGACGAGCTACTGGATGGTATATGCGCGCTGATGCGTGAGCAGGCGTGGCTCCCGGAGTTTGCCGCGCGCGTCTATCGTGTCAGCCGCGGGGATCGTGGCGAGCGCTTGGCTTGGGTTAAAGTGACCGGCGGCACGCTGCGCGCAAAACAGATGATCAGCGGGCGTTCCAGTGCCGAGGCGTGGGAACAGAAGGTCGATCAGGTACGCATCTATAACGGCGAGAAGTATGAGCTTGCCCAAGAAGTTGCTGCTGGCGGTATTTGCGCCGTGACGGGTCTTGCGCACGTTCGCCCAGGGGACGCCCTGGGCGCGGAGCCCGCGGGCGATGCGCCCGTCATCGCTCCGGTCCTCACCTATACGGTGCTGCCGGGCGAACACGACGTTCATGCGGTGTTTAAAGCGCTGAGTGAGTTGGCGGACGAAGATCCCATGCTCGGCGTAAGCTGGAATACGCATCTTGAGCAGATCCATTTGCAGTTGATGGGCGCCGTGCAACTCGAGGTCGTGCAGCGGGTGTTGGCCGATCGCTTTGGCCTTTCGGTTGCGTTTGAGCCCGGCGGCATTCTCTATAAGGAGACTATTTCGCGGCCGGTCGAGGGCGTGGGCCACTTTGAGCCGCTGCGCCACTATGCCGAGGTGCATCTGCGCCTGGAGCCGTTGCCGGCGGGTTCGGGTGTGCAGTTTGGCACCGTGACCTCGACCGACGAGCTCGATCTTAACTGGCAGCGTTTGGCACTCACCAACGCTATGGAGCGCGACCACCTGGGCGTGCTGACGGGCTCGCCCATCACCGATGTGCGCATTACGCTCACGGGCGGCCGCGCGCATGCCAAACACACCGAGGGCGGCGATTTTCGCCAGGCCACGTATCGCGCGATTCGCCAGGGTTTGATGCAGGCGCGCGAGGTCGGCGCAGACGTGTTGCTGGAGCCGTGGTACCACTTTGAGCTCGAGGTGCCGGGGGAGTGCGTGGGCCGGGCGTTGTCAGATGCCACACGCATGGGTGCCGAGTACGAGCCGCCGACGATGGCGGGAGACCGAGCGAAGCTTGTGGGTCGCGTGCCGGCATCCGAGGTGCAGGATTACGCGCTGGAGGTGGCTGCCTACACGAGCGGGCGCGGTCATCTGTACCTGGAGTTCGCCGGTTATGCGGCTTGCCATGATGGCGAGCGCGTAATCGAGGCTGCCGCCTACGAGCCCGAGGCCGATCTGCCCAACACGCCCGACTCGGTCTTTTGCTCTCATGGCGCCGGCTACACGGTCAAATGGTATGACGTGCCCGCCGCAGCGCACGTAAAGATCGATCCCGCCACCTTCCGTCCCTGGCGAGCAGCAGACGCCGAGTTTTTCGGCCACATGTGACAAAGGGACAGTCCCTTTGTCACATCGAGTTGGTATAACTCGGTATAAGTTGGTATAACTATTGCCAGCCTTTGCCAATCCGAGGAGACCGACATGAATCCAAATCCCTTTAAGCCAACGGCTGGTAAGCGACCTCCGGTGCTCATCGGTCGCGAGTCGGTCATCGAAGATTTTGAGGAAGGACTCGATAACGGTGCCGGAGCGCCGGGCAGGCTCATGCTCATTACGGGAAACCGTGGCTGTGGCAAAACGGTTCTTCTGCGGGAGCTGCAGCGTCTTGCCAACGAGCGCGGGTGGGTGGTTGTCTCTGATTCCGCTTCGCTTGGCTTGTGCGACCGCTTGGCCGACGCGCTCCGCTCGAATAAACCCGTCGTGACGTCAATGGAGTTTGGGCCGTCATTTGGTCGAATGTCGGTCGAGGCGGCGCGGGCAAAAGGCGAGACGTTGCGGGGGCTGGTCAACGAGAGGCTCAAGAGGCTCGGTCCGGGTAAGGGCATACTGTTTGCGATTGACGAGGCACAGTCTGCGTCAATCGAGGAGCTGGCGGCTCTTGCCGTTCTCTATCAGCAGGTGCTCGGAGACCAGGACGCTACGGGCTTGTCCGATAGCGACCAGCGCGGTCTTGCGCTGGTTTTTGCCGGCTTACCCAGTATGGTTGACGATCTGCTCGAAGAGCCGAGCGTGACGTTTTTGCGGCGCGCCCAGCAGCGTACGTTGGGGGCGATTTCTTTGCCCCAGGTGCGCGATTCATATATCCAGACGGTCGAATGTGCTGGTCTTTACGTTGATGCGGAGACCGCGGACCTTGCGGCGCGCAAGAGCATGGGACATCCCTATATGGTTCAGCTGGTGGGATATTACATGTGGCGGTCTGCCGTCCGACGTGGCTCGCAACTCATTGAAAGGCGCGATGTCGAGGATGGCCATGCGGATGCCGTCTCCGAGTTCTACGAAGCGGTCGATGCGCCCCTGTATTACGGGCTGCGCAGTCCACAGCGCCTTTTTATCGAGGCCATGGCTACTGACGAGGGTAAGTCGACGCGCATGGCGGATATCATTGAGCGCTGCGATCGCACTCAGAGCTGGGCGAGTAAATATCGCGCAAGCCTGATTCGCGAGCGCGTCATCGAGGCCGCCGGATACGGCCTCGTCCGGTTTGCCGTGCCCATGCTGGGCGAGTACATCCGCGAACGCATTTTATGGCATGAGTAGGGTGATAAAAGTGACGGAACAGAAGATGAGCCCGCAGGCTATCGAGGTGCGTGGCGCGCGCGTGCACAACCTCAAGGACATCGATATCGATATCCCGCTGGGAAGGCTCGTGGGTATTGCCGGCGTGTCGGGCTCGGGCAAGAGTTCGCTGGCGCTGGGAGTTCTTTATGCCGAGGGCTCGCGCCGTTACCTGGAGGCACTCAGCACCTATACCCGCCGTCGCCTAACGCAGGCCGAGCACGCTCAGGTGGATGAAGTCCTGCACGTGCCGGCGGCGCTCGCGCTGCACCAGCGCCCCAGTGTGCCAGGCGTGCGCTCGACCTTTGGCACCATGACCGAGCTCAACAACAGTCTGCGTTTGCTCTTTAGCCGCTGTGCCCATCACGTGTGCCCACATTGCGGGGCGCGTGTGGAGCCGAGCCTTAACGTGGCTGCGGGCCTGTCGCTCACGTGCCCCGCATGCGGCCGCGAGTTCTACGCGCCGAGTGCCGAGGACCTTGCCTTTAACAGCGGCGGTGCGTGCCCTACCTGCGGCGGCACCGGTGTCATGCGCGAGGTGGACGAAGCGAGCCTGGTGCCCGACGAGTCAAAGACCATCAACGAAGGCGCGGTGCTTCCCTGGGGTACGCTCATGTGGGATCTGATGAAGCAGGTAGCCGGCGAGATGGGCGTGCGCACCGACGTGCCGTTTAACCAGCTCACGCCTCAAGAGCGCGGCATCGTGTTCCACGGTCCGGCGGTTAAAAAGCACATTCTCTACGTTCCCAAAAACGGCGAGGGCGCCACGCCGCTCGATTTTACCTATTACAACGCTGTCTATACCGTCGAGAATGCGCTCGCCAAGGTTAAGGACGACAAGGGCCTCAAGCGCGTGGCGCGCTTTTTGCGCGAGGGGCCATGCCGTGACTGTGGCGGCACGCGTCTCTCCGAGGCCGCACGCCATCCCCAGGTGCGCGGTATCAATCTGGCGCAGGCCGCGGCCATGACATTGGGCGAGGCGATTGAGTGGGTGCGCGGGGTGCCCGCATCCTTGCCGGCCGAGATGCAGCCCATGGCAGCGGATATCTGCGATTCGTTTTTGAGCACGGCCCGTCGCCTGGTCGACCTGGGGCTCGATTACCTCTCGCTCGACCGCGCCGGTGCTACGCTCTCCACGGGCGAGCGCCAGCGTGTACAGCTCGCCCGCGTGGTGCGCAACCGATCGACGGGCGTGCTTTATGTGTTGGACGAGCCCTCGATTGGCTTGCATCCTGCCAATGTCGACGGCTTGGTGGGCGTAATGCGCGATCTGGTGGATGACGGCAACACCGTGATTGTTGTTGATCACGATACGCGCGTTCTAGCGGAAGCTGACTATCTGGTCGAGATGGGCCCCGTTGCCGGAGCAGGCGGCGGTAATGTTATCGCTGCAGGTACGGTGGACGAGGTCGAACAATCGCAGGGCAGCCGCATCGCCCCATTTTTGCGCTCGGAGCCTGAGCGCTTGCGTCCGCAGGTGCCTGACGACGAAATGTTTGACCGGGGCCATATCCGCATGGCGACCGATGCCATCCATACCGTCAAACCGCTCGAAGTCGATATCCCGCGCGGTCGCCTTGTCGCGGTGACGGGCGTTTCGGGTTCGGGTAAGACGACGTTGGTGCTCGAGACACTCATCCCGGCACTTAAGGCGCAGGCAGCCGGCGAGCGCCTGCCAAAACACGTGCGTTGGGTCGATGCCGAGGGCATTGCACGTGCCAACCTGATAGACGCCACGCCCATCGGTGCCAACGTGCGTTCGACGGTAGCGACTTATGCCGACATCCATGATGAACTGCGTCGCGCCTTCGCCCGCACGCCCGAGGCCAAGGCAGCCGGCTACAAGGCAGGCGCATTTAGCTACAACACTGGCGCTTTGCGCTGCCCTACGTGCGATGGCACGGGTTCGATATCGCTCGACGTGCAGTTTTTGCCCGACGTCGAGATCGTCTGCCCGGCATGTCGCGGCTCACGTTATGCAGATGCGGCTTCGCATATCCATCGCGAGGGCAAGGACGGGAGCTTGCTGACGTTGCCGCAGCTTATGGACATGAGTGTGGACGAGGCCCTCGACGCCACGGTGGGACTCAAGAAGGTTCAGGCGCGCTTGCAGACCTTGCACGACCTGGGCTTGGGTTATCTCACACTTGGCGAGCCCACACCGGCGCTTTCGGGCGGCGAGGCGCAGCGTCTTAAGCTCGCGAGCGAGATGGGCCGCGTGCAGGATGATGCCGTGTTTGTGTTCGACGAGCCCACGATCGGCCTGCACCCGCTCGATGTTCAGGTGCTGCTGAGCGTGTTCGACGGTCTCGTTGCCAAGGGCGCCACGGTTATCGTGATCGAACACGACCTCGATCTTATCCGTAATGCCGATTACGTGATCGACATGGGCCCGGGCGGCGGCGACGCAGGCGGACAAATCGTCTGTGTCGGCACGCCGGGCGACATCGCTGCCTGCTCCGCAAGCATCACCGGCCGCTACCTCTAACCGAATGTGACAAAGGGACTGTCCCTTTGTCACATTCCCGTTAAAGCCAGCATCTGTCGGCATGGCGCTTGAACAGTTTTCGCGTGAGGGTCAAAATGGCCTCAACCCATTCGCGAAATTTGCACGCCCTATAGTGAGTGGGCTCTCGCTTGAGCTGATGCTGCCAAGAGGCAGCCGATAGGGGCAATTATGGACAATCGAATCTTTGGGTATGCGCGTGTCTCTTCCGCAGACCAGAACCTGGGCCGCCAATTAGACGCGCTGGCAAGGTTTCCCGTGCAACGGAGCCAGATTTATGCTGACAAGGCAAGCGGTAAGGACTTTAAGCGTCCCCAGTACCAGCGTCTTCTTCGCAGGCTGCGCGAAGGCGACGTTCTCGTGATCAAAAGTATCGATCGTTTGGGCCGCAATTATCGTGAAGTCCTCGATGAGTGGCGACGCATCACGGTGGATAGGAATGCTGCCATCGTGGTGCTTGATATGCCATTGCTCGATACGCGCGAGCAGCCTGATGGCATTACGGGAACGTTCATGGCGGATCTGGTTCTTCAAATCTTGAGCTATGTGGCGCAGCTAGAGCGCGAAAACATCAAGCAACGCCAGGCGGAGGGCATCGCGTCGGCGCGTTTGCGTGGCGTGAAATTTGGAAGGCCGGCATTCGAACGCCCAGATAGCTATCGCGATGTCATCAAATTATTCGAAGGGGGAGAGGTTACGAGGCGAGAGGCTGCTGCGCTTTTGAACGTCAGCGTCTCGACGTTCGATCGTTGGAGACGGGCGGACGCGACCAGTTTTGACCGTTTGTCGTCTGCTCGTCCTCTTTAGCTAGACATTTTGACGAGGGGAGTTAATTACACAGAGCCCACTCCTTCCCTCGATGTTTATCCAGTTCACGCCCTTGAACCAAATAGTGCCACCGCGTTGCCAATTCGTCTGCTTTTTGACGAGGGCTATATATCGTGTTTTGTTTTGTATTTAAAGGAGGACGAAATGAAAAGGCGTTATGGAATGGCTCTGGTGACCGCGCTATTTGCGATGGTGTTTTGTGGGGCGCTTCTGCTGAGCGGCTGTTCGCAGTCTGAGAAGAAAAATGATGAACCTGATTATGCCGATGACCGTGCAATGGCTGTGATTGCTCAAGGTTATCAAAAGCGGTCGGATTATATCGAATCGCTTGGAGAAGATGCTGATCTAAGCTCGAATAAAGTGCGAAAAGAGATAATTAAAACCGAGATCGATAACGACAAAGAACTCAAAAAGGCGCCTTTTAAAGACGCTAAGATGCAGGAAGATGTCATCGCCTATCTCAACCTGCTTGACAATCAGCTTGATGTTACCAAGAAGTATGCGGAATCTGATCCTAAGTACTACGAGGAATGGGAAAAGGCCTACGACGCACGATCCGCACAGCTTAAGAAACTGGTCGATCGATATGACTTAACAGTCGATGACGAGTATCAAGATGAGTTTGACGAGCTAATTAAGAACGGTAGGACCGTAGAGGAGAAGACGCATAACGATGAGGTTATCAACGGTTTGCTCTCATCGGCGAATTTTGAGAAAAGTGATGATGGCTACGGTCTCTATACGTACACCGCAATCGTCGAAAATACCTCTGACATATCGTTCGAAAACGTTTATCTAAACGTTGCCCTTTACGATGCCGATGGTGTGAGGGCGGAAGAATGCTACGCAGATACATCTGCCTGGGCGCCTGGCGAGAAGGTGAAGTTTGAGGTAATGAGCGAGGTTGACGCCTCGAGGCTTGCGCCGACGGTGTCGGGTTACAGCGTCAAGGAATAGTTCGCGGGAATTGAAAAGAAAGCGCGGCCGTTTTCTTTGAACGGTCGCGCTTTGCATTGAGCCGTTGACGGAATGATTCGTGCCATCATGCTCGCGCTGGAAGATGATGGGAACGTCGGGGCAATAAAGGAAAGGTGAAACAGGATGGCAAAAACACAATTTCTTACAACGATACCGCAAAAGGTTGCCTTTGGCGGGTTAGTCGTTGTTACGGTTCTAGCGGTTGCCTGGGGTATCTGGATGTCATTGACGCGTAATCCTACAACGATCAGCGATGATTCGATTCGCGAGGAGATCACGCCAGTCGTTAAGCTCGTGACGTACGAGTACAACTTCACCCAGCTGCTTTCAATTGATGAGGCGGGCAATCCGCTTGGGTGGGAAAACCCCTTTACGTCTAAGCGATATGTCGCAACGATTGACGGCAAAGCTGACATCGGGATCGATGCCGATAAGATGAAGGTTACAATCGTACGGGCTAATATGGCCGATAAGAATTCAGAGGTCAAGAGCGTAAAGGTTATACTGCCTCACTCGGAGATCACCTCGTTCTCGACAGACCCCAATACGCTTAAGAAATATGTTGAGGACAATGGCTTTCTTAACTGGAATCAAGTAAGCACGGATGATCTAAACACGTTATTGAAACAGGCAAAGAAAGAGCAGACCAAGAAGGTCAAGGAAAGCAATATGCTCCAAGAATCTGATGATAGAGCCTGCGCCCTTATCGAAAAACAGGTCAAAGCCTTATGCGGCGATGACGTCAATGTTGACGTTGCGTTTGAGTAGGGGTGAATAGCATGTTGGATAAACGGCAACAGATCGCTGGGGCCGGCTCGCTTCTGATCGGGCACTACACCACCTTTCTCGACACTACCTTCAACTCGGCATTTGGCGATGAATATACGGTTGATTTCGACTATCGGAAATAGGAGGTCACAATGGAGGATAAAGACGATCTGGCTGTTGTCGAAAGGGAGGAGCCGCCGCGACATAAGCAGAGTTTTGATATCCGTAAGGCCGCTGCCGGGTTGGTTGATGGCGCCGGAAGCGCGATGGCGGGCGCGGTTGCAACCGTACAGAAAGTTGCCGATGGTGCAATGCGTGCTGCAACTCCGCTGGTCGATGACGCCTTGGCAGCTATTGCTGATGCGGCCGATGGTGCGGCAGGTACTGCTGCGGATATCGGTGACGCGGTCAACGATTGGGCATACCAGCAGCAGCTTAATAGATACAGGCCGGTAACCAAGGAGACCTATCAGAGTCCTTCATTCCATTTGCCGAACATGATTCGAATTGTTGACGGAAATGAGCGCCGGGGCATCGACGCCTGTAGAGATGCTATTGGTTGGCTGGATACTGTTAAGGGCACGCAGATTTTCAATCTGTACCGCGAGGCAATCGGGGATAGCGAATTGTCTTTCTATCCTAAACCATCTCTTTACTCCACATATTACATAGATGCTTTTGATCGGTCTCGCTTTGTTGACCTTGACTCTTATTTTGCAACCATGCAACAAGACAAGATGGCCGAGTTGAGACGGATTGCGTTCATGCTTGGCGCGAAGCGCTGCAAGCTGGAGGTGACGGAGTACGAGGAAACTCGGCGAGGCCGCCAGGTTAAGGGAAATGCCAAGGCGGGAAAGAAGGGCTCGGTTCAAATCGACGGTTCCTTGAGCGATTCAACGAGAAGCGAGAAGAAAATTCTGTTTACACAGGAATTTGAGGGCGACATGGTTCCACAGCGCCCTGAGCTCCATTGGTATGCCCATGACTCAGATGTTCTCTTGTTAATTGAGACGAGATGTGGTGGAGAGGATAAAAACAAGGCGAAGAGCTATCGGGTCGAATTGAAAAGTGAAACGGCCATGACCATGTCTGTATCACTTGCTATGGCTATCGACGAGGCATGCAGCAAACTGAACATAAGGGCGAATTCGAGCCTGACAAGCCAAGCTAAGCGAGAACTCCGGCAATCGTTTGTATTTGAAGTTGAATTCTGATGTGTGGGGACCATTTGCTGCGGGGTTCCTGTCCTTTACGGGGTAGAAGCATAGAAACCCATACGGTGCAACTCAGTAAAAGTTAGTAATATACTGGCATCTTTTCTAGTTAAAAGCGTTTAAAACCGGTTAATTCCATTTAAATCAGTAGGTGCAATATGTGACAAAGGGACAGTCCCTTTGTCACATTCCGGGGAAGTTTGTCTGGCGCAGGGCCTCGTAGAGGACGATGGCGGCGCTGTTGGAGAGGTTGAGTGCGCTGATGCGGTAGTCGTCCGGATTGACGAAGTTGCCGCAGATATCCTGCTGAAGGATGGCCTCGTGGCCGCTCTCGCTATGCCCGAGCGCCTCCTCGTGGGCTTCCCAGGCCTCGGCGTTATCGAGCGAGTCGCAGTCGCGCAGCATGGGGATGCGCTCGCAGCGCGCAGGCGCTGCGGCGAGCAGCTCTTCGGGAATCCCCGAGCTCTCGCTGCCAAAGACCAGATAGTCACCGTCGCGGTAGGTGCTTTGCGCATAGGTGCGGCGCGCCTTTTTGGTCAGCAGATGCAGGCGTTCATCGGCGGGGGAGAGGCCGTTGCACGTAAGGAAATCCTCCCAGCCGGCATAGGTCGTCACGTCCAAGTTTTGCCAGTAGCCCAGGCCGGCGCGACGCACCGTCTTGTCGTCGAGCGAAAAGCCCAGCGGCTCCACCAGATGCAGACGGGCGCCGGTAACCACGCAGGTACGGCCGATATTGCCCGTATTGGCCGGAATCTCGGGCGCATACAGCACGATATTGAACATGAATCTCCTTGGCTCAGAACGAAAAACCACCACGAAGGGCACCTTCGTGGTGGTTTGGCGGTTACGTGGGCGGAAAATGCCCGCTTCGATAAACCTAGGCGCGGTGCCAGTCGGTCAGGCAGGCATCGAGGGCGGCGATGAGCGCATCCTTGTCCATGTGACGGCCGATGATGCACAGGCTCGTCATGCGGTCGCCCGTCTCGTCGTCCCAAATCTGCATGATCTCGGGGTTCTCGTCGATAATCTTCTGCTTCTCGCCCTCGGGCGCAGAGTCGACAAACAGACCGTTCTCCATCAGACGCATCTGGTGGCCGGCCTGCTCAAACATGTAGCACATGTCCGGATCGCCGGTCTGCCACAGCGGGCCCTTGACGCGAATGACCTCGTCGGGCCACTCCTGCTCAACAAAATCGGTGAACTTCTGCAGGTCAAACGGCTTGCGGCGGGAGTACACAAAGGTCTCGATGTCGTACTCGAGCACCTCGGGGTCGTCGTGCTCCTCGGGATGCTCCATGGCCTCGATCCAGGCGGCGGAGTTGTAGGCGCGCATAAAGTCGAAGCGGTCGGTGTCGAGCAGCTCCTCCATGGGGACCTCGCCGTTTTGGGCCTCGACAATCACGGCGTCCTTCTGCAGGCTGCGCACGATGGCCTTGAGCTCGGCAATCTGCTCAGGCGTGACGGTATCGGTCTTGTTGAGGATCAGCGTGGAGCAAAACTCGATCTGCTGAATAAGCAGGCTCTCGATGTCGTCCTCATCGATATCCTCGGCGAGCAGGTCGCGACCGCCGTTGAACTCGTCGTACATGCGGGCGCAGTCGACCACGGCCACGATGTTGTCGAGCGCGAGCTTGGGCTCGCCGCCCACCTTGGCCTCGTCGCAGAAGCTCGAGATGGTGTAGGCGATGGGGATGGGCTCGCAAATACCCGAGGCCTCGATGATGATGTAGTCGAAGTTGCCCGAATCGGCGATGCCCTGCAGCTGGTTGGCCAGGTCGTCCGAAAGCGTGCAGCAGATGCAGCCGTTGGTGAGCGGGATGAGGTCGTCGGTCTCGGAAAGGCCGCCGTCGGCGATGAGGCTGGCGTCGACGTTGATCTCGCCGATATCGTTGACGATCACGGCGGCGCGGATGCCGCCGTCGTTAGCGAGGATGTGGTTGAGCAGCGTGGTCTTGCCGGCACCGAGGTATCCGGTAAGCATGATGATCTTCACGGGTTTGTTGGGCATGTGCCCTCCTTTGTTAGACATGGCTTACAGTTGAATCTTATGCCAAACACCTGCTCTTATACCCACGCGCCGACAAATAACACAGGCTACTCCCAGGCTCCCCATACGTCGGGACAATAGCCGACGGTGGCCTTCTTGCCGTTGCGCACGATGGGCTCGGCAAGAACCTGCTGATTCTCGAGCAGCTTATCGAAGCGCTGGCTGGGGGTGAGGTGCTGGATGAGCGCGAGCGTTTCCTCGTCCTTTGCTTTGGGGTTGAGCAGCTTATCGATGCCGCCGACCGCCTGCATCACGCTCGTAAGCTCGCCCTTGCTCATCTCCTTTTCCTTCAAGTCGATAAACTGCACCTTAATGCGGCGCTCCTTAAAGAAGCGCTGTGCTTTCTTGGTGTCGAAGGACTTCTTAGTCCCGAAGATTTGAATATTCATGGCCCCGCCGTTCTAACGAATGAAGTTGGTGCGCTCGCGATCGGCTTCGGGGGCTTCGATGCCGGCGGCCTGGCCTGCTTCGATACAATGCAGAAGCCAGGCCATGTTTTTGCCGATGTTTCGCATGGTGGCAAGGCCTTCGGCGTCCTGGGTGGCCTCGCCCGGCATGGCGCCAAAGACGTTGTTCCAGTATGTGGAGGCCACCACGGGCATCTGGTTGATGGTGAAGTACTTGTTGAGCACGTCGAAGGTGGTCGACGTGCCGCCGCGGCGGGCAACGGCCACAGCGGCACCCGGCTTGTGCGCAAAGGCCTTGCTGCCTGCATAGAATGCGCGGTCGAGTGCCGAGAGGATGCGTCCGCTGGGGTGCGCGTAGTAGACGGGGGAGCCAAAGACAAAGCCGTCTGCCTGCTCGGCGGCGGCAATCAACTCGTTGACCATGTCGTCGTCAAAGGTGCAGCGGCAATCGAGTTTGCCGCACTGGCCGCAACCGATGCAATCGCGAATGGGCTTAGCGCCTAGCTGAAACACCTCGGTATCGATACCCTCGGCGTTGAGCTGCTCGGCGACCTCGGCGAGTGCGCGGGCGGTGTTGCCGTTTGCCTTGGGACTGCCATTGACCAAAAGAACCTTCATCACTAACTCCCTCTGCTGTCGGTGACTTCTGCGGAGGATTATCGCACGAGAGGGCAGATGGCGTGGGGCGCGATGCGAAACGGGCTGTGTTTCGCATCGCGCCCTATAACGCTAGTCCAGCTTGGTGCCCGGTACCTGCGGCGCCTCTTTAATCAGCGCATTAAGTTCGTTCAAAATGGAAACGGGCTGTCGGTCGACGGCGTCCAGATGAAGCGTCGCCACGCGAAGGGGCGGCTGATATTCAAATGAGCCAAGGAGCACGGGCGATCCCAAGAACCGTTCGATTTCGTCTGCAACCGCGTCGGTCTCTTCGGGATCAAGCTCGTCAAAGAGCGCCACGAACATCGGTCCGGTCGAGCGGAACAGACGACCCTTGCCGCGCGAGCAATCCATGAGGCAGGCGGCGCTTTCTGCCAAAACGCGGTCGCCTGCATCAAAGCCAAAGCGGGCATTGACCTTGGCGATGTCGTCGATTTTAATGGCGATCAAGCCCGCGTTTCGTGCCACGCGACGCATCTCGCCAATGGCGTTGACCAGGGCGTGGATATCGCCCAGACCGGTCACGGAATCGGTCGTATCTGCCAAGCTTCGGTTGGTGACAATGCCCACATACATGTTGGGCTCGGTATCGGTGCCGTCCAGGCGGTAACCCGTGCAGTCGCAAAGCGCGTATTTTCCGGCGGTATTCATGACGCGATACTGCATGCAGTGGAAGTGCCACGTGCCGTTTACCACCATATCGAGCTCGGCACGTACGTTGTCGCGGTCCTCGGGGTGAACACGGGCAAGCCATATATCGAGCGAGTTGTAGGGATGCTGGGAGGGTAGGTCAAAATCGCGCACGGCATTAACCGACCATTGCGATTCGCCGGTGTCGAGGTTAATGATGAACGGATAGCGTGTCTCGGAGCTCATGGAGATCGCTTGAAACACTCGGTCGTTGCAGGGGGGGGGTTGTTCGGTGATCGGGCGTTGCAGCGCATCGCCTTCTTCCGGTTGTTGCACACGGTACATGAGCTTGTAGCGATACATTTTGCGGTCGGCGTCCTTTGTCATCTGGCGACGCGTATCGCCTGCAAGCGGGTCGACGCGCGAGCAGCCAAAGCTAAAGCTGGCGATCATGGGCGCCTTGCCGTCCGATGTTGCCTCGATAAGATTGGCACGCGTCCACTCCAGGCGCTGCTCGAGCTCGGCTTCGTTTGTCGTGGGGGATATAAGTACAAATTCGTCTCCACCGATACGGAACAGCAACTCATCGTGCTCCATTGTCTCGGTGAGTGCGCGGCAGATGCTCAGAATGTAGCGATTGCCCTCGGCGTGGCCAAACTTATCGTTGCAATGCTTGAGGCGATCGATGTCAATATAGGCACAGGTGAAGGGGGTGCCTTTGCGCCAGAGCTGATCGACATGGCGGTCGAGTCCGCCACGGTTGCCAAGATTGGTGAGCGAGTCGATATAGGCGCCGTGCTCAAGCAACTCACGTTCTTGTTGCAGGATGGCGAGCGTTTTCTGCAGTTGCTCACCGATGGCACGCAGCTCCGGGGGCAGCGCGGCAACATCGAGCTCGGTGGTTGAGGCCCCGTTCGCAAGTCGCTGAAGATGAGCGATGATTGATTGCTCGCCCAGGCGATACGACTCGTTCATGATGGATTGCCTCCTTGGATGGAACAATGGTTTGTATCTTACTCCCAATTCGGTTTAGATTGGAGTATTAGTTAGCTCATGGGAACAAACGCTCCCCTCGACGGTGGCGTTTTGCGTGCGAGCGTATTAGTTGTCGTTGCCACCATCGAGCAATGCCTCAAAATCCTCCGCCTGCATGGGGCGGTAGTAGAGGAATCCCTGAGCGTAGCGGGCGCCCATGTGGCGCAGCATGTTTGCCTGCTTGTCCGTCTCGACGCCTTCGATCACAACGGGCAGATGGAGTGACTGCGCCATCTCGAGCATTGATGAGATGATTTGCACGCTGCGGCCCTCATCGCCGTTATCGGGCACAAACGTGCGATCGAGCTTGATGACGTCGACGTTGACGTTCTTGAGCATCGCGAGCGTGGACTGGCCGGTGCCAAAATCGTCCATATAGGTCGAGAAGCCGCGGGTGTGCAGGTCGGCCGTTAGTTTATCCACGGCCTCGGACTCTCCCGTATAAGCTGTCTCGGTGATCTCGATGCGCATGAGCTCGGGCGGCAGGTTGTATTGGGCGGCGAGCGCTCCCATATGCTCGGCAACGTTGCAGGCGAGGATATCCACGCGCGACACATTAAGCGAGATCGGAACCACGCGAAGCCCCCGATTGATGCGCTCGCGCAGCCACAAGGCAACGCCCTGCCAAACGTATTTGTCGAGCGTCACCACAAAACCGCTTTCTTCGAGAGCGGGGATAAAGGTGGCGGGCGAAATGAGGGAGCCATCCTTGTCGATCCAGCGCGTGAGCGCTTCGGCGCCAATGATCTCGCCGGTTTCCATGTCGACCTGGGGCTGCAGGTAGTAGGTAATACGGCCGTTGGAGAGCGCGTACTGGAATTCGGTCAGCGTGCGGTGGAACGCGATTTCGCGCTCGTACTCCTCGGGGCGGAAAATGGCAATGCGCTCCTTAAAGTCGTTTTTTGCGCGCCGATTGGTAAACATGGCCTTGGCCTGCGCATCGATGGTGATTTTCTCGTTGGAGTCGATGGGGTAGACGCCCATGGACGGCCAGAATCCCACGCCGTCATCATACTTGGCCACGGCCTGGCGAACGCGGCTATAGATCTGATGGACGGTGTCGTGTTCAAAGGGGATGAGTATGCAAAAGTCGTCTTGGCCCCAGTACCCTGCGACGCCCATGTTGGCATTCTCGATGTCCTTGAGGACCGTGCCCACATCGGCGAGCATGCGGTCGCCCTCGGCCTGTCCGTGCCATTCGTTGAACAGTCGCATGTGTCCCATATCGACGGTGGCGATACACCAGGCGCCGTTGCGCCTTGTCTCGAGAAATTCGTTGGCGCGGCGCATAAACTCGCTGGGTCGATAGAGACCCGTGAGCGAATCGATGCGTTCGGCGATGGCGCTTTTGCGCTCCACCTCGGGTATGGGGAGGCTGTCGTTGGGAACAAGCCCGCCGGCCGTGCGAATGCGACGGTCGAGTTCGCCTAAAACGGCGGCCGTTTGATTGGTCAGGTGCTCGTAAAAGGCCGGAACGACAAGACAGACGGGGGTAATGGTGTCGTCCGCGATTCGAACGGGAGCGAAAACGGCCTCTTTGAGATGTTGGATCAGTTGCTCGAATGCTTCGTGATCCAAATTGTTGCTAAGCACGACGAACTGGGCGTTGCGTGAGCGGAAGACGCGACTCCTGCCGCGAGTAATCGACAGCATGCGGCCTGCGTATTCGGCGAGCATGTTGTCGACGGCCTCGGCCCCGTAGAGCTCGTTGAGCTTTGCCGTGCCGCGAACGCGCACTGCTATAAGCCCCGTCTTGCAATGGTCGCGACGGCAGGCATCGATAGCGTTGATCAGCGTGCGCTGCATTCCGAGGCCCGTGGCGGCGTCGACGGTCTCGGCAAGCGAGTGGTTGACGAGCTCGCCGACATAGAGCGAGGGGACATTTCCGTCGCCGTCGATACGAAACCCGCGAGCACGGCCGAGGATGTAGTCGCCGGCGGCATTGCGCACGCGGTACTGCATGACGTGGCGATGTTTGGAGCCGTCATAGATTTGGTCGATGTCGTTGGTATAGGCCTCAAGGTCATCGGGATGGACACGCGTTTTCCAGTAATCGTGGCAGTTGTCTATATGCTCCGAAGGAAGGCCAAGGTCGCGCATAGCGCCTTGTGACCAAAGGGTTCGATGTTTGTCCAAGTTCTCGATAAAGAAATATCGGCCTTCGTTGAGCATCGAAAGGGCGTCGAAAATGCGATCGCTTATTTCGAAGTCGTCGGTGTGGGCTTGTGCGATATTGCGTCGATCAAGGTGCACGGCATGACGTAGCTTGTAGTCGTACATGCGATGGTCGGCATCGTTCGTCAAGCGATTGGGGGCTTCGCCCAGGGCGGGGTCGGCGTGTGCCACTCCGTAGCTAAACGAGTGAGGCATCTTGGAAGCGTTGTTTTCGAGCAGTACCGTTCGGCAGTGTTCCAGACGTTCGGCAAGGTCGTCCTCGGTCGCAATCGTAGA
This sequence comes from uncultured Collinsella sp., assembly GCA_958350755.1. GTDB lineage: Bacteria > Actinomycetota > Coriobacteriia > Coriobacteriales > Coriobacteriaceae > Collinsella. The sequence goes on from CATWID010000003.1 coordinate 20,758, forward strand.
TAGGATGGCGAACTCGTCGCCCCCCAGACGAAATGCCGCCTCGTCCACCTTCATATACAGTTTGAGATAGAGGCTCACCTGCAAGATATAGCGGTTGCCCTCGTCATGTCCAAAGATGTCGTTGCAGTGCTTAAGGTTATCGATGTCGATAAACGCCATGGTCACGGGCAGTTCCTGCTCCCAGAGTTCCTCTAAGGAACGGGTAAAGCCGCCGCGGTTGCCAAGTCCGGTGAGCTCGTCGGTAAAGGCGGTCCTGATCAGATCGTCCTGACGCTCCAGAAGGTCACGGATGGTCTTTTCGAGCGTTTCGGTATTATTGCTGGCGTTATCCATACTGTAAGCGGCTTTCTGAGGTCGGGGCGGATTGCGTCGGGCGAGCTCGTTGTGCACATGCGTTGCTGCTCAACGCCTTGCGTGTTTCCAAGCCCCCGCCTTGCTGCGTCGTTGGGTTTATTTGTCGGTTCGTGCTCTCGGCTGATAACTACTGAGTAGTATAAACAAGTGTATGGAATTATGTAGGGGTGCCCATGTTGCGGGCGGCCATTATTCGCCAAACGGTAACGCGACGATGTTCGATGAAAATGCGACTGAGACGATATTTGTTGATGGGTATACTTGTTCCGTTTTAAAACGCAGGAACGGAGATGGTCGCATGGCACAGTCAAATATGACGAGCACGGTGGGGCTGGCGCTCGAGGGAGGCGGCTACCGCGGTATGTATACGGCGGGCGTGCTCGACGTTTGGATGGAGCACGGTTTGACCTGCGACCATATGGTGGGCGTCTCGGCGGGCGCGGCATTTGGCTACAACTTTAAATCGCGCCAGATCGGCCGCGCCATTCGCTATAACAAGGCCTATTGCGCCGACAAACGCTATGCGAGCGTGACCAGCTGGCTGCGAACCGGCGATATGTTCAATGCCGATTTTGCCTATCACGAGGTGCCCATCGAGCGCGATCCCATCGACCTGGAGGCGTATCGCGCCTGCCCCATGCGGTTTACGTGCGTGTGTACCGATATCGAGACGGGCAAGGCCGTCTACCACGACCTGCCCTATGGCGACGAGCGGGATATCGAGTGGATCCGGGCATCGTCGGCGATTCCCGTGGCGACGCGTCCCGTTGCTATTGACGGGCATAAGTATCTGGATGGTGGCGTGGCCGATTCTATTCCCAGTGCATGGCTGTTTGCGCAGGGGTATGACCGCAATATCGTGGTGCTCACGCAGCCGGCGGGCTTTGTGAAGCAGCCCAACAGCGTGATGCCCATGCTGCGTCGCGTGTTCCGTCACTATCCGGAGTTTGTCGCAGCGCTTGAGCGTCGACATGAGGTCTACAATGCCACGCTCGATGACCTGGCACGTCGCGAGGCTGCCGGCGAGATCTTTGTGGTGCGGCCGAGCGAATCGGTGAAGGTGCCGTCGCTGTGTCGCGAGCCCGATGAACTTGAACGCATCTACCAGATTGGTCGCCGCGATGCGGAGGCGACCTTGCCGGCGTTGGAATCGTATCTGGCGGGGTAGGGCAAGCTGCCGTGGACTCGGCGGAAAGCGCGTCCCAGAATGAGCGCTCAGAACGGGTTACAGTTTCCCAAGCGGTGGGGTTTCGGAAAGTACGTCCCGGAATATGCGTTCAGACTGGGATGCGGTTTCCCGTTGAGCCTCTATATGGAAAGCGCATCCCGGAATGGAGGTCCAAACTGGGATGCGCTTTCCGCTATTGAAGATATGAGGCTGCGAATCAGCTGTTCGGCCTATGCCTATGCCTGCTGCCAGGTGTCGACGAGCTCCTTGGCCGCGGCGTAGGGATCATCGGCGCTGCAGACGGCGCTCACCACAAAGAAGCCGTCGACGCCGGTGGCCTTAAGCTGCGGCAGGTCGGCCGTCTTGACGCCGCCGCCCACCACGATGGGCACGGGGCTTGCCGCGTGGAGTGCGGCCAGGTCCTCAAAGCTTTTGGTGATGATAGAGCCATCGGCCGCGCGTCCGCAGTCGCGCTTGGTCTCGGTCTCGTGGAGCGGGCCGATGCCAAGGTAGTCGACCAAACTCATGTCGGCGGTCTTGACGTACTCGAGCATCTCCTCGCAACGGGCCGAAAGGCCCACGATGGCATCGGGGCCCAAAAGGTTGCGGCAGACCTCGACGGGAATATCGCTCTGGCCCACGTGCACGCCGTCGACAGCAATGCCCTGCTCGCGCGCGGCGAGTACGCAGTCCAGGCGGTCGTCGATCAGCAAAGCGACCTGACCGGTCTTGCCAGCCTGTGCGATTGCCTGCGCGGCGCCGCCGGTCAGCGCGATGATCTCGCGGGCGCTTGCCACCTTGGAGCGCACCTGGATGCAGGTAAAGCCGGCATCGAGTGCCTGGGCCACCACATCGCCCACGGGGCGCCCGAGCGTGTTTTCGGGGCCGAGTACCAGATAGGCCGAGATATCAAGGTTGTCGCGGATGCTCATCGTGCTTCCTCCTGCTTTTTGATCTGCGCTTCCATGCGCTCGAGTTTGCCGGTCATGGTGTCGGTAAATCCGGGTCGAATATCGGCTTTGAGCACGACTTCGGTGCGGATGCCCTTGCTCGCCAACACAAAGGTTGCGTCGCGCACGACCTGCATGACCTCGTCCCAGTCGCCCTCGATCTCGGTGAACATCGAGGTGGTGCGGTTGGGAAGGCCGCTCTCGCGAATGACACGCACGACCTCGGCGACCTCGGCGGACAGCTCGTCGCCGGTGCCGCATGGGGCGATGGCCACGGCGACGAGTGTGTTCATGCCGGCATCGGTTGCGGGCTCGGACATGGCTTATGCCTCCTCGAGCTCGAGTCGGTTATCGGCAATGTCCTGGGCGGTCGCGCGGTAGAGCTCGTCGATAAAGGCGACCTTAAAGCTTGCCGGGGCATCGGCGACGGCGGCGGCACGCGTGCCGGCAACGTTGTAGACGGCGGTGCCGCAGACGGCTGCCGTAAACGGGTCGGCGGCGCAGGCGTACACGGCCAGCACGCCGCCCTGCGAGCAGCCGCAGCCGGTGATCTTGGACATGAGCGGGCTGCCGCCGTGGGACTTGGCCACGGTCGTGCCGTCGGTAATCAGGTCGACTTCGCCCGAGACCACTACGGCGCCGCCGGTGTAGCGGGCGAGCGCCACGGCGGCATCGCGGGCGGCGTCGACCGTGTCGGTGGTGTCGACGCCGCGCACGCGGCTCAGATCAGCCGCCTCGCCCTCAAGACCCCACAGGCCGGCGAGCGCGATAATCTCGGAGGCATTGCCGCGCACGATGGCGGGCTTGTACTGCTTGAGCTCGTTTACCAGCTGGGTGCGCAGGCTACCGATGCCCAGACCAACCGGATCGAGCACCCAGGGCTTGCCGGCGTCGTGTGCCGCCTTGGCCGCGCGGGGAATCGTCTGCTCGTAGATGGGAAAGAGCGTGCCCATATTGAGATAGATGGCGCCGCCGCCGGCAACGAGTGCCTCGCCCTCGTCGGGCAGATAGACCATGGCGGCCGATCCGCCCACGGCGAGCTGTGCGTTGGCGACAAAGTCGATCGTCACCGTGTTGGTGATGGAGCCCGCCATCGGATTGGTGGCGCGAATCTCCTCCACGGCCTTGATCACGTTTTGCTTAAGCTGTTCCGAATCGATCACTGCACATGCCTCCTTGGCATAGAAAAGGGGCGCTGTGCATAGACAGCGCCCCTAAAAAGGCGGCATGCTCCCTACGCCAGCATTAACTGACAGGTTCAAAGGATTGGGCCCCATGCCCTCTCAGCCTTGTGGTTTGCACCGCCGGCACTCCCGCATCGAATCTGTTGTTCCCTATACTAGCGCACCTGCCAAAAAGGGACAGGTTTATTTTGGCAGGTAACAACTGGGGCTTTGCGTTTTCCCAGATAAAACCTGCCAATATAAACCTGTCTCTTTTTGGCAGGTCGGTACAATAGACGGGATTAAGAATGACCGAGGGGACCTTATGATTAAACTTGTGCTGACCGATATGGACGATACGCTGATTCCAGCCGGGCATGACGGCGCCAGCGACTACGCCATCGAGGGCATTCATGCCATGCAGGCGGCGGGTCTGCACTTTGGCCCGGTTTCGGGTCGCCAGCCGTCCGCGATGGGCTGGATGTTCAAAAATCGTTCCGAGTGCTTTTCGACCGGCGCGTTCTGCAACGGCCAGGTCATGTTTGTCGACGGTCAGGCGGTCGCTTCGCGCGCGACCGACAACGATGCCCTGATGCGTCTGGCAGACTACCTGGAGCAAGAGACCGACGATACGTACTTGAAGGTCTACAGCCTGGGTGATGACTTTTGGAATAACGATGCCTATTGCGTGACGAGCGATCCCGAGCGTGTGCGCCGCGCCATGGAGTCGGGCGGCAACGCGTGGCTCAAGGGCGAAGAGGCCCCGTGCCGTCCCGTTGTCGATGACGCGCCGGTGTTTAAGGCGAATATCTGGAGTGCTCGTTCGCGTGAGGAGCTCGCGGAGCTACGCGAGCGCGTTGCCGCCGAGGTGCCGGAACTCTCGCTTGTGTTTCCCAACAACCGAGTGCGCCTGTTCGACATCCTTCCGGCCGGTTGGGACAAGGGCTGCGCTGCGCTGGAGCTGGCGCGCGCTTTGGGCCTGACGCCCGACGAGGTGGCCGTATTTGGCGATTCCGATAACGACCTGCCCATGATCGATGCCGTTCCCAACTCCGTTGCAGTCGCCAATGCCAACGAGGCCGTTACGGCGGCGGCGCGCTGGCATATTGGCGCTGCGGCGGATGATGCGGTCGCCGGGGCTCTGCATCAGATTGCCGCCTGCGCCGCGACGGGGGAGATGCCGTCGTTTATGCGTCAGATGGACGCAACGGGTTTCGACGTCACGAACGTCTAGGGAGAAGGCTATGAAGCTCCAGCAGCTCAGGTATGTTGTTAAGGTTGCCGAATGCGGCAGCATCACCGAGGCCTCGCGCCGGCTCTTTGTGACGCAGCCTTCGATTACCGCGTCGATCCGCGATCTCGAAAATGAGATGGGCGTGCGCATCTTTGAGCGCACCAACAAGGGCGTCATTGTGTCCGAGGAGGGCGAGACCTTTTTGGGCTACGCGCGCCAGGTACTCGACCAGGCCGATCTGCTCGAGGGCAAGTACAAGGGCGCGTCCGAGCAGGTGCCGCACTTTAGTGTGAGCTGCCAGCATTATTCCTTTGCCGTTAACGCGTTTGTTGACGTGATCCGCGAGTTCGATGCCGCGCGCTACGACTTTACCCTGCGCGAGGAGCAAACCCACGAGATTATCGAGGACGTCGCGCACATGAAAAGCGAGCTCGGCATCCTGTATCTGTCGGAGCACAATCGCGAGGTCATCGAGCGCATGTTGGCGGCCAACGAGCTCGTGTTCGAAGGGCTCTTCTGCGCCACGCCGCATGTCTTCGTGTGCGCCGACCATCCGCTGGCGGGCCGCTCGAGTGTGACGCTCGAGGACTTGGAAGACTACCCGTTCCTGTCCTATGAGCAGGGCAGCTATAACTCGTTTTATTATTCTGAGGAGCTGACCTCGACCTTTGAGCGCCGCAAGAATATCCGCGTGCGCGACCGTGCGACGCTGTTCAACCTAGCTATGGGCCTTAACGGCTACACGGTGTGTTCGGGCGTGATCAGCCATGAGCTTAACGGCCCCGGTATTATCTCGATTCCGCTCGATGTAGACGAGTACATGGAGATCGGCATTATCACGCGCAAGAACACGACGCTCACGCGCTACGGTCGGGCCTATATCGACGCGATTCGTCAGCATATCTAGACTGCTGCGTCCTGAACGGGTCAAATCTCTTCATGGCAGTCCCAACTGATATAGGAAGCATCTATATCAAACTGTTATAAACGTATATTTTACGATGGCCATATGAACGCTCATACTCTGTCCCAGTAAAGCAACCAATGCAAAAGGGAGATATCTATGAGCACTTCGATTCAACCGAACGCGCCGTTTCGCGCTGATATCGTCGGCAGCTTTCTTCGTCCGCAGGCCGTAAAGGACGCTCGTGCTGCCTATGCGGCAGGCACGCTTGATGCCGAGGGGCTTAAGGCCGTCGAGGACGATGCCATCCGCGATTTGGTGGCAAAGCAAAAGGCCGCCGGCCTGCAGGTCATCACCGATGGCGAGTTTCGCCGCAGCTACTGGCACCTCGATTTTATGTGGGGGCTGAACGGCGTCGAGCGTCGTACCTCGCGTGCGGGCTATATGTTCCACGACGAGGAGACCACGGCCGATACCGCCGTGGTGACCGGCCCCATCAGCGGAGAGAACCACCCCTTCGTCGAGCACTTTAAGTTTGTCAAGGCACTTGAGGGCGAGGGCCACGTTGCACGCCAGACCATCCCGGCACCGATCCAGACGTTCTCCGAAGTCACGCTCGACCGTTGCGATGGCCAGCAGGAGAGTCTGCGCGCCGTCTACAAGACCGACGAAGAGCTCGCCGATGCCATCGCGGCAGCATACCGCACCGTGATTGCCGACCTGTACGCAGCAGGCTGCCGCAATATCCAGTTTGATGACTGTACTTGGGGTATCTACTGCGACACCGATTTCGTGGCAAAGACCGGCATGAGCCCGGTCGACCTGCAAAAGGTAAGCGAGCTGGGCGTGGCGCTCAACAACGCCGCCATCGAGGGCAAGCCCGACGATCTGGTCATCAACACGCACGTGTGCCGCGGCAACTATCACTCCACGTATGCCTTCGAGGGTGGTTACGATCCCATTGCACCGTACCTGTTTGCGCACGAGGATGTCGACGCGTTCTACCTTGAGTTCGATACGCCGCGCGCCGGTGGCTTTGAGCCGCTCAAGTATGTTGCTCCCGGCAAGAAGGTCGTGCTGGGCCTGGTGACCACCAAGGCCGCTGAGCTCGAGGACGAGGATGCCATCGTCGAACGTATTCACGAGGCCGCAAAGTATGTGCCGCTCGTGAACCTGTACCTGTCGCCCCAGTGCGGCTTTGCCAGCTGTGAGATTGGCAACAAACTGACCGAGGACGAACAGTGGGCAAAGATCGCGCTGGTCAAGCGCATTTCCGAGCGCGTTTGGAAGTAACGCTACCGTTTGCAGGTGACGGCGCGTGCGAGACATGGCATATCACGTACAATGGTTCGGATCGTATCGTTCGGGCAGGTTATCCGATATGCCTGATCGCCCTTCCATCATGAAAGGACTTCCATGTCCCAATCCTCGACGCCCGCCGTCACCGATGCCATCTACGACGCATCGTCGCTCGGCCGCCCGCGCATGTTTGTGTTGGGTTTGCAACACATGTTTGCGATGTTCGGAGCCACGGTGCTGGTGCCCGTGCTCACCGGTCTCTCGGTTTCGGCGACGCTTTTGTTTGCCGGCTTGGGAACGCTGCTGTTCCACTTCCTGTCGCGCGGTAAGGTGCCGGCCTTCCTGGGCTCGTCGTTTGCCTTTATCGCTGGCTATGCCGCGATTGCGCCCAACGGCGAGGCCGAGCTTTTGCCCTACGCTTGCCTGGGCGTAGCCTGCGCCGGTCTGCTCTATCCGGTGCTGGCGGCGCTCTTCCGCGCGTTTGGCGCCAAGCGCGTCATGCGCTTCTTTCCGCCGGTAGTGACGGGCCCCATCGTCATTTCCATCGGCTTGATCCTGGCAAGCTCCGCTATTGCCAACTGCCAGACCAACTGGCTTGTGGCTGTTATTGCCGTTGCCGTTATCGTGATCTGCAACATTTGGGGCCGCGGCATGGTCAAGATCGTGCCGATTCTGCTGGGCGTTGTGGTGAGCTATGCCGTTGCGACTGCGCTCGGCGAGGTTGATTTCTCGGGCGTCGCAGCCGCTCCCTGGGTTGGCTTGCCCGTCGTGTGGGATAACACCGTGTTTGCACTCTTTGGGCCGCAGTTCGATAGCGGTCTTGCCACGACGGCCATCATCACCATCATGCCGCTGGCCTTCGCGACCATGATCGAGCATATCGGCGATATCTCTGCTATCGGTTCGACTTGCGAGCGCAACTACATTGCCGATCCCGGTCTGCATCGCACGCTGCTCGGCGACGGCCTTGCCACGATTCTGGCTTCGCTCTTTGGCGCTCCGGCCAACACTACGTATGGTGAGAACACCGGCGTGCTCGCCCTGACGCGCGTGTTCGACCCGCGCGTAATTCGAATTGCCGCGTGTTGCGCCATCGTGCTTTCGTTCTGCCCCAAGTTCGCGGCTGTCATTGCGGCCATGCCGGCGTGTGTGATCGGCGGTGTGTCGCTCGTGCTCTACGGCATGATCAGCGCTGTGGGCGTCCGCAACCTCATCGAGAACCAGGTCGATTTCCAGAACAACCGCAACGTGCTGGTTGCCGCGCTGGTGCTCGTGCTTTCGCTCGGCATCGCGTACAGCACCGCCGGCGCCATCGTGTTGGAGCTGGGCGGCGTGACCATTTCGCTGTCCGGCATTGCCGTGGGCTCACTGGTGGGCATTGTGCTCAACGCCATCCTGCCGGGTAACGACTTTGAGTTTGATGTCTCCGAGCTTGAGGAGGCTGCTGAGTAGCAGCTGCGTTCAGCTAAAACAAGATATGGTGCCCATGCGTATATGCGTGTGGGCACCATTTTTAATGTGTCAGTATCCAGTGGATGCCGCGGGCCATGCGTAAGTCGGTTTGGGCAAAGTGATTGCCGGGGTTGAGCTCCAGCGTTGTTGGAATGCCGCGCTCGACGAGCAACGCTTCCATCGCGCGTGTGTCGTCGAGTACATGCCGCATCATGCGGTTGGGCGTCTTGGTTTCCTTTTTGCCGAGTGACAGGTAGACGGCTTGCGGGCTGCCGGCAAAAGGGGCCGTGCTGGCACGGTCGACAAAGTCGGGAAACCATAGCGACCCCGATGCGCTCGCGGCGCGGTCAAAGGCGTCGGTTTGCCAGAGGGACCAGAGTGCGAAGAGGCCCGCGAGCGAGTAACCGGCAATGCCGCGCCAGGTGGGCGGCTGAGGAAGCGACGACTCGACCTGGGGGATTATCTGATTCAGCAGCTCATCAAGAAAATCGGCAGCTTGGCCGCCGAAAGGCTCGGCATCGCGTACGGTCCCGTCGCATGCCCAGGGGCTCAGCTCGCGATTCCAATCGAGTCCGCCAATGGTGACGAGGGCGAATGGAGGACAGTCGAGCTCTCGGCAACACTTATAAACCTCGCTGCCGTCGCCCACGACCACAGGAAGGTAGATGACAGGCGCGCTTTCCGTATGATTCGAATAAACGGTTATCTGCTTTTGATGCGCTTCCATGACGGGCTTCTCTCAGTGTTGTGATATCGGCAGCCCCCCCATTGTCGCACGCCAGCGTATGCCGGTTGGGCTAGACCAAAGACAATCTCGTGCATCCCCTGCGGACGCATATGGAAAACGCCACCGCCGGAGGGGAGCTCGGCGGTGGCGTTGTTAAACGGTGCTGGGGCTCGGGGCCTTCGCGGGAGCTGCCATGTGCGCAGGGGCGTCTAAGAGCGCTTACGGCTCGCCATGGTGCCTGCGGCGATAGCGGCTGTTCCCGCAAGGACGGTTGCCACGATGGCCGCACCCGAGGTGTCGCCGGTTGCCGCGAGCACGCCGGTAGTCTTGGCTTTCGTGGTTGAAGCCGCAACGGCCTTGGTCGGCTTTGAGCCCTCAGACTTGGGGTTCTGCTTGGACTCCGCGGGCTTGCTTTCTGCGGGCTTGGGGTCTTCCGGCTTGGCTACCTCGGGAGGTGCGATGGTCGTGCTTTTGGCGACTGCTTTGATATAGAGGGAGTCGACCGTGGCGTCGCCCGTGCCGATGGCTTGGCCTGCCTCGTAGATGCCGTCACGGAGCTTGCGATAGTCAATGACCTTGCCGCCTTCGGGCGTCTGGATGGCGGCGTTCTCAATCTTGATGGTGCCGATTGTCTTGCCGTCAGCGCTCATGGCACGGGCAAAGATTGCCGCTGTATCTCCTTCGGCCGTTACCTTGCTGCGGATGATCGAGATGACTGCGGGTGTGACGCCCTCGCTGGTCTGGGCGATGATGCCGATGTTCTCGCCTTGGGGCTCGGGGCTCGTCTCACCATCTTGGTTTTCGCTGTAGGGGATGGGGCCGTCGCCGTTCTCGACATAGCGGGCTATGGCCTTGACAACGGAGTCGCTGATGTAGATGTGGCCACCCTCCTCGTTGGGTCGATCGTTTCTGGTGGAGAATGCAGCCGAAACCTCGCCTTCCGCAAACGCGTCCACGGTGGAGCCGTTCTTGACGACGATATCGTCTTGGTAGGTGAAGAGGGCAATGGCGCCACCGTATCTGCCTTTACTTGTGCGGACTGTCACGTTTGCATGATCGAGTGTGATGCCCTTGTGGGCATAGACGCCATATTCAACACCGTTTGCGTTGAGGGAGGCGTTTGTGGCTGCGAGGCTGCCCTTGGCCTCGACGGCGGCGTCTTTCTCGGAGCTCGCCTTGACCTGGCTGCCGTCCGAGATATTGATGTTGCCGCCGCTCCAAATGGCCTCACCATCGGCTGAGCTTGCCTCGACTGTGCCGCCACCCTTGATGGTGAGGTTCTTGTCGGTTCCGATACCCTTGTCCTTGGTAGCCCTGGCGGTGACGGCCCCGCTGTCGTCAATCGTGATATTGCCGTTTGCCCTGATGCCATCCGATACGCCCGTGGCGTTGACGTTGCCCGAACCTTTGATAGCGAGATCGCCCTCGGCGTCGATGGCATCAAACCGAGCGCTCGTGGCGTTGACGGATCCGGCTCCGTCGATGTTGATATTACCCGTGGAGAGGATAGCGTCCTCAGTAGATGTCACGCTGAGCGTGCTGCCCGCGTCGCCTTGGATATTGAGCTCGGCGTTCTCATTTTTGCCATGAGAAGCCTTGATGCCTTCGATCCAGTCGGCAGTGACGATGTTGTTTCCCGAGTATTTCACGTTGAGCTTGCCTGCGGCCTGGATCTCGCCGCCGTTATAGTTGTTGAGCTTCAAGTCGTCGGCGCCGTCCCACGACCAGGTGCCGGTCTCGTCGCCCGCCGCAGTGCCGGCGTTGTATTTGGTTTCGCCGACCTTGACCCATTCCGCCGCGAGCGAGACGCTCGGCATGAGCAGCGAGCTCACCGTGAGCGCGCACACGGCGCCTACGACGATGCGGCGCGTCACGCGGCGCCAGCTGCCGTGCGCGAGTCCTATGCGACGGCGAACGTCGGGTTCGGCAACATGGGTTCCGGCGGTAGTGTCATTGCGTTTGGGGGTCGTGAACAAGGCTGCCATGGTTGCTCCCGTTCTCATAGGGCCTATACGGCTAGGTTCAGCGTATCTGCTGGATGTTGCCGGCGGTAGTGCCGTTTGGAGGGCAAAATGGCCAAAATGGGGGAGAAATAGGCCGCACGCCGGCGCAGGGACCGACGCTAAAAGAAAAGCGCGGGGCCGCATGGCGACTCCGCGCTTTATTGTTCAGCTTTTGCAGCCTTGCCCTTACGCTACGAAGAAGTAGACGGGGAAGGCAAGGGCTGCGATCCACCCGTCCTGTGCGAAAAAGTGTTTACGAGCGTTTGCGACTCGCCAGGGCGCCTGCGGCGATGGCGGCTGTTCCCGCAAGGGCGGCTGCCACGATGGCTGCGTTCGAGGTGTCGCCGGTTGCCGCGAGCTTGCCGACGGTCTTGGCTCCCTTGGCTGCAACTGCAACGGTCTTGGTTGTCTTCGTGCCCTCGGACTTGGAACCCTCTGGCTTGGTCTTGCCGTGCTTTTCCTCGGGCTTGGTCTCCTCGGGAGGCACGATGACCGTGCTCTTGGCGACTGCTTCGTTGTAGGGGGAGTCGATCACGGCGTCGCCCGTGCCGATGGTTTGACCCGCCTCGTAGACGATGCCGTCGCTGAGTTCTTCCTTGTTGCGATAGTCAATGACCTTGCCGCCTTCAGGCGTCTGGATGGTGGCTCCTTCGATTTCGATGGTGCCGATCGCCTTGCCGTCCGCGCTCATGGCAAGGGCGAAGATTGCCGCCGTGTCTCCCTCGGCCGTGACCCTGCTGCGGACGATCGAGATGGTCGCGGGCGTGATGCCCTCGCTGGTCTGCGCGAAGATGCCGATGTTCAGGCCCTCGGACTCAGGGATGATTTCGTCGTTTTGGTCTCCACTGTAGTGGTCGGGGCCGTCGCCGCTGGTCTCGGCATAGCGGACTATGGCCTTGACAACGGAGTCGCTGATGTAGATATGGCCACCCGCTTCGCCGGAGTAGAAATTACTGGTGGAGATTGCAACCGAGAACCTGCCTTCTGCGAGCGCATCCACAGTCGAGCCGTTCTTGATGACGATGTCGTCCTCATCGGTGAAGAGTGCGCTGACTTCCCCGCCATCTGAGCTTGCGCGGATCGTCACGGTCGCGCCATCGAGCGTGATGCCCTTGTAGACATAGATGCCATACCCAACGCCACTTGCGTTGAGGGAAGCGTTCGTGACCGTGAGGCTGTTTTTATCGTCGATGGCGGCGTCTTCCTCGGAGCTTGCCTTGACCTGGCTGCCACCCGAGATCTCGATGTTGCCGTCGGCCCAAATCGCATTGTCTTTGGTAGAGCTTGCCTCTACCTTGCCGCCGCCCTTTATGATGAGGTTCTCGTTAGCATCGATACCCTGATCCTCGGTGGCCTTGGCGGTGACGGTTCCGCTGTTGTCGATCGTGATGTTGCCGTCGGCCCTGATGCCATCCGAATCGCCCGTGGCGTTAACGTTTCCCGAGCCCTTGATGGTGACATCGCCCCCGGCATCGATGGCATCGTGCTCGGTGCTCGTGGCGTTGACAGTGCCAGCGCCGTCGATGTTGATGTTGCCGACGGAAGTGATGGCGTCACGAGAAGATGTCACGTTGAGCGTGCTGGACGCGTCGCCCTGAATATTAAGCTCGGCGTTCTCGTTCGCGCCATCCTTAACCTTGATGCCGCGGCCGTTGTCGTTAGTGACGGTGTTGTTGCCCTCGTAGCTCACGTTGAGCTTGCCCGCTGCCTCGATCGCGCCGCCGTTATAGCCGTTGAGCTTCATGTCGTCGGCGCCGTCCCAGCTCCAGGTGCCGGCGGCGTCGCCCGCCGCGGTGCCGGCGTTGTATTGGGTGCCGCCGACGTCCACCCACTCGGCCGCGAGCGAGACGCTCGGCATGAGCAGCGAACTTACCGTGAGCGCGCATACGGCGCCTACAACGATGCGGCGTGTCACGCGGCGCCAGCTGCCGTGTGCGAGCAGCGTGCGACGGCGCACGTCGGGCTCGACAAAATGGGCTCCAGAGGTTTTGTCATTGCGCTTGGGGGTCGTGAACAAGGCGGCCATGGTTACTCCCATCCTCATAGGGCCTATGCGATTACGCCCAGCATATCTGCAGGATGTAGCCGGCGGTAGTGCCGTTTGGAGAGCAAAACGTCCAAAACTTGCGAAGCAATACATCGCGCGTCCGTGTGGCGCCTGGCTTTACAAGCAAAGCGCGGAGCCGCTCGATGCGACTCCGCGCTTTGCTGTTTGGTATTGCGAATCTTGCGCCTACGCTACAAAGAAGTAGACGAGGAAGGCAAGGGCTGCGATCCACATGAGCGGCTTGATCTTGGATGCCTCGCCCTTAAAGAGCGCGACGACCACGTAGGCGATAAAGCCCAGACCAATGCCGGCAGAGATGGAGTAGGTGAAGGGCACGCCGGCGACAATCATGAACGCCGGGAAGCCCTGCGACACGTCGGACCAGTCGATCTCGGAGGCCTCGCTCATCATGAGGTAGCCGACGTAGACCAGAGCACCGCAGGTGGCGGCGCTGGAAACGATGGTGACGATGGGGGAGAAGAACGCGGCGAGAATGAACAGCACGCCGGTGGTGACGGAGGTGAGGCCCGTGCGGCCACCGTCGGCAGCGCCAGAGGTGGACTCGACGAAGGTGGTGATGGAGGAGACGCCCATAAAGCCACCGGCAGCAGCGGCCACGGAGTCGACGACCAGGATGGGACGGATGTCCTCGACATTGCCGTCCTCGGTCAAGAACTCGCCCTGCTTGGCGACGGCCATCGCGGTGCCCATGGTGTCGAAGAAGTCGCTCATGAGCAGCGAGAAGGCAACGACGAGCAGCATCGGGTCGGTCAGGACCTTCACGATGGCAAGGTTGCCGTCGGCAGTGCTGGCAAACGGGGCGCCGAAGGTCGAGAAGTCGAGCGGTGCGATGAGGCCCTCGGGCGCATGGGTGACGCCCAGCGGGATTCCGGCGATAACGGCGACGATGATGCCGATGAGCAGCGAGCCCGGCACGTTGCGGGAAGCCAGGGCAACCGTCACGACGATGGAGATGATGCCGACGATAAAGGTGGGGGAGGCGATGTCGCCCAGGCCGACGAGCGTACCGGCGCCAGCGGTGATGATGCCGGCGTCGCACAGGCCGATCATGGCGATAAACAGGCCCAGACCCACCGAGATGGCGTGGCGCAGGACCACGGGGATGGCGTCCATGATGGCCTCGCGCAGGCCGCAAAGGACGAGCAGCAAGATGACGATACCCTCGAGGAAGATAACGCTCATGGCGACGTGCCAGTCACCGCCGCACATGGTGGTGGTGATGCCCGCGATCATGGCGTTGATGCCCAGGCCTGAAGCGCAGGCGAGCGGGCGGTTTGCGAAGATGCCCATGCAGATGGTCATGATGCCGGCGCCCAGGCAGGTGGCGCAGGCGAGCGCTCCCGCATCAATACCAGCGCCCGAGAGCACTGCGGGGTTGACGGCGATGATGTAGGCCATCGCCAGGAATGTTGTCAGTCCAGCGCGAAGTTCGGTCCCGATTGTGGACTTGCGCTCACTGACGTGAAAAAGTTCGTCCATGCATACCCTTTCCTTGTTCGGCCCCGAGTTTAGGCCGATTGACACGAACTCATTTACTATATCGCCTTTACAACCTTGCTGTTCCTCGCATGTTGATGTTCGGCGCTTTGTAACAGACGGACGGTATTTATCGCATGAAAATGTGTGGGTACCGTATACTTAAGCGGTTACAACGACCCCTATGGAGGAACGTATGATTAAAGAGCTTTGCCACGACGAGGCTATCCTGTCCCAGCGTTGCGAGGTTGCGACCGTCGAGGACGAGTCGGTTGCTCAGGACCTGATCGATACCATCAAGTCGCTCGATGATGCCGGCTGCTTGGCCGCCAACCAGATCGGCGTTACCAAGAAGGTCTGCGTCTACCTGGACGACGCCGGCGAGCCCCACGTGCTCTACAACCCCCGTCTGGTGTTTGGCCTGGGCGCCAGCAAGATGGAGGAGAGCTGCCTGACGCACGAGGAGGTCACCAAGTCCACGCGCTATATCAAGTGCAAGGTTGCCTTTGACCAGATCGTCGATGGCAAGATGCGCGAGCGCAAGCAGGACTTTGTGGGCTTCGAGGCGCAGATGGTCCAGCATATGATCGACCACTGTCTTGGAAAGTTGGTCTAAGGGGACCAAAGCACCGCACTTCGTCTCTTTTGGTCCGGGCGTGACATTGTTGTCATGTCCGGGCTTTTGTGTTTAGCGCCTTTTTGTTTGGTGACAATAACCTTAGCAGGACCGTAAAGCTAGGAGGCGCTATGTGCACGAGCATTCGATTTACCGATAATTCTGGCCACATGTATCTGGGCCGCAACCTCGACTGGAGCTTTGACTACGGCCAACAGGTTCGCGTGATGCCGCGCGGGTTCCACATTCCGTATTCGTTTATCGACGATGCGTCGGCGGCACACGCGGTAATCGGCATGTGCATCGATTACAAGAACTATCCCATGTTTTTCGACTGTGGTAACGATGCGGGTCTGGCTGTGGCGGGGCTCAACTTTCCCGGCTATGCCGAGTATGCCGAGGGCCCTGTCGACGGCAAGAACAATATCGCGGCCTATGAGTTTCCCCTGTGGGTGGCAGCGACGTTCTCGACGGTCGATGAGGTCGAGGCCGCGCTGCGCGACACGGTGATTGTCGCCAAATCTGCCGGAGAGGGGCTGGGCGTGTCGCTGCTCCATTGGATTATCGGCGACAGCCAGCGCAGCATCGTGGTCGAGATGATGGCTGACGGCCTGCATGTATACGACGATCCGGTCGACACCCTTGCCAACCAGCCGACCTTCCCGTGGCACATGGAAAACCTGCGCACCTATATCACCGCCACAAGCGATTTTCCGCAGACGGCGACATGGCGTGGCGCCGAGCTTAAGCCCTATGGAGCCGGTGCCGGCATGCGCGGCATTCCGGGCGATTGCTATTCGCCGAGCCGTTTTGTAAAGGCGGCGTACCTCAATGCCAATTACCCGCAAAAGGAGAGCGAGACCGAAAACGTCGTTCGCATGTTCCGCTCGCTCGAGGGCGTGGTGATGATTGAGGGGGCGTCCAGGATGGGCGATGGCAAGTTCGAGAAGACTATCTATACCGGATGCTTTAGCGCGCGCACGGGCAATTATTACTACGCGATGTATGGGGATCCGTCGATTCGTTACGTGAGCCTGATGGATGCCGAGGGCGCGAGCCCCGATAGGCTCGTGGTTCCCGAGCCGCGTCGTTCGTAGCTCACTGGTCCGTTGCGACATAAAACGGCCTCGCACCTCTTATGAGATGCGAGGCCGTTGTCGTCAATGGCTGGTGGCGTGTTAGAAGTTGGCGTCGTTGAACTGGGTGCTCTCGAGTCCGTCGAGTTGCTGTTCGGGCGTATCGGCGACGCTCTCGAGCAGCTCGGTGGGATCGACGTTCATGCTCTTGCCGGCCTCGTTGCCGTTGACCAAGTCGTCCGAGAAGATGTCGACCTCCATTTCCTCGGCCTCTTCGATCTGAACCTCGAGCGGCACCTGGGTGCGCACAAGTTTGACGGCCGGGCGCATGCGGGCAAAGAGCGGTACGTACTCAATGATGATGGCCGAGTTCTCGAGACCGTACCAGCGTGCCGGGCTTCCGCAGGCGCGGCGGACGGCGTACTTGATGGCCATGACGCGATGGTCGTTGCGGTTGATGTCCGTTTCGGGGGCAAGCATCTTGCGCAGCATGCAAAAGCGGAAGTCGCCCACGTTGCCGCGCGTCTCGTAGATGGAGTAGGTGTGATGCTGCGGCGGCAGCTCACCCGATGCCATCAAGTCGCCAACGATTTGGCGCAGGTAGGCATTAACGCGCTGGTTGACCTTAAAGCCCAGGTCCAGGCGCACGCGGAACAAAAAGTCCGTGCCAAAGGTCTCGACGGAATACTCGTGCGTATAGGGCTCGTCGGTAACGTGCACGTTGATGAACCAGTATGCCTTGGCGCGCTTGGGATGCTTATCCAAGATGGAATAGAGCACGTCGCGGTCGAGCGTGAGCGGGTCGGGGCTGTTGGTGAGGAACACCAGATTGTCGGCGAGCACGGGGTAGGTCTCGTCGTTGCGCAGGCGGTTGAGCTGGTCAATGTACTTGGAGACGGGCAGCAGGATCGTCTGCGTGCGCTCGATGGCGGTGCCGCGGCGCCACACGTACATAAGGCCAAACAGCAGCGAGGCCAAGAAGATCATTACGTAGCCGCCGTCAAAGAACATGGTAAGGCACGAGGCGAAAAAGCACAGCTCAATGGCGCCGAAGAGCAGGGCGAAGACGCAGGCGCCCAGCTTGTGCTTGAGAATGCCGGCGATATAGCTCGTCAAAAGCGTGGTGGTCATAAGCATGGTCACGGTAATGGCGAGGCCGTAGGCACTCTCCATGCGCTCGGAGTTTTGGAACAGCAGCACGATGAAGATGCAGCCGACCCACATGATGTTATTGACGAGTGGAATATAGAGCTGGCCCTTGGTGTCGCTGGGGTAGTGGATGCGCAGGTGCGGCATAAGGTTGAGGCGCGTTGCCTCGGATACCAGCGAGAACGAGCCGGTGATGAGCGCCTGTGAGGCGATGATGGCCGCCACGGCCGAAAGCACGATGGCAAAGGGGCGCAGGGGCTCGGGGAGCATCATATAGAACGGGTTGACGATATCCATCGCGAGCATCTGGGGGTTGGAGTTATTGGCGAGTAGCCAAGCTCCCTGACCCAGATAGTTGAGGATAAGGGCCGCCTTAACAAATGGCCAGGATGCATAGATGTTTGCCTTGCCCACGTGGCCCATGTCCGAGTAGAGTGCCTCGGCACCGGTTGTCGACAGGAAGACAAAGCCGAGCACCATAATGCCCGAATGGTTGATGGGCGAGAACAGGAACATAATGCCGCGGATGGGGTTGAGCGCGCGCAAGATGGACAGGTTGCCGAGCATGTTGAACAGACCGGCGCCTGCCAGGAACAGGAACCACAGCGTCATGAGCGGGCCGAACAGCTTGCCGATTGACGAGGTGCCGGCGCGCTGCATGGCAAATAGGCCGCAGATAATGATGATGGTGATGATGATGACGTTGGTCTGCCCGTCGCCCAGCAGCGCATGGCCCCATTCGATGGTGCGCAGACCCTCGATGGCTGTGGTGACCGTGACGGCGGGGGTGAGGATGCCGTCGGCAAGCAGTGCCGCACCGCCGATCATGGCGGGCAGAATCAGCCATGGTGCCACCTTGCGTACGAGGCTGAACAGGGCGAAGATGCCGCCTTCGTTGTGGTTGTCGGCCTTCATGGCGATTACCACGTACTTGACCGTGGTCACGAGCGTCATGGTCCAGATGACGAGCGAAAGCGCGCCCAGGATCATGTCCTCGCTGACGGTACCGATGCCGCCGTTGTTGGCGACGATTGATTTCATGGTGTACATGGGGCTCGTGCCGATGTCGCCATAGACGACGCCGAGCGTTACGAGCAGCATGCCAGCGGAGAGGGGGATGGCTCCGTGCCCGCCTTGCCCGCGCTGGTCTTGGAGGTTTGCCTCCAGTTTGTTGTGTGCCACGAGGACTCCCTTAGACATCCGGTTATCTGTCTAGGACAAAAAACTTTATGCCGTCTTTATACATACAAGAGCAGTTTGGCACATCGGGATATTTTAGACAATAATCCTCAGCTGGGGATTATTTATCTACGCAGGTAGCATTTCAAAGCAGGGGCTTTTAAGCACGTGCTATCTGGGCGATGCCAGCCTTGGCGTTTGCGCGTTTGCCGGCGAGTTCGCAAAAAATCGCGCCGCCGATGATAAGCGCGGCGCCCATCAGGCGGACCGGTGTTATGGCTTCACCCAAAAGGGCGGCTGAGAACACGACCGCCGAAAGCGGCTCGAGGTAGCCGACGACGGCGACGGTCTGAACGGGCAGCTTGGCGACGGCGCTAAAGTAGAGCAGGCAACCAATGCCGGTGTTGACGACGCCGAGCATAGCGACGGCGCGCCAATCAATGCTGGCGGCGACGCCGGCGGACAGGAACGAGGGAGCGCCCTGCGTGATGAGCGTGAGGGCCAGTGCGGTCACAAAGGCGGCGCTCACTTGGAGTGCGGAGTTCTCGAGGCCCTCGATGTGAGGCGCACCCTTGCTGGCGATGACCATCAATGCATAGCAGAAGGCCGAGGCGATTCCACAGACGATGCCCGCAATGGGCATATTGCCGCCTAGACCTTGCGCTGCAATGAGAAAAGCACCGCAGGCGACGGCGATAAAGCCGGCGATTTTGCTGCCGGTCAGCTTTTCGCCAAAAATGAGCGGGGAGAGGGCCATAACGATGATGGGGCCGCAGTAGTACAGCAGCGAGGATACGCCGACGCCGATCGTCTGGTAGGCGCGGAACAGAAAAATCCAGCTGGCGCCCAGCGCGGCGCCCGAGACGATGAGCGCTGCGGCCTCGCGGGGGCGAGACGGAGCCTGCAGGTTATGGCGCTTGGTTATGAAGAGGACGGCGGCAAGGGTGAGAGCGCCCAAAAACGTGCGCAACAGTACGATATCGGAGCTCGGCAGCGCGATGGCAGCGGCGATGATGCCGTTGGAGCCAAACAATAGCAATGCTGCTAAGTACGTAAACAATCCGTTGTTCATGTGCTGACATCCCCTCTATATCCGAGCATGTTCACTATGGGTGAACTGGCTTTAGAAGAAAAGCGAATATAATGCATGGATAACATGACAAAAACTCATGTAAAGGTGGAGGGGTGCCGTGGAAACGAATATTCAAAAGATGCAGGTGCTGCTCGAGACGGTGCGGGCCGGCAGTTTTACGCGCGCCGCCGAGCGGCTGAGCTATTCGCAGTCGGGCGTGAGCCGCATGGTGGGCGACCTTGAGACCGATTGGGGTTTTAAGGTGCTCGACCGCAGCCGCGAGGGTGTGGTGCTTTCTGCCGATGGGCGGCAGATCATGCCGGCGGTTGAGGCGCTCTGCGAGGAGTTTGGCCGCCTGCAGCGACACGTGGACGAGATGCGTGGGCTCATGCGCGGCAAGATCTGCATTGGTACGTTTTCGAGTGTGGCGACCCATGTACTGCCGCCGGTGATTACGCGCTTTCGCGCCGATCATCCGGATGTCGATTACGAGCTGCTGATGGGTGATTACTCCGAGATTGAGCAATGGGTGGCGGAAGGCCGCTGCGACTTGGGCTTTATTCCGCGCGAGCCACGCGGCACCGGCATGGCGTCGCGACCGTTGGTGCAAGACGAGTTGATGGCCGTGGTGCCAGCGGACTCCTCGCTTGCCACGGCGGAGGTCGTTTCTCTTGCCGATTTAGCCAACGAGCAGTTTATTCTGCTAGAACGCGGCACCGATGACGAGATTACGCCGCTGTTCCGTCGGGCGGGCCTGGCGGTGCGCTCGAAGCTGTCAACCTGGGATGACTATGCGATTATGGCTATGGTCGAGGACGGCCTGGGCGTGAGCATCCTTCCGGCGCTCATCTTGCGTCGCTGTCAGTTCGATGTTGCCGTGCGTTCGCTCGAGGGGCATCCCCATCGGCAGATCAACGCCATATATCGAACGGCCGATGTTTCGCTTGCCGCCGCTCGTTTCCTCGAATACCTCTAAATGCGTGCACGTCGTTATCGCCTTGGGATAAATCTCGAGGTCTTGCTCATTTTATTTTTGAAATTGAACTATTCGAAATAGCACGGCGTTATACTGCTGCCTAAATTGAACTCAGGTTCAATTCGTGTTGTATAAATTGAACTTTGCCAGCAAGGAGGTTCTAGTGGCCCAAGAGACGTTTAGCGATCGTCTGCGACAGGCTATGTCCGATCGCGACGTTCGCCAGTCGGACGTGATCCGCGCATCGGAGATGCTCGGCAAAAAACTCGGCAAGAGTCAGATGAGCCAATATGTGAGCGGCAAGACGATTCCGCGGCGCGATGTGGCTGAGCTGCTCGCCCGTATTTTGGAGGTCGATGTTACCTGGCTGCTTGCCGGCGACGCCGATCAAGGCGAGGCATCATCACCCCGCAACGATTCCAAGCCCGAACCCCATCCCTCAGCTCAAATTGCAAGGAGCACCACCATGCGTACTTTTTCTAAATCCACCAAGCTCGATAACGTCCTGTATGACGTGCGCGGTCCCGTCGTCGACGAGGCCGCCCGTATGGAGGACGAGGGCGAGCGCATCCTCAAGCTCAATATCGGCAACCCGGCGCCCTTCGGTTTCCGCACGCCCGATGAGGTCATCAAGGACATGCGCCAGCAGCTGCCCGACTGCGAAGGCTATTCCAACTCGCGTGGCCTGTTCTCCGCGCGCAAGGCGATCATGCAGTATTCGCAGATCAAGGGCCTGCCCAACGTTCAGATGGAGCATATCTACACGGGCAACGGCGTGTCCGAGCTCATTCAGCTTTCGATGAACGCGCTGCTCGACAATGGCGACGAGATTCTGATCCCCAGCCCCGACTATCCGCTCTGGACGGCGTGCGCAACCCTTGCCGGCGGTCATCCCGTGCACTATCTGTGCGATGAGCAGGCGGATTGGTATCCCGACCTGGAGGATATGGAGTCCAAGATCACGAGCGCGACCAAAGCCCTCGTCATCATCAACCCCAACAACCCCACGGGTTCCGTCTATCCGCGCGAGGTGCTCGAGGGCATCGTCGAGGTTGCACGCAGGCATCAGCTGATGATCTTTGCTGATGAGATCTACGACCGCCTGTGCATGGACGGCTACGAGCACGTCTCGATTGCCTCGCTCGCTCCCGATCTGCCCTGCGTCACCTTTAGCGGTCTGTCCAAGTCGCACATGATCGCGGGCTATCGTATTGGCTGGATGGTGCTTTCGGGCAACCAGCGCTGCATGAGCGACTTCATCATGGGCATCAACATGCTCTCCAACATGCGCCTGTGCTCCAACGTGCCGGCTCAGTCGATCGTTCAGACGGCGCTCGGTGGCCATCAGTCCGTCAACGACTACATCCGCCCCGGCGGCCGTGTCTACGAGCAGCGCAACTTTGTGTATGAGGCGCTCAACAAGATTGACGGCATCTCGGTGGTTAAGCCGCGTGCGGCGTTCTACATCTTCCCCAAGATGGATGTGAAGAAGTTCAACATTACCGATGACGAGCAGTTCGCCCTTGACCTGCTGCACGAGAAGAAGATCCTGATCACGCGCGGCGGCGGCTTTAACTGGGCTGAGCCCGACCACTTCCGTATCGTGTACCTGCCGCGCATGGAAGTGCTCAAAGAGTCCCTCGAAGACCTCGCCGACTTCTTCGACCATTACCGTCAGAGCTAGTGGGATAGAAGTTCCGCACTATGAAAAGCTCCCTGCAGTTGTTTTGCTGCAGGGAGCTTTCTTGAATCGGCAGAACTATATAACGATCCCGTTGCAGTGGTCGATTTCGTGTTGGATGATTTCGGCGGTGTAGCCCGAGAAGTTTTTGATGCGGTGGACGAAGTTCTCGTCCAGATACTCCACCTTAATGCGGCGATAACGGGTACAGGGGCGCTCGCCGGCAAGCGAGAGGCATCCTTCGCTCGTCTGATAGGCATTGACCTGCTCAAGAATTTGAGGGTTGTACATCAACAGCGCCCTGTTGCCGTCCTTTACGCAGATGATGCGTTTGCGCACGCCGATCATATTGGCGGCGAGGCCCACGCACTCGTGCTCATGCTCATGGAGCGTATCTAGGAGGTCCTGCCCAGTCACGGCGTCATCGGGGCCCGCGTCTTCGGAAGGCAGGCGCAAAAAGAACTCGGATTTCATGATGGGCTTAATCATGGCGGGCTCCTCATGTCTTATGCTTTCGTGGACTTTTAATAATAGCGCGGAAGGAAAGCTGCGCGTCCGCGTTACAATCTTTCGACGTTGGACCATGTTGTCAGATTCGTCGTGTGCGGCGTCTGGCGTAAGTCTAGGGCTCATTCTCGCCCTGGACTGTTCCTCTGGGGCGATGCGACTGTCGTTCCAAGAGGAAGGAAATGCATGGGGAGCAAATCTCAGCAACAAGTTCAAGTAGCGCCATCGGCCACTGCGGCGTTTCTCGTCGTAATGTATATTGCAGCCTTTGTCGCCGCGTTTAACGAGAACATTATTAACGTGGCGTTGCACGACATCATGGCGGTCTTTTCGGTGAGCGCTACCACGGCGCAGTGGCTCGTTTCGGGATACATGATCGTGACGTCGATCTTTACGGCCATCATGGCCTTTCTGTCCGGTCGTTTCTCGACGCGCAAGCTGCTGTTTTTCGCATGCGGATGCATGGTCGCCGGAGAAGTCCTGTGCCTGGTCGCCCCGTCGTTTACCGTTTTGCTGCCAAGTCGTATTTTGCAGGCTGCGGGATCGGGCATCTTGTTTCCGCTCATGATGAATGTGGTGCTATCTTGTGCTCCGCGCGAGAAGCTCGGTCTGTATCTGAGCCTGGGCGGTGCCTGCATTACGCTAGGGCCGGCGTTTGGGCCCGTGATTAGTGGTCTTATGTGCACGTTGTTTGGCTGGAGGGCGGTGTTCGTAGTGCCGCTGGTGGGCGGTGTCGTGGTCGCCGCGGCGGCAGCAAAGCTCGTTCGGAATGTCGGAGAGCGCTCGAACACCACGCTTGATATTCTGTCGGTTGTTTTGCTCGCCGCCGGCATTACGGCGTTTGTGTATTCCGTAGGCGAGTTCTCGACCAATGTGATGGCCGGTATCGCGACGCTTTTCGCCGCTGTTGTGGTGCTCGGCCTGTTTGCGGTTCGTCAGCTCAAGCTCAAGCATCCGGTGCTTAACGTGCGTCCCATGGCGAGCGTTCGTTTTTGGCCTGCATGCCTGCTTGTGGTGGTGTCGATGATGACGACGTTCTCGATGAGCGTTTTGTTGCCGCTCTATTTTGAGGGCGCATACGGCATGACCGCACTTGTCGCGGGTTTGCTCATTTTGCCGGCGATCGCCTGCAACGCCGTGACCTCGATTGTGGGCGGACGCGTGATGGATGCCCGTGGTGCGTGGCCGCTGCTGCCGGTCGGCTTTGCCCTGATCGCTGTGGGGCAGACGGCAATCTCGATGACCGCGGCAAGCATGAACATCGGCGTTGTCGTGCTGCTGACCGTTGTGGTGTATGCCGGCGTCGGTTTGGTACTGAGCCCCTCGCAGACCGCCGGTTTGGAGACGCTTCCCGCCGCTGAGCATCCTCACGGAACGGCATTGCTTAACACGTGGAACATGATTGCCGCGTCGTTTGGTCCGTCGCTGTTTATCGGCCTGCTTTCGAGTTCTGCGGTGGCTGCTGGCGCCGCAGGCGTTGCGTCGGACGTTGCCCAGGCGATAGGATTTGCAGCCGCCGTGCGCGTGGCGGCCGTGATTGCCGTTGTCGGGTTCGCGGTGTCGCTGGTGTACGCTCGCCGCGAGTCGCACATGTCGCATTAATGTGTGCACATAGATTCTGCAGCTAGATTGGATGGCGACACCATAAACTAATGGACGTTTTGCCGAGAGGCATGAATGTATAAAGCGCAAAGAGTGCGCGACGGGCCCCGCGAATGGGGCGATGATGCCCGAGAGGGCCAAGAAGGAGTCTCATGTCTGAGAACGAAGAGATCATGAACGAGACCGAGAACGAGACCATGGCTGCCGAGGTCGAGGCAGTCGAGACCGTGGAGACCGAAGCTGCTGAGGTTGAGGCTGCTGACGAGGTTTCCGCCGAGGAGGCCGAGGTTGTCGAGGCCGCCGCTGATTACGATGACGAAGAGCTGATGGACAAGATGCAGAAGGCCGCCCGCCTGCTGCGCAGCCGTCGCTTTGCTATTTCCAAGGAGGAGGAGGCCAAGGCCGAGCGCATGGCGAACATCGAGCGCGCCATCAAGCTTCTTGACCTCAAGCCCAAGATGGAGCAGAAGGAAATGTCCGACCTGCTGGGCATGCGCCTTCGTGAGCTCGATGGCCTGATGGCCGAGGCCGAGGCTGCCGATCTGGTCGGCCGCATCGACGACGCCGAGGGCGATATGCGCAAGATCGTCGTCTTTGCTGCCGAGGATGCCGCTGAGGGCCTGGTCGAGCTTGCCAACAAGAAGGAGAAGCTCCTGCCCGAGCTTTCTTACGAGGAGGCCACCGAGCTGATGGCTGCTCTCGATAAGGTCATCGCTCCGCTCGTCGCCATGGGCCTGGACGAGGACCGCGGTCCTCGCGGCGGCCGTGACGATCGCGGTGGCCGTGGCGGCGACCGTGGCGGTCGCGGCGGCTTTGGCGATCGCGGTGGCCGTGGTGGTGACCGCGGCGGTCGCGGTGGCGATCGCGGTGGCCGTGGCGGCTTTGGTGACCGTGGCGGCGACCGTGGCGGTCGCGGCGGCTTTGGTGGCAACCGTGGTGGCTATGGCGATCGCGGTGGCAGCCGTGGCGGCTTCGGCGGCAACCGTGGTAACGACCGCGGCGGTCGCGGTGGCGATCGTGGCGGCCGCAACGGTGGCGGCTTCCGCGGCAACCGTTTCTAGGTTAGTTACGCCGTTCTACCGAACGGCGTAACAGCTCGACGCTGCGCACCCACCAGAGCGACAACTTGTCATTCAAAGAGGACGGCATGACCAGAAGGTCTATGCCGTCCTCTTTTCATGCCAATTTGTTCGCTCTGGTGGGCGCTCGCTGCCGTTGCCAAAACATCGGCATTTTCTCTGTTGCCAGAAGGTGGTCGTTGGGGACGTTCTTAAATAACTAGTCGTTTAAGAGCGTCCCCAATGACTACATAGTGTGAGAGCGGATAATCTCCCGGTTTGAGCCTGTATTCAAGCTCAGAGTGGGAGATTATCCGCTCTCGTTTCGTTTGTTGATTTCGATGCCTACATTTGCAGGAACAGTTCGTGGAGGTGGGTGTCTTCGTCGAGCTCGGGGTGGAAGGTGACGCCGAGCTGGTTGCCTTGGCGGGCGGCGACGATGCGACCGTCGACTTCGGCTAGGGCCTCAGTGTCGCCGTGCACTTCGACGATGCGGGGCGCGCGGATAAACGTCAGCGGCACTTCACCGTCGATGCCGGCTACCTGCCCCTTGGTGCGAAAGCTGCCGAGCTGTCTGCCGTAAGCATTGCGCTCAACGAGCACATCCATGGTTGCCAAGCGCGGCGTCCCCTTATCGTCGTGGGCGGCAAGATCGCGCGCCAACAGAATCAAGCCGGCGCAGGTGCCCAGGACGGGCATGCCCTCAACAATGCGGGTGCGAAGCTCATCGAGCATACCAAGCTCGGCAAGTAACTTGCCCTGAACGGTGGACTCGCCGCCGGGGAGGACCAGGCGGTCAAAGTTCTGCTGCAAATCGGCCGCCTGCCTCATCTCGATACAACGTGCGCCCAGCTCGGACAGTCTTGCCTCGTGCTCGGCAAAAGCGCCCTGGACCGCCAGCACGGCGACCGTTTGGTCTGCATAATCGCTCATGTGCGATCCTTTCTGCTGGACTAGCGCCCGCGCTCCTCCATGATGATCTCGATTTCGTCGGCGTTGATGCCCACCATGGCCTCGCCCAGGTCCTCCGAAAGCTCGGCGATGAGCTTGGCGTCGGTGAAGTTTGCCACGGCCTTGACGATGGCGGCGGCGCGCTTGGCGGGGTCGCCGCTCTTAAAGATGCCCGAGCCAACAAAGACGCCCTCGGCGCCCAGCTGCATCATCAGCGCGGCGTCGGCGGGGGTCGCGACTCCGCCGGCGGCAAAGTTTACGACGGGGAGCTTGCCCGTGGCATGGACCTCGCGCACCAGCTCGACCGGAACCTGCAGCTGCTTGGCTGCCTCAAAGAGCTCGTCGTCGCGCAGGGCAACAACGTCGCGGATCTGCTTTTGGATCTTGCGCATATGGCGCACGGCCTGAACGACGTCGCCCGTGCCCGGCTCGCCCTTGGTGCGAATCATCGTGGCGCCCTCGGCAACACGGCGCAGTGCCTCGCCCAGATCGCGGGCGCCGCAGACAAACGGCACGTCAAACTGGGTCTTGTCGATGTGGTAGACATCATCGGCGGGGGAGAGGACCTCGGATTCGTCGATGTAGTCGATTTCGATGGCCTGCAGGATCTGCGCCTCGACAATGTGGCCGATGCGGCACTTGGCCATAACAGGGATGGAGACAGCTTTTTGGATGCCCTTGATCATCTTGGGATCACTCATGCGCGAGACGCCGCCTGCGGCGCGGATGTCGGCCGGGATGCGCTCGAGCGCCATGACGGCGCAGGCGCCCGCCTCTTCGGCGATGCGTGCCTGCTCGGGCGTGGTGACGTCCATGATGACGCCGCCCTTGAGCATCTGCGCGAGCTCGCGGTTGAGTTTAACGCGATCGGCCTTGCTGGTCTGTTCTGCCATGGTTGCTCCCTTGGTTGGCATGTGCATTGCTTGACGGAACATCCTATCGGGGAGCTGGGTATGGCGAAATACTCAGTTTTCGAGATAATAACAAGGTCAGAGTAATATCAGATTGAATGACTCGATAAGGTCAGGTGACAAACTCATGCTTGACTATAATTTGGAAAACCGCGGCGAAGCATCGCTCTATGAGTATGTTTACCAGCAAATTCGAGATGATATCGTTGCTGGACGCATTGCGGCGGGGGAGCATCTTCCGTCTAAGCGCGCCTTTGCGAGTCATCTGGGTATCAGTGTCATTACCATCGAGAATGCATATAGCCAGTTGCTTGCCGAGGGCTATATTTGCTCAATGCCGCGTCGTGGCTACTACGCGTGCGAGCTTCCGGATGCGCCGGTTTTGGCTTTGGCTGCGGGGGATATCGACCGAGATGCTGTCCCTGTTGGTCCCAGCGCGCATGATGCCATGGGGCAGGCAGAGCGATTCGACGCACTTTCTCCTTCCGCTTTGGAGGCGGCGCGGCTTTGGCAAAGTGCGCTACGGGCGACGCTGACGTCCGAAGACGAACGTGAAATCTTTTCGCCCGCACCGGCGCAGGGCACCGCTCGACTGCGACGTGCGATTGCGCACCATCTGCGCGGGACAAGGGGCATGAATGTCAATCCCGACAATATCGTTATCGGTGCGGGCGCCCAGCTGCTCGATACCATGTTGGTTCAGTTGCTTGGCGCGGACAAGGTGTATGCCGTCGAGGATCCAGGCTATTTGCGCTTGACGCGCATCTATCAGGCCATGGGTTGCGAAGTGCGGCATGTCCCGTTGGATGCTGAGGGCGTGGACTTGAGCGCGCTGCAGAAAACCGGGACCGATGTCCTTCACCTGATGCCGTCTCATCAGTATCCGACCGGTCTTGTGACGAGCATTGCACGTCGCTATGCGTTGCTGAGCTGGGCCGCCGAGCGGCCAGGTCGGTATCTCATCGAAGACGACTTTGATTGTGAGTTTCGTCTTGCCGGCAAGCCGATTCCCGCACTCGCGTCGATCGATGCCGCCCAGTCGGTTATCTACACCAACACGTTTTCGAAGAGCCTTTCATCGGCGTTACGTTTGGCGTACATGGTGCTGCCCGATGAGCTAATGGAGAGGTTTAAACGCAACCTTGGTTTCTACGCCTCGTCGGTAAGTTCTGTTGATCAGGTTGCCTTGGCGCGTTTGCTGGAATCGGGTGATTACGAGCGACATGTGAACCGCGTGCGCGTTCGTGCTCGCGAGGCGCGTGATGGCCTGGCGGCGCTTGTACGGAAAGCGTTTCCGGCAGGGGAAGTCTCGATCGAGTACGCGGACGCCGGCCTTTACTGCGTCGTGGCCGTGGAGCGTGACGCGGGCGGAAGCTCTTTTGCACGGGCCCTCACGCGCTCGAGCATCCCTTTTATCGATATCGGTGACTGTTTTTGGTGTGCCGATGGCGCATCTGTCCCTGAAAACTCAACTCAAATTCTTGTTCAGTATGACGATCTGAGTCCAAAAGTACTAACTACCTTGGAATTGCAGCTAATGGGGGGGCATTCTGCAACCTAAGTGAGTAGACTTTTAGCACTTTGGCGACCAGGCAGTTTTGTAACAAGCTATCTACCTGCGGTTTTGAAAAGCAGGATGACCGGCCTGCTCGGGATGTTCAAAAAAGTCTACTCACTTGCCGCGCAAAGCTCCTGCATGAGAAAAAAATGGGGTTTTCAACAGGGCTTCGTCCAGCTCTCGGCAAGCTTTTGGCCAGTTGGGGAGGGCTGTTGAAAACTTGGCAGTCCGTTCGGCGCCATTTTTGGTGCGTTCGCGCCAATGCGTGACTGACTGGGTTGAAATTCGTGTTTTCCTGTGCCTATGAAGGATTTACTTTGTGACATATCAGCTTTTAGGTACTGGCGTTTGCCTCCTCAAGTCCGCGCTTTGTGTCCGCCGCTTCCACGACCGGAAGAAGACCGGCAGCGATATGATCTCGCCCGCAACCCGACGGCTGCGGTCGCGCTCGGTTTTCCGTTGTATACATTGGTTCGGTCGAGAAACAAACGGACTTGTCCTGCCAGCATTAGGCAGCGGCTGTTTCTTGGTGAGCTTCCCAGGGAATCCGTGCTGGAAACGGAGCATGGGGTTTTGATTACGTCTCCTCTACTGACGGCATTCATCATGTTGCGGCATCTGACGGATCTTCAGCTTCTTTTGGTATTGGCGGAGATGTGTGGCTTGTTTGCGGTGTGTGCCCTGCCGGCGGCACTTGAGGCGGAGCTTTCGCGTGCAATTGATTCGGGCGCGATTTCGACAACGTTCGGTTGGGTGCGCTGCCCGTCCGAGGACGGCACCGCCTCAAATTTATGGCGTCGAGACGCTTTGGTTTTGGGCGGAGACCTTGACCGTTTTTGTTCAGATGTTTGCGGGATGCGTTACGGCAATAGATTTATAGCGGTATCGCAACTCGTTCCATTGGGCGCCGCGTCGCCTTTTGAGGTCGAGGCGTATTTGCTACTTGCACTGCCGCGATCCCTGGGAGGCGAAGGTTTTTGCGGCATAGAGCTTAATGTTGAAGTGATGCTAAGCACAAGTGCTCGAGCGATTGTGGGAAAGTCCCGTGTATATATCGACCTACTTCTTTCTTCGCCGGACGGCAGGCGACAGGTGGCCATTGAATGTCAGGGAAAGGCCTCGCACGGACGCGCAGGGGATGGCTTGCGTGACGCTGACCGCATGACGGCCCTTCAGGCCATGGGCTACGATGTACTTCTCCTGACACACAGACAGATATCCGATGAGGGTAGATTCCACGCGATCGTTAAGGCCGTATGCAGGATGCTCGATGCTGAATATCGTGATAAAAGCTCAGATGAGCAAAGGGCTGAGACATTACTCCGGTCTGAACTATTCGTTGACTGGACAAAATTGGGAGTAATTGACGGAAAGATGCCCGTTAGACACAAAACAGCTCGATCGTGGACGGCTGCGGTTCTAAGTGAGTAGGCTTTTGGCACTTTGGCGACCAGGCCGTTTTGAAACAAGTCATTTACCTGCGACTTTATAAAGCAATACGGATGGTCTGCTCGGCAAGTTTCGAAAAGTCTACTCACTTAGTTTTTGACGAGAGACCGATGCCGAAGATAGCTCTATTTCAGGGCGTTAACGAGTCCTCGAGACACAAAAAGGCCCGAACCAATACGGTCCGGGCCTTCTTCGAGCTAGAGGTTATGTCTCAGGCAGTTGGCTTAGCCAAAGTAGCGCTTGAGCAGGCCGGCGAAAGCCTTGCCGTGGCGAGCCTCGTCGCGAGCCATCTCGTGCACGGTGTCGTGGATGGCATCGAGGCCAGCGGCCTTGGCGCGCTTGGCAAGATCGGTCTTGCCGGCGGTGGCGCCGTTCTCGGCCTCAACGCGCATTTCGAGGTTCTTCTTGGTGGAATCGGTCACGACCTCGCCCAGGAGCTCGGCGAACTTGGCGGCATGCTCGGCCTCCTCGTGGGCAGCCTTCTCCCAGTACAGGCCGATCTCGGGATAACCCTCGCGATGAGCGACGCGAGCCATGGCCAGGTACATACCGACCTCGGAGCACTCGCCCTCAAAGTTGGCGCGCAGATCGGCAACGATGTCCTCGGAGACGCCCTCCATCTTGGCGACGCCCACGACGTGCTCGGCAGCCCACTCGAGCTGGCCCTCCTCCTGCTTCAGGAAGCGAGAGCCAGGAACGCCGCACTGGGGGCACTTGAAATCCTCGGGCAGCTGGTCGCCGTCGAACTCTTCCACATAACCGCAAACGGGGCAAACAAACTTCATGATTCGATCCTTTCGATCGATGGCGATGGTGCGCTCGTCCGGTCCCGTAAGGGCCCTCTCCGGACGTGCGTCTTGACGAGTTCTATTATCCATAAATGAGACCGAATGTGAAGCCTATTAGGAATGATTTTTAATAAAACAATTTAAGCATGTGTAGATGTTGATTGATTAACGATTGCTAGACCTCGTGCGACCTCCGATGAGTAAAATCGGTCGAGCAAATGTTGACCAATCAACAAATGAAGGAGCTTCCTTTATGCATCTAGCCCGCCGCGCCTGGTGCCGAACGTATCAAACGGTTTTTCGCATCGCATTGCCGGTGCTGCCCTATACCGAGCCACGCATTTTAGAGCACGCTGAGGAAGTGCCCGCAGTGCTTCAAAAGCGTTCAATACACCATGTTCTTATCGTGACAGATCCCGGCATTGCCCGTCTGGGGCTCACGGCACCGCTCGAGACAGCGCTCGCGTCCAAGGGAATTAGCGCTGCGGTCTATGCCGAAACACGTGCGAACCCCACGGTCTCAAACGTGGAGGAAGCGGCATCTCTGTATCGAGAGAGCGCCTGCCAGGCCATTATCGGCTTTGGCGGCGGTTCGGCCATGGACTGCGCCAAGGGCGTGGGCGCGCGCATCGCGCAGCCAAAGAAGCCCATCAACAAGATGCGCGGCCTGTTGCGTATCCATCGTCGCCTGCCGCTGCTCATCGCCGTTCCCACCACGGCGGGCACGGGAAGCGAGGTCACGCTTGCAGCGGTAATTACCGACGACGAGACGCACTACAAGTATTCCATTAACGACTTTGTGCTGATCCCGCGCTTTGCGGTGCACGACCCCGAGTTTACGCGCGGCCTGCCCGCCTCCATTACGGGGCAAACGGGCATGGACGCCCTGACGCATGCCGTCGAGGCCTTTATCGGGCGCAGCACCACGCCCTATACGCGCAAGATGGCGCGCCAGGCGGTGCAGCTCATCCACGACAATTTGCTCGAGGCCTATGAGTGCGGTGGCAACATGTGTGCGCGCCGCAATATGCTTTCGGCGGCGTATAAAGCGGGCGTTGCCTTTACGCGCTCTTATGTTGGATACGTCCATGCCATCGCGCACAGCCTGGGCGGGCGTTACGGGATTCCCCACGGCTTGGCCAACGCCATCATCCTGCCGCACATGCTTCGCGCCTATGGCGAAGCTGCTGCTCCCAAGCTCGCCGATCTCGCCCGCATGACCGGCATTGCGCCGGCTAATGCGCTGGACAACGTGGCTGCTGAGGCCTTTATCGATTGGGTCGACCGCATGAACGCCGCCTTGGGCATACCCAAATATGTGACGGGCATTCGCCGCTCCGACATTCCTGAGATGGCGGCGCATGCCGATGCCGAGGCCAATCCGCTGTACCCCGTTCCGCTTTTAATGGACCGTTTGGAACTCGAGCATATGTACGAAGTCGTCGCGGGTGGTATGTTTGAGGGCGAGAACTAGGAGGGTCCATGAACACCGAGAAAATTGCGCGCATCGTCGGCGATCAGCGCGCCTACTTTAAGACGCACGCCACGTTTGATGTCGATGCTCGACGTCGTGCGCTCGTGAGTTTACGCGATGCGGTGCGGGCCCACGAGGCCGATATTGCCCATGCGCTCAAGACCGATTTGGGTAAGTCACATGACGAGGCGTATATGTGCGAGATCGGCACCTCGCTTTCCGAGATTCGACATCAGATTGCGCATGTGGCCCGATGGAGCCGTGCCCACTTGCGCCCGTGCGACCTCGCCAATGCTATTAGTGTGTGCAAGACGCAGTCCGTGCCCTATGGCGTCACACTCATCATGGCTCCGTGGAACTACCCGTTTTTGCTGACGCTCGAGCCGCTCGCTGGCGCTCTTGCCGCGGGCAACACCGTGGTCATCAAGCCGAGTGCCTATGCTCCGGCATCGAGCGCAGTGCTCAAGCAAATCTGCGAAGAAGCGTTTGATTCGCGCCTGGTGGCAGTTGTCGAGGGCGGGCGCGCCGAGAACGAAGCGCTGCTCGATGAGTGCTGGGACAAGATCTTCTTTACCGGTAGCGTTCCGGTCGGCAAGCTCGTCATGGAGCGCGCAAGTAAAAACCTTACGCCTGTGACGCTTGAACTGGGCGGAAAGAGTCCCTGCATCGTGGATGCGACGGCAAACTTGAAGGTCGCGGCACGCCGTATCGCCTTTGGTAAATGGCTCAACGTGGGGCAGACTTGCGTGGCGCCCGACTACCTGCTGGTCGACACGCGCGTGCACGACGAGCTGCTGGGTCTCATCAAGGAAGAGGCCCGCCGTATGTTTGGCGAGCTTCCGCTCGATAACGAGGATTACGGGCATATCGTCAACGCCAAGCATTTTGCGCGCGTGCGCGGGCTGATCGATCCCGATAAGGTCGTGCTTGGAGGCACGGCGCGCGAGTCGTCGCTCAAGATTGAGCCGACGATCCTAGACGGCGTGACCCCCGATGACGCCGTGATGCAGGAGGAGATCTTCGGTCCCATCTTGCCGGTGCTGACGTTTGAGAGCCTAGACGAGGCCGAGGCGTTCATCGCGAATCGCCCGACGCCGCTGGCCCTGTATATCTTTAGTCGGGATCGCGCGGTTCAGCAGCGCTTTGTGCGCTACGTGCCCTTTGGCGGCGGCTGCGTTAACGACACCATCATGCACCTGGCTACGAGCCATATGGGCTTTGGCGGCATGGGAGCGAGCGGTATGGGGCAGTACCATGGACGCGAGAGCTTCGATACGTTTAGCCACAAGAAGAGCATCGTGAACAAGGCAACGTGGCTGGACGTGCCATTCCGCTACGCCCCTTATGCAAGCTGGAAACACAAATTCGTGCGCTTGTTTGTGCATTAGAATCAGATGACATAGGGATAAACAAAGTGGCCGCCCCCGCGTAAGCGAAGACGGCCATTTCTCACGATGAAAACGTGTATCGGAGTTGGCAAGACCCGCTGCCACGGGTGCCATCCGTGTTCCTATCTTATCTGCAAGCGTCCCGTCGCGCAAGCGTTGCGGCAAGCGATTGAAAGACACGGACGGGGTGAATTTGTGTCCGCACGAACCCGTAGACTTCTCAACTATGTGGTGGATACTCGCTAATCGGTGATGGAGGCGGTCATGTTTGATGACGATGACCTGTTCGATCTGGTAGGCGATCCGTTTGAGTGGGATTTGCTGCTCGATGACGATGAGTTGGAGCAGGACCGCAAAAAGCAAAAGGATAAGAACGCCCGGGGTAAAGGTTCGAATAAAAAGGACAAGCGTCGCCGAGGTCTGTTCGGCGGGCTCTTTGGGTGACTGTCTCATCGTCGCGTCTGTATACTAAACAGGTCTTATACGCGTTGCGAAATGAGGACAGAGACGATGATGTGGTTTACCGCCGACCTGCACCTGGGCGATACGAATATCTTGCACGACATGGATCGACCGTTTGACTCGGTCGAGGAGATGAACCGCCGTGTCATCGATGCCATCAACGAGTGCGTGGCTGTGGACGACCGCCTTTATGTCCTGGGAGACTTTACGTATCGATTGCCCCTGGCGGAAGCGGTTCGCCTGCGCGAGCGCATCGACTGCCAGAACATAACGCTCATCCGTGGTAACCATGACGGCGATTGGGAAGATCCGGACGCGCCGCACATTTGGGATGAGGTGCGCGATTATCTGGAGATCGCTCCCGGTTACGCGAAGGGCCATCGTCTGGTGATGAGCCATTACCCCATGCTCAGCTGGAATGGCAAGGCGCGCGGCGCCATCATGCTGCACGGGCACATTCACAGCAGGGGAGACCGCACCAACGCGCGCAATCGCGATCGCGAGCGCCCAGTCCTTCGCTACGACGTTGGCCTCGATGCCAACAACTACAAGCCCGTTAGCCGCGATCAGATCCTGGGCTTCTTTGGACTCTAGCTGTAAGTGCAGGTAGAATGAACGCGCCGCGCGGATGGTCTGCACGGCGCGTTTTAGTAGGAGCGATGATTCCATGAGGGCTATCCAGCGCATTAACCACAACGCTGCCATCTGCGAAGATGGCGCGGGGCGTCAGCTTATCGCGCTGGGCCGCGGTATCGGCTTTGGCGATATGCCGCATGAGGTCGACCTGGATGTCATCACGCGTACCTTTTACGGCATCGATTCAAAGTACCTGGCGTTTATCGATGAGGTCGATCCCGAGGTGCTGGAGTTTTCTGCTCAGCTGGCCGATATCGCGACCGGACAGCTTTCGTACGAATTGAGTCCTAACCTTCCCATTACATTGGCAGACCATATTCAGTTTGCCATTAAGCGTGCCCGCGAACACATGGTGGTGTCGTTGCCGCTTGAGCGCGATCTTGAGCAGCTGCATCCCATCGAATACCGCTTGGGCGAGCTGGCTGTTCGCGGTATCCAGAAGAGCTTTCATGTGCGCATGCCCCGAAGCGAGGCCGCGGGCATTGCCATGTCGATTGTCAACGCATCGGTTAAGCCGAGCGAGCGGCGCGTGCTTGCCGAGCAGCACGAGGAGCGACTGCTCGATATGACGGTCGCGATTATTCAAGAAGAGTTGGGTGTGACGGTCGATCGCTCGTCGTTCGCCTTTGCCCGCTTTGCCACTCATGTGCGCTATCTGCTCGACCGCGTGGCAAAGAAAGAGCCGATCGATACCGAGAACTCCGGTCTTTACGACGTGCTCGTGGAGCAGTATCCGGCGGCATCGCGTTGCGCTCACCGTGTCGACGATCTGATTCAAGAGACCTTTGGCGAGCCATTGGCCCAAGAGGAGCTCGTCTATCTGATCATGCATGTGAATCGCGTGGCTTCTGTCCACTCGGATAAATAGGCTCTCTGGTATTTCCTTTCCGTCATGGCGACCGTTCGCGGGTCGTTTGCTACCGTTCGTCGGTAATCTGAGCCGCAACGAACGCATCTGCCGCATATACTCGCCGTGTGTTGGGTGTTACTCACGGCGCAGCTCCGAGAGGCACTACCGATTCTGCCGAGGCCATAATTGGGTCTCTGTCGGTTGTGCGCGGGGCTTTTTCATGTCGATCCACCCGGGAATCACATGCAAATCAATCTCTTGCCAACTGATGTCGCGCGCTGCGCAGGCGCGAGCGGAATTGTGCGTCTTGGTGCCGTGAAGTCCCACGGCCTTTAGTTGGAAGAGAAGGGATTCGACATGGCTGTCGATAACAAGAAGATTGCCGAGGACGTGCTTGCTGCCGTCGGCGGCGCCTCCAATGTGACGAACGCGACGCACTGCATGACCCGCCTGCGTCTGAACCTCAAGGATCAGTCCATTCCCAATGACGATGAAGTAAAGAAGATCAAGGGCGTGCTGGGTGCACAGTGGTCTGGCGGCCAGTATCAGGTCATCATTGGCCAGAACGTGCCGAAGGTCTATGACGCCGCCATTGCGCTGGGCGTCAAGGGCGAAGGCTCCATTGACGAGAACCTCGATGACGGCATCAAGGAGCCACTGACGGTCAAGACTGCGGGCAAGAAGGCCCTTAACTACCTGTCCAAGACAATGTGCATGACGATCCCCATTATCATGGGCGCCGCCATGTTCCGCACACTTGCCGTACTTTGCGGCGACGGCATGCTCGGTATCTGGTCTGCTGATTCCGACATCTACAACTTCTTCTACAACTGGATTTACAACGCAGGCTATTATTTCCTCCCTGTTTATCTGGGTTGGGCTGCCGCAAAGCAGCTCGGCTGCAGCCAGCCGCTCGGCATGATGCTCGGCGGCGTGCTCATTGCCCCTGAGTTCATGACGCTGGTCAACGCTGCGGCGGATTCGGGTGCTACGACCACGATGGTTTACGGCGCGCTCCCGGCTCAGCTGAACAACTATTCTGCGACCGTGCTCCCCATGCTGCTGTCTATGCCGGTGCTGATGGTCGTCGAGAAGTTCATGAAGAAGATCATCCCCGACATGCTCTCCACGGTGTTTGTGCCCGTGTGCACCATGGCTGTGATGACCCCCGTTTCCCTGTGCGCCCTAGCTCCGATTGGTTCCATTCTGGGCGACCTGGTCGGCAACTTTATGTTCGGCCTCGGAAACGCTGGCGGCATCGTCACGATCCTCTCCCTCGTCGCCATTGCTGCGCTTTGGGAGTTCCTGGTTATGACCGGTATGCACCAGGTTCTGATTGCCCTCGGCATTGTGCAGGTGCTCACCTCAGGGTCTGACTCCTGCGTTATGGTCGCGGGTGCTATCGCTCAGTTCGCCACGTGGGGCATGGCCTTCGGTGCCTTCCTGCGCCTTAAGGAGGTCGACGAAAAGGGCGCTATGCTTGGTTTCTCGCTCTCCGGCATTGTCGGTGGCGTGACGGAGCCCGCGCTGTATGGCTGCGGCTTTAAGTATACTCGCTGCCTGGGTGCCATGGTCGCGGGCGGCGCTATCGGCGGCCTGATCGCGGCTCTCACGGCTCTCACTAATGTGACCACGTATGTTTTGGGCGCAACTAATATCCTTGGTATTACAGGTTATGTTGCAGGCGGAACTGCTAATCTCGTATGGGGCTGCGTTGCATCGGGCACTGCATTTGTTGCCGCCGCTGCCATCGCCTACTTCTTTGGCTTTACCAAGGAGCAGCTCGACGAAGACGCTGCTGCCGCCAAAGCCTAAAGCATCCGTTCGGTAGGACAATTATCTGGGGCACTTGGCTGCGCTTCAAGTGTCCCTTTCCGTAGATGGGGGTCAATATGAAGCAATTGCTCATTCGTGCCGACGATATCGGTTATTCGTATGCCGTTAACCTGGGGATTGCCCGCAGTATCAATGAGGGCCTGGTGCGCTCGGCGGGACTTATGCCCAATATGCCCGAGGCCGAGCGTGGCTGGTCGCTCGTGGCGGATGTCGGCATTGCGGTGGGTCAGCACACCAACGTGTGCCTGGGCAAGCCGTGTGCCGACCCGGCGCTCATTCCGAGCATGCTCAACGAGAACGGCGAGTTCCATAGCAGCCGTACCTTCCGCGATCATTTTAAGCGCGGCGAGGAGTTGATAGACTTCGACGAGGCCTGCATCGAGATCCGCGCGCAGCATGACCGCTTTGTCGAGATCGTGGGCCGCGAGCCCGATTACTTTGAGGCCCATGCCGTCATGAGCAAAAACCTTAACCGAGCGATCTCGGCGGTTGCTCAGGAGCTGGGCCTTAAGGAGCAAAAGGCGAGCTTCGACCCCGCGGCTGTGGTGCATTGCGGAGATACTGATCTGCGCATGGTGATGCGCTCGATGGAGCCGGGCTACGAGCCCAAAGAGGCAATCATGCAGACGGTTCGCGAGATGGTGGACGGCGAGACGGTCGTCTTTGTGTGCCATCCGGGCTATCTCGATCGTTTTATCCTGGAGAACAGCTCGCTCACGACCGACCGCACCAAGGAAGTCGATGCGCTGATCGACCCCGAGCTTCGCACTTGGCTTGAGTCTCAACCTGATCTTCGCCTGATCGACTACCGCGACCTGTAAGGACCCAAGTCACCACAAAGGGGACAGTCGCCTTTGTGGTGGTTCTGGCGCCGTTGCCATTATGGCGGCGGCGTCTTTTTTGTCCGTGCGGCGCGGTAGAGTGTAGGCGGTTGAAATTTGCGTCCATCGAGGAGCTGCCATGAACGAGATCAAGTGCCCGCATTGCGGCGAAGTGTTTAAGGGCGATGCGTCCGGCTATGCAGATATCGTCAAACAGGTGCGCGATGCCGAGTTCTCGCGCGATCTTGATGAGCGTGTGAAGGCGGTCCAGCGCGAGGGCGAGCAGGCGCTGGAGCTTGAGCGTTCGCGTTCGACGGCTGCCTTGCAAAAGGCAGAGTCTCAGCGCGACGCTGAGCTCGTAGAGCAGAAGAACGCTGCGGCTCAACAGCTGGCGCAAGAAGTCGCCAAGCGCGATGCCGAGCTTGCCGAGCTGCGCGCCAAGCTCGAAGGCGCTACTGCAGAGCGCGAGAGTGCAAGCCAGCGCGCGGCGGTTGAGGCCCGCGCCGATGCTCAAAAGGAGAATGCCGAACTGCAGCGCGAGATCGACAACCTGCGTGCGCAGTTGGGGCGCAAAGATGATGAAGCCAAGCTTGCCGAGGCAGCGGCACGCAATGCTGCTCAAAACGACCTGTCCGCACGTGATGCCCAGATTGCCGAGCTGCAAGCCAGGCTCGCCGCGGCGGACAAGGCCCAGGAGATGGCGCTTGCTGCTGCTGCGGCCGAATCGCAGCGTGAGCTCGAGGCCGCTCGCAGCGAGGCCGAACGTACGCTTGCTGACTATCGCGCGAAGGTTCAGGAGAAGTTTTCCGTCGCAAAGGCTCAGTCCGAGCAGGAGGCCGAGGGTCTGCGTGCTCAGCTGCGCGAACAGGAACTGACGGCCAAGATGAACCTATCGGAGGCGGTCGCCGCGGCGGAGCGTGAGCGTGACGAGGCCCGCGCCAAGCTCACGAGTGAGCTGGCGGTGCGCGATTCACGCGAGGAGCAGGCCAAGGCGGCACACGAGCTCGAACTTGCGCAGACCAAGCGCGCGAACGAGGAACTGATTCGCTACAAGGATGAAGAGATTGAGCGCCTTAAGGACATGAAGGTCCGCCTGTCCACCAAGATGGTGGGCGAGTCGCTCGAGCAGCACTGCGAGACCGAGTTTAATCGTCTGCGCATGACGGCGTTTCCCAACGCGTACTTCGAGAAAGATAACGATGCGTCCGAGGGCACCAAGGGCGACTTTATCTTCCGCGAGTGCGACGCGAGCGGCAACGAGATCATTTCGATCATGTTCGAGATGAAAAACGAGAACGACGAGACCGCGACCAAACACAAGAACGAGGATTTCTTTAAGAAACTCGATCACGATCGCCGCCAGAAAGGCTGCGAGTATGCGGTGCTCTGCACCCTGCTGGAGCCCGAGAGTGACCTCTATAACGCGGGTATCGTCGACGTGAGTTACCGCTATGAGAAGATGTACGTGATCCGCCCGCAGTTCTTCATCCCCATGATTACGCTCCTTCGCAACGCCGCTATGGGTTCGCTTCGCTATAAGCAGGAACTGGCGGAGTACAAACAGCAGAATATCGATGTCACGAACTTCGAAGCCAAGATGGAGAAGTTCAAGGATGGCTTCTCGCGCAACTACAACCTGGCGAGCAAGCAATTCGAGTCGGCAATCAAGGAGATCGATGCCGCCATTAAGCAGCTCGAGAAGACCAAGGACGACTTGCGCCGCAGCACCGAGAACCTACGCTTGGCCCACAACAAGGCCGATGAGCTTACCATTCGCAAGCTCACATGGGGCAACAAGACCATGAAGGCAGCGTTTGACGAGGCGCGCGAGGCTGCGCCAGAGACAAACGAGGAGCCAGCCGAGGCGGATTCGTATGAGGTCGAGGATGCCGAGTAAGGCATAGCGGATAGTGAAAAAGCGGGGCTGCTGGCGATGTTGCCAACAGCCCCGCTTCGTTTCGTCCCAATATGCTTGGCTAATCCTCGAGCAAATCCTCGATAAAACCGACGCGGTAGTTCTTGAAGATGACCTCGCCACCGTCTTGCGTGGCGTCCAGATCGACATCGCCCATGATGCCAAAGTCGTGGTCGCCGTCCTCGTCGGCAAAAATCTGGTGCACGTGCCACACGTGGAGCGCCTTCTCGTCGGACTCGTCGATCGAGAACATAGCAGAGGAGCGCGCGTCGCCGTCGGTGAGAATCTCCTCGTGCTGCTCGTGGTAAGCGTCGAGTGCTTTTTGCCAGCGGATCTCGCTCATGCCCCAGTCGTCGTCGAGTTCGCCCAGGTCGCGCACATGCTCGCGGGCGGCAAGAGTCACGCGGCGGAAGAGCGCGTTGCGCACCAACAGCGTGCAGCCGCGACGGTCCGCCACGACCTCGTCGATGCCCTGCGGCGGCGTGGCGTCGAGGGCTGCCGGGTTGCCAGCGTTCTCCCACTCGTCTACCAAGCTCGAGTCGACCGAGCGCACCACAAAGCCCAGCCACGAGATAATGTCGCGCAGGCGCTCGTCGCGCTTCTCGATGGGTACGGTGCGGTCGAGCGAACGGTAAGCCTCTGCCAGGTAGCGCAGCAAAATGCCCTCGGAGCGGGCGATGCCGAGCTTTTGAATGTAGCCCTTAAAATCGCTCGCGCTCTCCAGCATATCGCGCAGAACGCTCTTGGGAGAGAGTTGGTAGTCGTTTGCCCAGGGTACTTCCTGGCAGTACTTGTCAAAGGCGGCGTCGAGCAGGTCCTCAAGCGGCTTTTCGTACGTGACGTCCTGAATACGCTCCAGGCGCTCCTCATACTCGATGCCGTCGGCCTTCATCTCGGCCATAGCGCGATCGCGCGCGGCACGCTCCTGTGCGCGCAGCACCTGTTTGGGGTCCTCGAGCGTGGCCTCGACCATCGAGATCAGGTCCATGGTATAGGTCTCGCTCTCGGGATCGAGCAGCTCCAACGCGGCAAGCAAAAACGGCGAGAGCGGCTGGTCGAGCGCAAAGTCCTCGGGCAGGTCGACCGTCAGTGCGTAGTCGATGTCCGGCGCGGCGTCAGCCGGAGCGTTGGGTGCGGGCGGCACCTCGGTGCGCACGACGACGCCGGAATCGATGAGCGTGGCGAAGATCTCGTCGGCACGAACCTCGAGCTTAGCCTTTTCCTCAGGGGTCTGCAGGCTCGTCTCGATGAGGTCGTGTACGCGGGCTCGGGCATCGCCACCCTGCTCGACCACGCTAATCACCATGGAGTGCGTGATGCACAGGCGCGGCTTGAGTGTCTCGGGCTGCGTCTCGATCAGGCGCTCGAACGTCTGCTTGTTCCAGGTGACAAAGCCCTCGGGGGCCTTCTTCTTTTT
Organism: uncultured Collinsella sp.; assembly: GCA_958350755.1. GTDB lineage: Bacteria > Actinomycetota > Coriobacteriia > Coriobacteriales > Coriobacteriaceae > Collinsella. The sequence goes on from CATWID010000003.1 coordinate 62,928, forward strand.
AATCTTGCGGAGCTTTTTGGGGTCGTCGCCCGCCTTGGCCATAAGCTTGGCATTCTCGATCTCGTGCTCGGGTGCCTCGGCGATGACCATGCCCTCGGTATCGAAGCCCGAGCGGCCGGCACGACCGGCAATCTGATGGAACTCGCGGGCGCGCAGACGACGCATCTTATAGCCATCGAACTTGGTGAGCGCGGTGAGCACCACGGTGTGGATGGGCACGTTGATACCGACGCCGAGCGTATCGGTGCCGCAGATGACGGGTAGCAGGCCCTGCTGCGCCAAGCGCTCGACCAGCAGGCGGTAGCGCGGCAACATGCCAGCATGGTGCACGCCGACGCCGCATCCGAGCAAGCGCTTGAGGATTTTGCCGAAGGCCGTCGAGAAGCTCGTGCCCTTGGCCGCCTCCTTGATGGCCTCGCGCTGCTCCTTGTTGGCAATGCCAAAATTGGCGAGCGACTGTGCCGTCGCAAGTGCGGCATCCTGGCTAAAGTGCACGATATAGAGTGGGGCCTCGTCGCGGCGCATGGCGAGCTCGACCGTGCCCTCGAGGGAGGTCGTCACATAGTCGTAACTCAGCGGAACAGGACGCGGGGCGTCGACGACCAGGTCGCAGGCAGCGCCGGTGTGCTCCTCGAGTGAGGCGGCGATGGCGGTGACATCGCCGAGCGTGGCGCTCATGAGCATAAACTGCGTATGGGGCAGAGTGAGCAGCGGCACCTGCCAGGCCCAGCCGCGGTCGGGGTCTGCAAAGTAGTGGAACTCGTCCATGGCGACGCAGCCAACATCGGCGTCCTCGCCCTCGCGCAGTGCGTCGTTGGCAAGAATCTCGGCCGTGCAGCAGATGACGGGTGCCTTGGTGTTGATATGCGTGTCGCCGGTGATCATGCCGACGTTATCGCGGCCGAGCACCTGCACCAAGTCGAAAAACTTTTCGCTGACCAAGGCCTTGATGGGGGCCGTGTAATAGCAGCGCTTGCCCTGCGCCATGCCCATAAAGAGCATGCCCAGTGCGACGAGCGATTTGCCCGATCCGGTCGGCGTGCCCAGAATGACGTGATCGCCGGCTGCCAGGTCCATGAGGGCCTCTTCCTGGTGGTCCCACAGTTCAATGCCGCGGTCGCTCGTCCATTCAAAGAAGCGCTCGAAGGCCTGGTCGGGCGTGAGCCACGGTTCGGGCTCGCTGCCGTCCTCGGGCTCCCACCAGGTGGGGGAGAGCGCACCGAGCGAGCCGAATTCGGCTTCGGTTCCCGTGCCGCCCGAGAATGAACTGGCGGCTCCGGCACCGGAGACGGTGCTGGCGGCGATATCTGTCGTGGTCTGTGCCATGTGTTTGCTTTCTCTCGCGATTGTCCGCCAACTATTATGGCGTAGCGTCGCATCGATGCGTTCGCAGGCAAGAAAATGCAGGAAATGGGCGTTCTGCCCAGCCGTTTAGTGTAGTCGCTAGCCAAGTGAGTAGACTTTTTGCGATATTGCGAGCACATGACTTTTGCGCAAGGGTTCTACCTGCGGTTTTATGTTTCGCTATGCGGGCTGTGCCTGGCTATTGCAAAAAAAGTCTACTCACTTAGGTTTGAGGGCCGTTCGCTGGCGCCAATTTGCGCTTGTTTGCCGACGCCGCGACCATCAGAAGCCCCTAGGACTCTTGCGGCAGGCGCTTCTTGCCTTTACGGGCGCGGTTTCTAAAGTTCTCGACGGCCTCTTCCATGCCCAGAGGTACATAGGTGAGCTCATCGAGGTTTTCGGGCAGGTAGCAGGCAAGGCTTTGCTCCTGCGCGCGGCCCGCCGCGAGCTGTTCATTGCTGGGCTGCGCGCCGGGTGTGGCGCAAATGCCATAGACGACGGCACCCATCTCGCGCGTGCGGCATTCGTATTCGGTCTCGGGATGCTCGGGATGGTCGCGGCGGACGTCGTCGCTTACCCAAAGCGTGTCGTAGCCGGCCGTGGCAAACTGCCCCAGGGCGTAGTCGCGCAATGGCTTACTGTCGGTTCGCAGTGTGACGGTGGCGCCGGCTGAAAAGAGCGGGCGGTAGAGCATCAGATGGTCGACATGGACGAGTCGTTTTTTGGCGTACTTGGCCTTGGGCTGCGGCGTGGGAAAGTTGATGGTTATGGCGTCGAGCTCGCCTGCGGCAAACAGCCGCGGCAGCGATGCGGCGCCTCGGGGCAGCACAAGCGCATTGGGCAGCTCCTGCTCGCAAATCTTCTGGGCGGCATAGGCAATGCAGATGGGCTCCTGGTCCATGCCGATAAAGAGAGTGTCGGGTTCGCAGTGGGCTCGCTCAACCAGATAGGTGCCTTTGCCGCAGCCCAGATCCAGGTGAAGGCGGGCGAAGGGCTTGCCACCAGCCGGCGTACATGCTTCACGCCAATGTCCGGTATAGCTCTCGGGGCTCGTCTCGATGGCATCGGCGTAGCGCTCCAGGCGCTCTTCGAGCACAAAGTTCTTAGGCGTGCGAACGTGGACGGCTCCCATGAGGCTCCTTGATCATGAGTATGGAACGCATGGCAGCACGTTCCATCAATGGGTTGAAAAGGGTGGGGCATAGCTTGCCCGAAAGTTGCGGTGCGGCTCGGCGGCAAGTCGCCGATGCCTACAGGCGCTTGAGAATCACGTAACGGTTGAGCTCGCCGCTGCGACCGTCGGCATGGAAGCGCTCAAGCTCGCGCACGGGGACCTCGCCGCTCTTGTAGAACGTTCGGACGCCGCGCACCAGGTCGGTGATCTGCTGATCGTCAAAGTGATGGCAATAGCGGTAGGCGTGGCGGTCGTTTTGCCAGCCAATGAGGTGGTCACCGGCTTCAAACTGCGCGGAATCGTAACCCTCAAACGGCGGGGTGAGCTCGGCGCGGGCCTCGGCACGAACGGCCTTGCGCGCCATGCGCCCGTCGTTCATAAACTCCCAAAAGCTGATGGCGATGATGCCGCCTGGGCGCGTCTGGCGCACCAGGGCGTCGAGCACGCGTACGCGGTACTCGCACGACGGCACGTGGTGCATAAATCCAAAGCAGACCGAGATGTCGGCGAGCGGGGCGTCGAAAAGCACGTCGGGTGTCTTGGCGGGGTTGAGCTTCATGAGGGCGTCGAGCACATCGAGTTCCTGGAAGTGCAGGTTGGGAATGCGCAGGGCGTGGCCACGTGCATCGATGGCCAGGTCCTGGCATGAGTCGACGCCATAGAACTCAAACGGGCAGCTGGCGTCTGCCGAGGGGTTTGCGCCATCGACGCCCTTGGCGGCAAGTGCGCCGCCGGCGGCAAAGTTCTCGAATCGCATGTTGCCGCAGGCAAGATCGAAGACGCGGACGGGATGCTCGATCGTGGCGACGTCGAGCTGCTCGAGCGCTATGTCCATGGTGCGTACCCAGCCGGGCCACGGTGCCTGGCGCGTATCGGAGAAGGAGGCGGAGTGCTCGCGATAGAACGTATTGTTGAGCTGGATGAGCGATGATGCGAAATCGCGGTTCACGGCGCGGAACTCCCTCCGATGGCGGTGCGGAATAAACAGTACGACCATACTACCGTTAACGCCGCAACGGGGACAACCGAGCTGCTGATCAATGCTTTGTTTGGACACATTTCCGCAGCTCATATGTGCCCGCAACCGCCGGTTGTCAAAAATCTCACTAAAATAGGTGGCATGATTTTGGCGGTGGCGGATAGATTTCTAACTGTGCAAGGCGCCTTAAGAACAAAAACGGTCCGGCGGCACGGCTGGCAAAAGCATAGGAGGAATCATGAATGTAGAAACTGCGCAGCGGCTCGCCGATCTTCGCCGCAGCAAGGGCTTTAGCCAAGAAGGACTGGCACGAAAGCTGGGACTGTCGCGCCAGGCGGTCAGTAAATGGGAGCGCGCGGAGAGCTCGCCCGATACCGAGAACCTGATCTCGCTTGCCAAGCTCTATGGTGTGAGTCTGGACGAGCTGCTCAATCCGAGCGACGAGATCGAGGACGATATCGAGTTTGAGAACGAGGACCGTGCCCGCCAGCGCGAGGCCGAGGCGGCCGAGCGCGCCCGTACCCACGAGGCGGCAGCGCGCGCTACCGAGGCGGCAACACAGGCGAGTGATGCCGCGGCCAAGGCAGCGCAAGCTGCAAGTTGGAGCGCGCAGGCGGCTAACGCCGCGACGGCGCAAGCGACGAGCGCTGGCGCGGTCAATCCGACTCCAGTGAAAGGTCCGTTCCAGTCGTTTCCGTATTGGGCCGTGTGCTGGCTGCTGTTCTTTTTACTGATGTTCCTGTTTGGTGGTGCCCCCTTTGCCGCACTGATCTTCTTTACGATCCCCATCTATCACTGGGTGGCGCGTGCGCTCGATGGTGATTGGGCGCGCGGGGATATTCAGGTTGGTCCGGCGCCGGTGGCATCCAGGGCTCAGGATGATTCCCCTGCGGTTGATACCGACGTGGCTACCGCGACCCCCGCTGATCCGAGCGCCAAAGAAGGTGATGAATAATGAAACTCTCGCATGAATCTAAGGTGCGTCTGGGCGTTGGCATCGGAGCGTTTGTGCTTATTGTTGGGCTTGTCTTTGGCGCTTCGCGGACATGGATTCATTTTGATGGTCCGTGGGATCTCGGCGATATTGCATCCGGTTTGTCCGGTATGGACGATGTGGTTGACGGGGACGATTCTTTGGATGGCGGTAACTATTCCGCTCAGTCTCGGCAGCTTTCGAGCGAAACGTTTGATGCCGACTCATTCCAGTCCCTTGACCTGGATGTGACATCGGGTGAGGTTGAGATCAAGTGCGTTTCCGGCGGGCAGGTGCGTGTCATCGAGAGCGGTCGTGTTGCAAAGGGGGTAGCTACCTACGATGCTGCCACTCAGAATCTGGCCGAGGTTAAGGGTTCTACGCTCAAGATTCGCCAGTTCGATTGCGATGACGAGCGCGCCATTGACCGCACGGTTACCGTCGAACTGCCGCGCGAAGTTGCCGATAACATGGTGGGCATTACAGCGAATGTAGGAGCGGGCGATCTGACGGTCACGGACATTGCGTGTCATGACCTCAACCTGACGTTGGACTCGGGAGACGTTGAGTTTGCGGGCACTGTAACCGACACCCTGAATGCCAAGGTCGGTTCGGGTGATGTGACGTTTGAGCTCTACCAGGCCCCCGCGAAGTCGATGGACGTAAGCGTGGACTCGGGCGATGTGGAGATAGCGGTTCCGAACTCTACGGGCTTTACGGCGAGCCTCACCGTGGGCAGCGGCGACTTCGAGAGCGATTTCCTTCCGCTTGGCTACGATGGCGAGACCATATTGAATCTTGAATTCGACAACGGTGATAAGTCTGCCACGTATCGTTTTAAGGTCGGTTCGGGTGACATGTCGTTTGATCCGGAGTGACATGCGGTTTTCGGAGATCGGTACATATAGGCATGCTCTTTGATGTAGGCGCCGGAGCCGTGACGGGCTCCGGCGCCTTTGCCTTTACAATGGGGTCATGGAACAGATTATTTTGAACATACTCGATGCCCTGCGTCGCGGCGAGACCGTGGACGACAAGGCACTCGTCAAGCTGATACATGCCGAGGCGCGCCGCGAGGGTGCCGACAAACGCGATTTGGCCAAGCGCCGTCTGCTGCCTTTTTACCAACGGGTTAAACGTGAGGAGCCGGCTCGGTGGGCTGCGTGGAATGTCGATGCCGAGTTGGAGCGTCAACTGCTGCAAGTGCTGCGCATGAAGCCTCGTCGCACGGCCTCGGGCGTGGCGACCATTACCGTCATCACCAAGCCCTGGCCATGCTCGGGCGATTGCCTGTTTTGCCCCAACGACCTGCGCATGCCCAAAAGCTATCTGCACGCCGAGCCGGCGTGCGCCCGTGCGGAGCAAAATTGCTTTGACCCGTATCTGCAGGTGAGTGCCCGTTTGACGGCGCTTTCGCAAATGGGGCATGCGACCGATAAGATTGAGCTCATTGTGCTCGGCGGTACCTGGAGCGACTATCCGCAAGGGTATCAGACGTGGTTTATGTCGGAGCTCTTCCGCGCGCTCAATGACGATGCCGTGGCTGGTGTGGCGGCTAACCCCATGTTGGCGCGTCCGGGCATCAGTCGTGCCGAGGCGGGGCGTCTGCTCGATGACGCTCCCGCCGATGCCCTGCCGCCGGTGGTGGCAGAGCGCCGCGAGCGCTATCGGGCCGCCGGCATTGCGACAGACGAGGTCGAGCTTGCTGCCGGCGTTGCCGACGAGCAGGGGCGTGTGGATGCTGCCGTGGGCGGCTATAACCGTGCGGTGCGTCGTCTGTACGGTCCCGGTACGCCGTGGGGCGAGGTCACTGAGTGGCAGACGGCAACGATGGAGGAGCTCGAGCGTCAGCAGCGCATCAACGAGACGGCGAAGCATCGCGTGGTGGGACTCGTTATCGAGACGCGCCCCGATGCTGTAACGCCGCAGGCGCTTACGCTCATCCGCCGCCTGGGCTGCACCAAGATTCAGATGGGCATCCAGAGCCTCGACCAGCACCTGCTCGATATCAACGAGCGTCGCATTTCGGTGGCGCAGATCGAGCGGGCGTTTTCGCTTGCGCGCCTGTTTGGCTTTAAGATTCACGCGCATTTTATGCTTAACCTGCTGGGCGCCACGCCCGAGGGGGACAAGCGCGACTACGAACGCTTTATGACCGAAGGGGCCTTTATGCCCGACGAGGTCAAGGTCTACCCGTGCGCGCTCATCGAGGGCTCGCGTCTGGTGGGTTGCTATGAGCGTGGCGAGTGGCGCCCCTATACCGAGGACGAGTTGCTCGACGTGTTGGCCGATGACATTGTGGTGACGCCGTCGTTCTGCCGTATCAGCCGCATGATTCGCGACTTTAGCTCCGATGACATCATGGTGGGCAACAAGAAGCCCAATCTGCGCCAGCTCGTCGAGAATCGTTTGGCGGCCCGTGGCGAGGGCGCCAAGGTGAGCGAGATTCGCTATCGAGAGATCAGTACCGAGGGTGCCGACCTGGATGAGCTGTCTCTTGATGAGGTCGCTTACGAGACGCCGGCGACTCAGGAACGCTTTTTGCAGTGGGTGACGCCGCAGGGCAAGATCGCGGGCTTTTTGCGCCTGTCACTTCCCGACCGCGCGTTTGTTGCCGCGCATGCGGGCGAATTGCCGACGACGCCGGACGAGGCGATGATTCGCGAGGTGCACGTGTATGGCATGGCGGCACGCGTGGGAGATCAAGGCCAGGCGGCTCAGCATCATGGACTGGGGCGCTCGCTGGTGGAGCGTGCATGCCATATTGCTCGGGACGCGGGGTATACGCACATCAACGTGATCAGCGCGATCGGTACGCGCGAGTACTATCGCCATCTGGGTTTTTACGACCATGGACTCTATCTGCAAAAGGAGCTCTAGATGAACAAGCCAAGTGTTTCCGCTGGCTTCGTTGCCGGCGTTGCTCTGGGAGCCGCGGCGCTTGGTGCGGCCACCGTCGCTGTTCGTGCTGCCTGTCTGCAGGTTGCGCGAACTCGCAATGGGTTGGCGTGTGTGAAACGCGTGCACGATGAGAACGGCGACGAAGTCCGCGTGTTGGTGCAAGGCGGCGTGTACCAAAGCGCGGCCTATGTTGGCGAGCGTTGGGCAGAGCCCGTCTTTGCGTACTATCGTGCGTTTGACGATGTGTTTGAGGCCGAGGATGCCATGCGCGATGCTTGTGGTCATGGCATCGACCGCATGCTTATGCTGGGCGGCGGCGGGTGTGCCTATCCCAAGTTCGCGCTGATGTCGCACGAGAGTTTGCGCATGGACGTCATCGAGTATGACGGAGAGATAACGCGCTTGGCGCGCCGTTGGTTCTATCTGGATGAACTGGAGCACGCGGTGGGCGATCGCCTGCGGGTGATTACCGCAGAGGCTCGCTCGTATCTGGGTGTGACGAGCGTGGGGCATCGTCGCTACGACGTGGTCGTGAGCGATTGCTTTGGCGGTGCCGAGCCCGTGCGCGAGCTGGCGACCGTTGAGGCGCTGCGCCTGGTGCGGGGCAGCCTGAACCCCGGGGGTATCTACGTGGCCAATATCGTGAGCGCAAACGAGGGGAGCGATGTGACGTTCCTGCGCGACTGCGCTGCCACGGCGCTCGAGGTGTTCGCCCACGTTTGGGTGGTCCCATGTGGCGATGCGGAGTTCGGCGGCGAGGAGAACTACCTGCTCATCGCCAGCGACGGCGACTACACCTTTGCCGAAGCCGTGCCCTTCGACACCGACTTCCTCGGCACCGTCCTTCACGACAAGTAAGTCTCCCCGTCCCAAAAAGGACTGGTCTTAGGCGTGGTCGCGCCAGCCGTGAACGCGCTGCTTCATGCCCTCTATGTCGAGCACGCCTTCGGCAAAGCCCTTGCGCACGAGCTCTTCGGGAACAAACTCGTCGTAGCGGTCAAAGTAAGGCACCTCGCCAGGATAGACGAGCTCGATGGGATCGAAGTCCTTTTCGGCCTCGGCGGCGAGCACCTCAAAGAACGTCTCCTCGTCGGCCTTCATCTTAAACTGCATAAAGTACGGGCGTGACGGGTCGAGTCCGCGAAGGCCCAGCTCAGCGGCGCATTTGATTTTAAGCATGCGCTCGAGTGCTAGGAAGGCGTAGCTGCCCAACCAGGGGAAGAGCACCCAGGTGTCGCCACCCAGGTTGATGAGCGGCTTAGTTCCCGCGCCCGAAATCTCGGCGGTATGACGAGCCTGCGCCAAGCGAGCCCGTGCGTTACCCATAAGGTACGGATATGCTGCGTGCTCAGTGAGCGCTTGGCGCATGCGCTCGAGCACATGCGTGTTAATGTCGCCGGGGCAGTCGCCAAAGTAGGCCGGCACCCGGCCCTTGACCTGCGTGGCAAAGACAGTGTGGCGCTTCCAGTCCACTTCCTCGACAATCCAGCAGTGTCCGGCGATGGCGATGCGCTCACCGGGCGGGGGCGGATTAACGATCGTGCCCAGCTCGGCCGATTCGCTCCGGACGGTAAACTCCTCGTTTTCCTGGAACACGGCGTAGAACTTAAAGTTGTTGATGATGCGCTCGCCCGCGAGACCCACGATGAGCCCGCCACCTTCGGTGACCTGGATATGGTCGATCTTAATGAGGTGACGTAGCAGCACACGGTAATCGTCTGCCGAGACACGGTGGAAATAGCTGAGCGTGAGCACGCGCTGGGCAAGTTCGGCCGGCGTGAGCTCGCCGGTGCTGGCGAGGGTCGACATAGTCTGGTGATAGAGCAGGCTGTAGGGGAGACGATCGAGCTCGGGTGGCTCGACCCACTTTTCCTCGCGATAGAGTTGTACGAGCGCGATACCCTGCAGGAGCTTCCAGGGAATGGTTTCGGGCATCATCGTGCGCGGCTCGGGCTCTTCCTCGCGCATGACAAACCACATCTCGGGCGGAAGATCGCGACGGCCCGTGCGCCCCATGCGCTGCAAAAAGGAGCTAACGGTAAACGGCGCGTCAATCTGGAAGGCGCGCTCCAGGCGGCCGATATCGATACCGAGCTCCAACGTAGAGGTGGTGACGGTTGTCTGCGTCTGCTCCTCGTCGCGCATGAGCTCCTCGGCCGTCTCGCGTAGCGATGCCGAAAGATTGCCGTGATGGATGAGAAAACGGTCGGGCTCGTGCCGGCTCTCGCAGTAGCTGCGCAGCATGGAGCACACGGCCTCTGCCTCCTCGCGCGAGTTGGCAAAGACCAGGCATTTGCGGCCGCGCGTATGCTCAAAGATATAGCCCATGCCGGGGTCGGCGTTGTCGGGCGCCGTGTCGGTGGGGTTGAGAAGCGCCTGCTCGGTCGCTCGTGGGATGTCGACTTCGCCCTCGGGGGCCGAGGAAGTGCGACGGTCTTTGGGAGCGGCCTTGCCCCGCGCCTGCTCACGACGTTGACGGTGTTCTTCCTGTGTAAGCCGTCCGCTGTGGCACATGTCTTGTCCGGATGCGGGCAGCGCCGCGGGCGCCGCCGTCTCAATACGCTCGCAAGCAAGCACCTCGGCTTCTTGTGGACCTGTGCCTACGAATCCTCGTTGCTGAGCCTGGGGGCCCGAGTTGTAGAAGTGCTCCATGGAGATGCGCCACACGCGGCGCGGTTCCTCAAAGCGGGGGATAACGCAGTCGCGCCCCGTTCCCTGCGAGAGAAAGGCGCCCGTGCGCTCGGGGTCGCCGATGGTGGCCGAAAGGCCAATGCGGCGGGGCTGCACGCCTGCCATGCGCGAGAGGCGCTCGATAAGACAGAGCGTCTGCCCGCCGCGGTCGCCGCGCATGAGCGAATGGACTTCGTCGATAACCACATAGCGCAGGTCGCAAAACATGCGCGGGATCGCCATGTGCTTATGGATCAGGAGCGCCTCGAGCGACTCGGGCGTAATCTGTAGGATGCCGCTCGGTTTTTTGATGAGTTTGGCCTTGTGTGATTGCGAGACATCGCCATGCCAGTGCCAGACGGGGATATCGGCTTCTTCGCACAGGTCGTTGAGGCGGACGAATTGGTCGTTGATGAGCGCCTTGAGGGGGCCAATGTAGAGGGCGCCCACGCTTGCGGGCGGGTTCTCCCAAAACTCGGTCAGGATGGGAAAGAAGGCTGCCTCGGTTTTGCCGGAAGCCGTGGATGCCGTCAGGAGCACATTATCTTGCGTGTTAAAGATGGCATCAGCTGCTGCAACCTGGATAGAGCGTAGGCTCTCCCAATCGTGGGAGTAGATGAAGTCTTGGATAAACGGGGCGTAGCGGTCAAAGGCGTTCACGGGGCCTCCTTTCAACATCGAATCTCTCAACGCGGCTGGCAACGGCTTGCTGCATTACTGCTTCAACGTTTGCCCAGATAAAACCTGCCAAAATAAACCTGTCCCTTTTTGGTAGGTTAGATGGTGAACTCGGCGAAGTTGCGGTCGCCGCCTGCGGTGCCGGTGTCGCCTGTTGCGGCCGCCGGCGCCAGCGCGTCGCCGCCGACGCTTTGCAGCAGCTCGGCCACATTTGCATCGGGGTTCTGACACAGGATATCGAGCAGCTCGATAAAGTCACGGATAACCTCACGCGGCGTCAAGTGCGTATCGGCTCCCACGCGGCCGAACTCAATCTTGAGAAAGTCCACCAAGTCGTTTTCGGCAAGCGTGGGCGTCCAGCCAAAGTAGCCGGCATGGATCTGCATGAGTTTTTCGATGAGCACCAGTAGCTCCTCGTAGGTGAGTGGCTGCAGGCGGATGATGGGCGCGAGCATGTCCTTAAGGTCTTCGCGCGCAAAGCGGCCCTGAGCGAGTCGGCTGCGCAGGGCCTCGTAGGAGAACACGCCGCGGCGGCGGTCTTCGATGGAGGTTGGCGTGCCGCCCATGATCATGCCCAGGTACTGCGCCTTGCCCTGGAGCGTGTCGTTGTACATAGTCAGGATCTTCTCGTAGTTGTATTGGCGCGTGATGGCGTTGGGAATCTTATACAGATTCACGAGCTCGTCGATGAGCACCAGCATGCCTTTGTAGCCACTGCAAACCAAAAAGCGCGCAATGAGCTTAACGTAGTCGTACCAGTCGTCATCGCTGATGATGGTCGAGGAGCCCAGCTCGGCGCGTGCCTCGCTCTTGGTGCGGTATTCGCCGCGAATCCATTTGGTCACGCGGCTCATGGTCTCTTCGTCGCCCCCGGATGCGGCCATGCGATAGCGGCGGAGCATACGGGTGAAGTCGAAGCCGTGGACCATCTCCTCGAGCGGGGCCAGTTGGGCATTGACGACCGACTCGTCGACGTCGGCACACGAGGCGACCCAGCGATCCAGAATAAGGTTGAGCGCACCGCCCTCGGGGCGCGTCTTGGTCGATATATTGCGGATGAGCTCGCGGTAGGTGGCAAGGCCCTGTCCCTGACCGCCCTGCAGGCGGCGCTCGGGCGACAGGTCGGCATCAGCGACGACGAATCCCTCGCCCATGGCGTGCGTGCGGATAGTCTGGAGCAAAAAGCTCTTGCCGGCGCCGTAACGACCGACCAGAAAGCGGAAGCTCGCGCCACCGTCGGCGATGAGACTCAGATCGGTGAGCAGGGCGCGGATCTCGACCTCGCGCCCTACGGTGATGTAAGGAAGGCCGATGCGCGGGACCACGCCGCCCTTGAGCGAGTTGAGAATGACGGCAGCGACGCGCTTGGGCACGCGAGGTGCTGCGGATGCGGTATCACTCATGGTCTAGGTATCCTCTCACGTCTGCTTCGTAGTCCTCGATAATCTGCGGCCCTGCTGCGCTAAATTCAATTACGGTGTCGCCCACCAGGTCAAAGAGCGCCTCGTTGATGGTATCGACGAGCATGTCCTCGCTCTGCTCCGATTGCACTACCGCCGATTCCGCCTGTACTGCGTTGTGCTCGAGCAGCGCGCGGAGATAGGCGTCTGCGGCGGGCGCGAGTTCGTTTGTGGCGTCAGCGGGCGTAGCAGCTGCGAACGCGGGCGTAGCAGCTGCGAACGCGGGCGTCGGCGCGAGAAGCGGTGCCACGACACCAAACTGTTCGGTGGATATGGTCGGCTCGTCGGACTCGTCCTGCCCTGCAGCCGCCGCGACCGCCTCGACCGTCGCGTCGGCTACGGGCTCGGCTTCCGGTTGCCCTGAGTCCGCTGCCTCGGCTTCTGCGGACGCGCCGTCCTCGCGTTCCTCGTCGATCAAAAGCGCTTCGCGCGTTTGTGCGGCAGCGCTCCGAATGTGCCCCAGCTGGCTCAAATCGATATCGATCTTGACGGGCTGGTGTGCGGCGTCCCACGAAAGCCATGCCACAATCTCGTCATCGATAATCTTGGCCAGATATTTGGGGACCTTTTCTTCCTTAAGGGGATGGGCGGGGTCCAGCGCCAGGCGCAGGCGTTGGTCGCAGGCGCGCATCATTTCACCGAGCTTGCTGCTCTTTTGCCTGCTACCGTGAATCCGCATGCATTCCCAAAAACCGTTTTGGCAACGGTAGATATGGATGGGGTCCAGACGGTATTCGCAGTCCTCGTGGCGCTCGGGCGCAAAGAATACGGCCGAGGCAAACATGGTGTAGGGCATGGCCGTCTCCTCCCCAAATAAACTTGCCACGATGCCGGTCTTTCGGTGCGTGTCATAGTAGCGCGCCATGCGGACATACACGGCGCACGCCACGTGGCGCAGATCACGGTGGTGGCTGCGGTCGAGCCGCGAGCTACTTAGGTTGTACGTGGAGAGGGCGTTGATGGCGGCCATGAGTCGCTCCTCGCGCACCTCATCGGGCGGAAGGGGGAGCGTGGGCTCGGAGGTTTTGCGACGCTTAGGGGTCTGGCCGGACGGTGCCGGTACAAGGTCTCGTGCCGCGCGCCGCAGTTCGATAAGGGCGTTATCGAACATGACGGTTTTAGAGTCGCGAAGCAGCTTGGGGTCGAGCCCGTGGAACACGGCGTAATCTTGCAGCCACACGCGCGCAAACCGGTCGATGCCGGGCTCGAAGGCGCGATAGACATCCCAAAAAGCCTTGATCTTGTTAAAACCATCGAGTGGATTATCTACGCCAATGCCGCAGATCAGCTCATAAAGATACAGAAAGGCAAAGGACGTAGACGTTTCCTCGACGGTTCCGCGGCGCACTTGGGCACGCCAGGTAAAGTAGCCGCGCAGCTGCCGGTCGCTCATGGCGTTGTAGGTGGGAAAGTACGACTTAAAGGTGCCGTTGTAGGGACAGTCGTCCTCAAAGTCGGCCATCAGCAGGCCCTGGCGGTAAAAAAGCTCGGCTTCCGAAAGCCAGCGGCCCGCACCGCCCTTGGGGTCATCCTGCCAGCGCGATATCTCGCGCATTTTACGGTACTGGTCGGGGAGGAAATTCTGCATCTGTCGGCCGGTTTTGAGAATCGGCTCGTCTGCGTAGGTTTCGTTTGAGAAGCGGGCGGACTGATGGGTCCGGGCCTCGGCCATGATGCGCTCGATGAGCATCTTGATGTCCTGGTCGGCCACCGCTCCTCCTCTCGAACACAGCTACGGTGACCTCATATCATAGCACAGCATCAAACAGATGTTCGAGATACCGCTGCGTTGATAGATTTAGAACAGGAGGGCGTAGATGACGGCGATGACGACGGAGGGAAGCATATTGGCCGTGCGGAAGGTCTGAGGACGGATGAGGTTGACGCCGACGCAGAAGATGAGCATGGAGCCTACGAGCGAAAGGCTGTTGAGGGCAGCTGTGGTCATGATGGGGGAGAGCGCGCCGGCAAACAACGTGATCGTCCCCTGGAACACGGCGACGGGCAGGGCGGAGAAGATGCAGCCGCGGCCAAGCGAGGCCGTCATGGTGCAGACGATGATGCAGTCCAGTGCGCCCTTGAGGGCAAGCGTTGACCAGTCGCCGAGCAGGCCGTCCTGGATCGATCCCACAATGGCCATGGCGCCGATGCACACGGTGAGTGAAGTCGAGACAAAAGCGTTGGTGAACTCGTTATCGCCCTCACTGCCAGTCTTGCGCTTGAGCCATTCGCCAAGGTTCTCGATGGCGGCCTCCAAGTTGATGGCCTCGCCGATGAGCGAACCGAGCGCAAATGAGACGATGAGCATGGTGGTACCGGTGGTCGCTAGCGCCTTTCCATCGATGATGAGCATCTTTTGCATGGTGCCGCCCAGGCCGATAAACAGGACGCACAGCCCCGATGCTTTCATGAGCGTGTCTTGGATGCGCGGTGTAATGAAGCGGCCGCCCGCTAATCCCAAAAGACCGCCCGCAACTAAAAGCGCAACGTTGATGATTGTTCCCAAGCCCGGCATGAGCCCTCCTGTATTGATGCCAACGTGGCAATCGTAGCAGAACGAAATGCGAGGCACATCGCGACTCATCTAATACGTTATATAAGTGGTATTAGGAATGATGCGCAGCATTTAAGCCTCAGGTGGTTGTCGGGACATAGGGATAGTAGTCAAAGCGCAGTGTCATAAGCCGCTGTGGGGATTCAATAGCCGCGGCGATGATATTGGCATCGCGGGCACGATCAAACCCTTCGAGTTCGATCTGATACGAAACGTCTTGCATAATGTCCAGACGTCGCCAGGCTAGAAGTGTGTCGCCATCGAATTCCAAGGTCTTGCTTCCGTCTGGGGCAACGGCGTATAGACGCAGTTTAGCGGTGGTTACAGGGTCGACAACCGTGACCTTTTTAATTTCGTTTCGAGTATTCTTGGCGCCCAACAAGGTGAGCAGTGTTGGGGCCACGACCTCGCCCGATGGCAAAAAGACGACTTCGATGGATTCAGGAAATGCGATGATGGCCGACTTGCGGACGGGCTGATTGGCGGCGGCAACTTCGATGTTCGCGGCGTCGATGACCTCTGTGTGGTCGAGGGCGGCAAGCACGCAGCAGTTACCTTCATCGATCTCCTGAGGATCAGCAAGCCCCAGACTGTCCGCGAGCTCGGGATCGTTTGGACCGGTAGCGGGCTCATTCGGTGCTTCGAAAGAAGCTGGGACGCTGCTTGTCGGCGACGGCGTGTCGCCCGCACCTGCTTCTTTGTCCGTGCTCTCTTCTTGTATGGTTGCGTTGATGGGTTCGTCGTCTGAGGGGAGCGTCTTGGCGTCAAGCGCGGAGGGGACAATCCCGACGGCTCCGGATCCGTTCCACTCCATCTCGAGAAGCGCTGGGTCGGCAAGAATGCGTTGCCTGCCTAGCGTGTGGGTATCGATCGCAATAGGGCCTGCCTCCGTCCCGCGCGTAAGGCTGAGTGATCCGGCTGGCTTCTCGAAATGAGCGTCCGTGTCTTTGGTGCTGACGGCGTAGAACAGCAGGGATGCTTCTCCCGCCGCGATGGCATCGGTGCCCGCCTTGGTCAGCCGCAGCGATGCCGTGAATGAGAGGGTGGGCTGCGTGTCGTCTGCATTCGCGGCGGCGCAGCCCAGACATATACCGCCTCCTTTCTCGAAAAACGCACCGTCGAAGGCGACCTTCGCTCCGTTCGCCGAGTCATCGACCGAAGCTATATCGATGCGCAACCCCAAATCGCACGGATCGCCATCTGCATCGAGCACAATCGAGCGCCACGTGCAGACGGCGCACCCCGCCTGGGAGCCGTTTGCCTTGCTCGAACGATTGATATCCACGACTATCGAGCCGTCCGTATTACGACGAAGGCATCCCGAGGTTGAGATTGCGGCCTGCGCGAACGAAAAACGCTTGCACGCAATGGCGTTCGACGGATTTGGTGCGGAGCTTAGGGCTGCTGGTAAGGAGTCTGCCATGACGGGAGTCGCCCAAGCGGCGACAGGCGTTCCGGTTGCGAGCGCGCCGCAGAGTGCGACGACGGGCAAAAGGCTCTTCGATGGCATGGGGTCTCCTTAGCTAATTTAGTGCGGCCTGTCCGTGTTTCGTTTCTGGCTGCGTTTGATGTGCAGACCGAGGCCGGCGGTTCCCGCGCCTGCTGCCGTGGCGCCTGCTGCCAAGAGCCATCGTCTGTCGTCTGTCTGTGCCAACGGTTCCTTGCAGTTGCCGCGGTCGAGCTCCGAGAGGTCGACCGTCACTTGCGTGGCGGCCTGCGCCTGTTCTTGCTGGGCAAAGGCCATGGCTGGCCCAAATGCTAGGATGCTGACGGCGGCGGCCAGGGCGATAGCCTTATGCCGTGTGCGCACCGGGCTCGACCGTCCAGGTGATCGTCGCAACCTGATCGCCTTCGCCGGTTACGCGGAAGATGTCGCGCGTGACGCGGGCGACGTTTCCGCTTGTCTTGAGCTTAATTTTGTCCGTGCCACCGGCAATGCCCTGGTAGCCCATGTCGAAGGCTGCATTCTTGGAAAGATCGAGGCCCGTCCCCTGCATTGCGGCGCTGGCGTTCTGGAGTGCGCCGTCGGGGCCGACCTTAAAGTCGATGGAGTTCTGCGCGGTTCCGGCCTTGGCGTCGGCGGCAATGGTCCAGGTGTTCATGGCGTCGATCTTCATGTTGGTGACATGGATGCCGTAGGCCGAATGATTGTCGATAGTGGTCGCGTCTTCTGAGGGGCCCTGAAGCGTGCCGTCGGCCTTGGCGACGAAGGGAATAACCGTCGGAACTTTGAACTCAACGTTGTCGATCTCGGTCCTGACCATTACCTTCGTGGTTCCAACGCGCCCGGCTGCCATGGCTGGCGTCGGGGCGGCGCCCATTGCGAGCGCGAGCGCGAGCCCTGCGCCCACGACGAGCGCTCTGGCTCCGTTCATGTTCCTGGTGATGTCCATGGTCGTTCCTTTCTATTCGCCGCGGGCCGTCCCCGCGATGATTGGACGAATGCTGGTGAATTGCGTGCGGTGCCGCGTCGGCCGGAAAGCTAGTTCTCGGCTTGCTCAACCCGTACCTTGACACGTGTCGGATTGCCGTGGCTGTCGAGGGTCTTTGCATCGAGTGCCTGGATCTCGATGTACGCCTCGCCTTCTTTGATGTCGCCGGCGGGGCACGTCTCGATTGTCTTGCCGGTCTCGACCACACCGGATTCGTACATGGTCTCGTCGTTTTGGATGACGCGGAATCGCTGGGGAAATTTATTGTCTTGGACGTTTTGCACGTTGACGCGCAGCTTGCCGTCCTCCTGCAGCTGAGTGACCGGCGCGACCGAAATCGTCATCATGTTGTCGCGGACGATGGCGTCGAGCTCATCTTGGATTTCCTGACGCGTTTTGCCCTCGGCCGTCGTGACCGAAGCGCCCGCCTCGGGTACGGGCTGCGACTGCCAAGCGTATAGTCCTACGGCGACAAGGGCGCAGACGATGGCCAAGCAGGCAACGATGAGCTTCTTGCGACGACCCAGGTCTGCAAAGCGGGGCGGCTTCTTTGCGCTCATGCGGCATCCTTGGCGGTATAGATGCGCGCAAAGGTGGACGGGTCCGCTCCAAAGAGCATGTGAAGCATCAGGCGGCGCGAGTAGACGAGCTCTTCGAAGTCGGGAGGGAGCTCGATGTCGTGGATATGCGCGATATGGTGGGCGAGCGCCGAGAACGACTCGGGGTCGCAGATCACATCGGTGGTAACGTGGTAGACCGCCGTATCGGGGAATGCCTCTTCGTCGAAAGGCAGGAGATGGGGATCGTCGTCGACTTCGATGGCGATGCCGTACTGGGGCCAGTAATATGCCATGGGAACCTCCCTGCTTTTGGGGCCAAAACTTCTGTCGGTTTTGGCTGTCGATGCCGACGGTATCAGCCGCTACTTGACCAATTGCTGACCAAATGCTTGACGGATTGGTGTCTCCGCAGGTAAAAGGCGGCAAAAAATACTCCAACTTTTTTCGAGTGACAATCGCACGGTCGGCGACGGCGGGGCCATATGTGTCAAAAGCATCGTCTGCCGAGGAAATCAAGCCGCTCGCCGAATTGCACGAACGTAAAAATCGCCAATTATGGAGACGGTCTCGAACACGTCGACGAAACGATGCGGTAACATCTCCCTGCAAACACTGTAGTTAGCTAAAGGGGGAGTTCGCGTGTCTGCAACCATCAAACCCTTCACCGACGAGTTCGAAGAGTATGGTCGCGATGAGTCTCGCGCATCGGGCGAGGCCTCGAGCATCTCGTTTCCGATAACGGAAGACGAGGTCCGTGCCATTTTGGAAAAGCTCCATGCCGAGCGTGTCCCGGTAACGGTTCAGGGCGCCCGAACCGGCCTTGCCGCCGGTGCCGTGCCCCACGGCGGGCATATCCTCAATACTTCCCGTATGAATCGCTACTTGGGCCTTCGCCGCGATGAACAAGGCCAATTTCTGCTGCGCGTGGAGCCGGGCGTTGTGCTCTCGGAGCTGCGCAAGCAGCTGAGCAAGAAGGTGCTGCCGACTGCTGGTTGGGACCAGGCATCGCTTGAGGCCTACGAGGAGTTCCAAGAGGCCCCCGAGCAGTTCTTTCCCACCGATCCCACCGAGGCATCTGCCTGTCTGGGCGGCATGGCGGCATGCAACGCCTCCGGCGCCCGCAGCTACGCTTACGGCCCCATGCGCCCGCATATCACGGGACTCCACGTTGCGCTGGCTGATGGCGATTTGCTTGAGCTTCAGCGCGGTGAGGCTTTTGCCCAGGGCCGCCACCTGTCGCTCGTGACGGCAGAGGGCCGTGCACTCGAGCTCGATCTTCCTGACTACACCATGCCCAAGACCAAAAATGCCTCGGGTTATTTTGTTGCGGACGATATGGACGCCATCGACCTCTTTATCGGCGCTTGCGGCACGCTCGGCGTTATCACCGAGCTCGAGATTGCCCTGCAGGCGGCGCCTGCGGTCGTTTGGGGCGTGAGCTGCTTTTTCGATAGCGAAGACAAGGCCGTGTCCTTTACCGATTCCGTGCGCCCCGTCCTGTCCCATGCGGCTGCCATCGAGTACTTCGATGCTGGCGCCCTGGATATTCTACGTCGCCAGCGCGAGCAGTCGACGGCGTTTGCCTCGCTGCCGGCGCTCGACAAAGAGGCCAAGGTCTGTGTCTACGTGGAGCTCGACTGCAATGACGAGGCCCAGGCGACCGAGGAGCTGTACCACCTGGGATGGGTGCTCGAGTTTGCGGGTGGCCGCGACGATGCGACATGGGTCGCGCGCACCGAGGTTGATCGCGAGTGCCAGCGGTTCTTCCGCCATGCGGTCCCCGAGAGCGTCAATATGCTTATCGACGAGCGTCGCCGCACCGACCCCACCATCACCAAACTGGGTTCGGACATGTCGGTGCCCAATGCACGCCTTGCCGATGTCGTGGCCCTCTATCGCCGCACACTGGCCGAAAGCGGGCTTGAATCTGCTGCCTGGGGGCACATCGGTAACAACCATCTGCATGTGAACATCCTGCCGCGCGATGCGCAGGACTACCGTCGCGGTGGCGAGCTGTTTGCCCAGTGGGCTGCGGAGGTAACGGCTATGGGCGGTGCCGTTTCTGCCGAGCACGGCGTCGGCAAGATCAAGGCGGGCTTCTTAGAGACGATGTACGGTCACGAGGCCATGGTCGAGTCGGCGCGGCTCAAGCTCCAGCTCGATCCCGACGGGCAGCTGGGTCGCGGCAACCTGTTTTCGGAGAAGCTCTTGGATGAGCTCGTCCAGAAAGGGGGCGCGTGAAGATGAGCGATTTCCATATGGTGGTGTGCGTCAAGGCCGTGCCGGGCAGCACCGAGGTCAAGATGGACCCCAAGACCAATACCATCGTGCGCGATGGCAAGCAGGCGGTCATTAATCCCTTTGATGCGAGCGCTTTGGAATGTGCGCTGGCGCTGAAGGACGACTTTATCGGCTTTGGCATGGATGTGCGCGTGACGGTGGTGTCGATGGGCATCCCCGCGACCGAGTCGCTGCTGCGCGACTGCATCGCTCGAGGCGCCGACGACGCGCTGCTGCTGACCGATCGCGCCTTTGCAGGTGCCGATACCCTGGCGACCACCTATGCTCTCAAATGCGGCATCGAGGCGCTTGACGAGGACTTCGACCTGCTCATCTGCGGCAAGATGGCGGTGGATGGCGATACGGCCCAGATTGGCCCCGAGCTGGCCGGTGCCTTTGAGATTCCCTGCGTGACCGACGTGAGCTGCGTGCAAAGCGCGGGCTTTACGACGTGTGGCTCGCTGGCGCTCGTCCACGGCTGCGATGCCGGCGAGGAGACGGTGCGCCTGGAGATGCCGTGCGCGATGACGACTGCCAAGGAGATTGGCCAGTTGCGTATGCCGAGTATTGCCGGTATTCGCGCGGCGGAGGAGACGGACGTGCGCGTGGTCAGTGCCGCCGACGTGAACGCCGACCCCGCGCGTTGCGGTCTTGCCGGGTCGCCGACACAGGTCGTGCGCTCGTTTGTGCCCGACCGTGACCAAACGTGCAAGGCCGTTGAGGGGACGGCGTCCGAGCAGGCGGTAGAACTTGCCAAGATTATCGAGGGGATGGCATAGATGAGCGGACTGATTATCGATAGCGAAGCCTGTATCGGCTGCGGTCGCTGCGTTCGCGCCTGTGCCTCGGGCGGCATCGTAGTGGAAGGCGAGCGACCCAACCGATGCGCCCACGTAACCGACGGCTGCATCCTATGCGGTGGGTGCGTCGACGCCTGCCCTGTCAACGCTATCTCGATCGAGCGTGACGAGGCCGCTGGTGCGGTGGACCTTGATGCATATCGAGACATTTGGGTATTCGTGCAGACCGACGAGCACGATACGGTGACTCCCGTTGCCTATGAGCTTATGGGCAAGGGCCGCGAGCTTGCCGATGCTCGCGGCTGCCGTCTGGTGGCACTGGTCGGTATGGCCCCCGAGGGTTCTCTCGGTGACCTGGAGCATCTGGTTTGCGCAGGCGCCGACGAAGTCCTGGCCTGTCGCGACGAGCGCCTGCGCCAAAACGATGCGGAGGTCTACGCCCGCTTGATCTGCGATTTGGTAGCCGAACGCAAACCCGAGGCCATCCTATACGGTGCGACCGCTTTTGGCCGCGAACTGGCACCCGGCGTTGCCGTGCGCTTGCAGACGGGCCTTACGGCTGACTGCACCGTACTTTCGATGGATACGGAGACGGGACTGCTGCAACAGACGCGTCCGGCGTTTGGCGGCAACCTGATGGCCACCATCGTCTGCCCCAATCATCGTCCCCAGATGGCAACGGTTCGTCCCGGCATCTTTAAGGCGCCCGACTTTGACTACGGCCGCTCCGGCACGATCACCCAGATATCGCTTGCGGATGATGCTAAGGCTCGTGTCGAGATTTCGATTCCCGCCGAGGAGTGGGGGCAGCAGGCCTCGATCGCCGATGCCGAGCGCCTGGTCGTGGTGGGTCGCGGCATTGGTTCCAAGAAAAACCTGCCGCTGATGCGAAGGCTCGCCGAGGCTCTGGGAGCCGAGCTTGGTTGCACGCGACCTGTCGTGGAGGCCGGCTGGTTGGAGTATCGCCATCAGATTGGCCAGACCGGCGTATCGGTTTCGCCCAAGCTTCTCGTGAGTATCGGTGTTTCGGGCGCCATCCAGCATCTTGCCGGCATCGGTGGGGCGGAGTGCGTTATCGCCATCAACGAGGACCCGGATGCCCCCATTTTTGGTGCTGCCCAGTACAAGGTTGTTGGGGACGCCGTCGAGGTCGTCGAGGAGCTGCTGGCCCAGCTTGAGCGCTAGGCGCGCGCCAGCCAGTCGCGCATCTCGTCCTTTAGGCGGCTCCAGGTTGCCTGCGTGGCAGGGTCGGTAAAGGGCCGTGTAATGCCAAAGGGCGCGTCGAGCAGGCGGTGGACATCGCCCCGTTCACGCGCCAGCGCGCGGCTTGCTGGATAGACGAGCTCAAACATAAAGCAGATGAGTCCCACCAGGTAGTCCGCCGGCTCGTTGCGCTCGTCGCGCGCGACGCACCGATGCTCGTCAAAGGCGGCAAGCGTCGGTACCGAGAAGCGACTGGCTAGAAACGCGTCCTCATCCACCTTGAGGATGGTGTCGACGGTGCTGTCGGCGATGGTGCGCATAATGTCGATCTTGTCACCATCGCGCACGATATCGCAGAAGCTCCGCGTGCGCACGTCGAGCTGCGCGGGTAGACGGAAATCGCTGTGATAGGCAATGCTCGCTCGGATGAGCTCATCTTCTGCCGGGTCATCGATAAAGTCGCGGATGCTTGTTACGGCGGGTGCATCGGCGGGATTCTCGCCAAAGAGGACCTCGATGCCCAGCGCCGCATGGCTCATGCTCTCGGCGTCCTTAAAGGTGTCCCAGCGTCGCAGCTGCTCAAAGCGGCCCATATCGTGTAGCAGGCCGCAAAGCCATGCCAGGTCAATATCTTCTGACGACCAGCCCTGCTCGCGCGCTACGGCATCGCATGCCTCGGCCACGTGGTACGTATGCTCGATTTTGAGCGCGATGCGTGGGTTGGTGGCGTCGTAGGCATCGGTGTAGCTTTTGAAGGCCGCGCGCGCCCGGTCTCGATCGATAGCTGTCATAATGACTTCCTAAAAAGTTGTGTCTTTCGATCCGGTGGCAATTGTAGGTGAACTCGGTTGCTGTCGGATGATGATTCTGCCGTGTCGCTACATGCGGCTCGGAGACCTTGTCAGGATGAGAAGCGTATGGTGCTCAAAATCGTTAGAACCGTCTGGCCAGTGATGCTTACCTATGTTGCAATAGGCGCGCCGTGCGGAATGATCATGGGGCAGACGGGAATGGAACCCTGGATGGTCTTTGCCCTGAGCAGCACGTTTGTGACGGGCAGCGGCCAGTTTATGATCTGCAACCTGTGGCTGGCGGGCGTGCCTGCACCTTCGATTATCGCGAGCGTTGCCGCCATCTCCTCGCGTTTTGCGCTTTACTCGGCATCGATCGCGCCGCATCTGACGGGTGCCTCGAAGCGTCAGACGCTGGCCGTCGCCGCGACACTTACCGAGGAGGCATATGGCATCTCGCTTGCCAAGTTGGTTGAAGGGGAGGATTGGGGCCCGCGCGAGTCCTTTGTGCTCAACGTGATCCTCATCGCAACATGGGGCGTTTCGTGTACGATGGGCGCCATCGTCGGCGCCGTTGTCGATGTTCCTACCGCCATTGCAGCTTTTGTCTGCACCTCGCTCTTTATCTGCCTGCTCTTTTCGCAGCGGCTGTCGCGCG